>NZ_JAERJN010000004.1:0-195756 GCF_018257595.1 Tatumella sp. JGM94 | reverse complement strand
AACGAGAAACTGGCAGCCGGAAGGTCCGGTAACGTTGAACCCGGAACGGGAAAAACAGGCGGCTTAAATTAACCGGGAATGACAACTACCTTGACACTTACCGCCCCCCGGTACGGAACACCCACATATCTGAGAACGTTTTTTACATTGCAGTTCCTGAGATTCTCCGTAGTCTGGTATTGATTAGATAAATTTTTGTGTTCTGTGGTAGCGGAATACGGTACCCGACGACTTTTAACCGGACAGGCCCGGGGAGCAGATGAAGATTATTAAAATTCTGAAAAGCCCGATGATTGCTGTTTATTGTCTGGCACTGATGGTGGCGCATAACGGGTATCTGATGCTCAGCCCTATCCTTGAGCGGGTGTTGCTGAATGCACCGGAAAAATTCAGGGATTTTCATTCATGGCAGGAGACGCTGAGCTTCCTGGAAACCATGGATATCCCCAGATTTATGATAGGCCTGGTCCTGTTTTGTATGGCCTTTACTCTGTTAATGCGTACCCGTATCGCCTGGTTCAGTTCATTGCTGTTACTGTTTTGCATTGTACTGACGAATGCTTTTATTCTGAAAACCAACCATAGCCAGGTTGTGTATGCCATGTTCACTATTGGCGGCCTGATTGTGTACTGGCGCCATTTTGATAAGCACAGCCTCGGCAGTACCAGTATTTTCGCGGTGGTCAGTATATTATCGCTGATTGTTTACGGCATGCTGGGCACCTTATATCTGGGTGACCAGTTTACTCCGCCGGTGAAAGATCTTCCGACCGCGTTTTATTTTGTTATGGTCTGTATGTCGACGGTCGGTTTTGGCGATATTATTCCCCATACCACCATGGCACGTATGTTTACGCTGACGGTCATTATCTTTGGTATCACTATTTTCGCCGCGTCAGTTGCATCCGTTGCCGGTTCGCTGATTAGCCATAATATTCAACGTATTCTCAAAGGGCGGTTTTCTCACGTGGTACGTAAAAATCATTATATCGTTACCGGATCTTCGGCGCTGGCACAGAGCGTCAGTCAGGGGCTGACCGATGCCGGAGGTGTTGTCACCGTTGTCTGCTATCCGGGAAATAAAACACAGTTTCCGGCCACCACGGATGTGATTGAAGGCGATCCCTCTGCTGTCGCGACACTGGAGCAGGCGGGTGCCTCCAAAGCAAAATATATTGTTGCCCTGATGGATAATGATGCAGACAACGCCTTTGTGGTACTGGCGGCCAAAGAAGTGGGTGGTGAAGACACCAAAACTATTGCGCTGGTCAATGAAAGCCAGAATATGAATAAAATAAAACGGGTTCGTCCTGACGGCGTGTTGTCATTACAGCAACTGGGCAGTGAGATTCTGGTCAGAACACTGAATGGCGATACCATGGACAATAAAATGAATATCAATATATTTTTTAATAGCGCTCAGTCTCCGGATGGCCATAAATCTCCCTGAGCCAGCCACCGTCCGGGGTTCCCCGTAATGCCCCCTGCAGGACAGGCATAAACCGCCGCTTACACTCTGCCAGTTACTGACCCGGTTAATCAGAATCCGCAGTGCCTTTTTCAGAGGATGCGGATTTTTTATTGCCGGTATCTGTGTCAGGGTGCGCTGCCTTTTACCTGAGTAATCACCTCTGGCAGAAGCTAATTCAAGGGCACACGGCCACAGGCCGCGCTGTTGTCGTGCTGAAGCATGATTAAGTATGAATGGATGTACAAATGAAAAAAACCGGTTATTTACTGACAGCCCTGTTACTGGGTTCCCCCTGGCTGACCATGGCTGCAGAGCCGCAGATTGAAGCGGGATTTTCTCCCGAAGGCACAGCCCGAACACTGGTGCTGGAAACCATCAATTCGGCCCATAGCAGTATTCGTATGCTGGCTTATTCGTTTACGGCCCCGGATATTATGCAGGCATTGGCAAATGCCAGCAAACGCGGGGTGGACATTAAAATAGTGGTCGATGAAAAGGGCAACAAAGGGAAAGCCAGTCTTGCGGCGATGAATTTTATCGTCAATAACGGTATCCCCTTGCGGACAGACCGCCATTATCCGATACAGCATGACAAAACGCTGATTGTTGATGATCAGACGGTCGAAACCGGCTCTTTTAACTATACGGCCAGCGCCGAAAAACGTAACTCAGAAAATGTAGTGGTGATCCATAACTCTCCTTCCCTGGCGCAGGCTTACCTGAAACACTGGCAGGTGCGCTGGGATTACGGGCAGGATTACCAGTCAGCGTACTAATCTCTGAACATTACCCTATCCGGCTCCTGTTCCGGCGGAGCCGGAATCTTTTTCTGCGTGGAATCTGGCGTGCAGTTTGCATAAATGATGCTTTTGCTGAGGACCTGTGATGACCGACTACTTACCCGCGACCCTTCGATTTTTGCAGGCCTCCCGGCAGTGCGAACTTAACAGCCTGCGCTATTTGCTGGGCAGCGGCGAGTTGGTCGGTAAAGTCAGTATATTAATCCATCATCTGCAACGGGAGCGGGGAGCCGTGCATCTGTATCTGTGCAGTGAGGGACCGCAGGCAGCAACAGAATTACGTGACAGAGAACAGGATGCGCTCGGTTCACAACAGGATGTTATACAGTTTCTGGAGAATACACAGATACCGGATCCCTCGCAGCCACAGGCCAGCCGGTTATTTAGCAGTGCGGCGAGGGTTATCTATGCGCTGGGAGTATTACAGGACACCCGCCAGCAAGTCACTGTCAGAGCAATCCCGCTGGTAAATGCGGCAGAGGGATTTAATGACGCTATCCGGCATTTATTGTCACTGGTCTTTACTGTTTCAGATACCCCGGCAGATCCCGTAATCTCGCAGGCATTAATTGCGTTATTCAGTTTTATGCAGGGCAAAGAGCTGGCGGGACAGGAACGTGCTATTGGGGCTCGTATTTTCAGCCAGCATACCCCGCAAACAGATCATCAGCGCCTGGCGGGAAAGATCATTGATTTGATTGAGCGCCAGGAACAACATTTTGCGACTTTTACTGAGTTCAGCGATCCGCTAAACCGCCAGCAGTGGCTGCAGATGGCTACCGACAGTGAGTTTGAACGGTTACGGCGTGTCGCCTGTACCCGGCGGTCGGTCAGTGATCATGATGCGAGCCAGTACTGGTTCCGGCTGGCAACCCGGCGCATTGATGATATGAAACGGCAGGAAGATAACTTACAGCGCAGCCTGATGCAGTTATGTCGTGAGCGCATTGGTGCCGCGGAGCAGGCCTGTCAGCGCCAGCAGGCCGATATCGATACTCTGAAAAACGCCCTCACGGACAGCGACAGCGGGTTTTCCGTATTTATGGGGGACGGGCAGCAGGTCAGCGGCTGGCTGCCGGGAGAGGGCCTTCAGCCACGGCTGGGGCAGTCCCTGTTATCCCTGTTAGGTCAGCAATCCCGACGGCTTGATGCCCAGAATCAGGAGCTGTCAGGGCTGCGTGAAGCATTACAGCAACGTAAGACAGTTGATAGTGCAAAAAAATTACTGATGCAGCACCGGCAGTTGTCGGAAGATGATGCCTACAAAACCCTGCGTCAGATGGCGATGGATCAGAATAAAAAGATCGCAGAGATAGCTACTGCGCTGCTATCCGTTGCCGGTGTTTTTGCTGACCGGTCGTGAGTCTGTATGCACATAAAAGGTGCGTGTATCGATCACCTCTGGTGCAGATCACCTTCCCCGGCCACAGTCAGTGACTGATGTTTAACCTCAGCAATCTCTTTTTCTGGCCGAAAAAAATCATTTTCCCTAATAAAACAAACGGTTTATTCCCTGTCTCTGCCCGGTCAGCCGACAGATAATCCCGGTCTGGCATGCCGCTTGCTTTATTACAGATGAAAATAGATAGCTCAGTCTCCTGACCAACGGCGGTTAAGGGCACTGAGTACGGATAATGGCGTCCATCACTGCGTAATAAAATACGCGGCGATGGGCGTTTTTTTTTGCCACTGACCGGATACAGAAGGACTGGGTGAATGAGCCATCAGCCAAAAAAAGCCCCGGCACTTTCCCGCCGCACATTTTTACAGGGCACTGCAGCGCTGACAGGCAGTCTGGTATTACCCGGGCTGATGAATAGCGTATGGGCGGCCGGTTCTGATGCACCGGAACTGAAAACACTGAAGGTCGGTTTTATTCCTCTGACCGATTGTGCATCGGTAGTGATCGCTGCCGCGAAGGGCTTCGATAAAAAATACGGTATCCGGATTGTGCCGGAGAAACAGGCCAGCTGGGCAACAGTGCGGGATAAACTGCTGTCCGGCGAACTGGATGCCGCCCATATTCTGTACGGTGAACTCTGCGGCTTACATATGGGGGTCGCCGGGCCACAAACGCCAATGGCCTGTCTGATGACCATCAACCAGAATGGTCAGGCAATTACTCTGTCGAATCAGTTGCGTGATGCGGGTATTACCAGCCTGTCTGCACTGCAACAGCATATTTCTGCCAATCCTCCCGGTACTTATACCTTTGCTCAGACCTTTCCGACCGGGACCCATGCTATGTGGCTGTATTACTGGCTGGCCACCGCGGGTATCCACCCGTTACAGCAAGTCCGTAGCCTGGTGGTACCCCCGCCGCAGATGGTGGTCAATATGAAAATCGGCAATATGCAGGGTTGCTGTGTGGGTGAACCCTGGAATCAGCGGGCGATTAACGAAAATACCGGTTTCACGCTGGCTACCTCGCAGCAGATCTGGCCGGACCATCCGGAGAAGGTTCTCGGCACCTGCGGCGACTGGGTCACGGCACACCCGGCCAGTGCCCGGGCACTAACTGCGGCGGTACTGGAGGCTGCCCGCTGGATAGATGCCAGTGAGGCTAACCGGCGTGAAACGGCACAAATCATCGCCGGGCGTGCGTTTATCAATACAGATGCCAGCATCATTACCGGTCGCATGCTCGGCCGCTATGAAAACGGGCTGGGGCAGCAGTGGCAGGATACCCATGGCATGCGTTTCTACCATGATGGTGAAGTCAGTTTTCCCTGGTTGTCCGATGCCATGTGGTTTCTGACCCAGCACCGGCGCTGGGGATTACTGAAAACCGACCCGGATTACCAGGCGGTCGCACGACAGATCAATCGTATCGATATCTATAAACAAGCCGCCGCCGCAGTCGGCAATATCCCGTTACCGGGCAGTGATATGCGCAGCAGCGTACTGATGGATGGTAAACGCTGGGATGGCAGCGATCCGGTCGGTTATCTCAACAGTTTCAGTATTCAACAACCCGCGAGGTCATGATGGCACAACAGTCTGAAATCACTCCGGCGGCAGTTGCGCCGGTTCCTGCGGTAAGGTCTTTGCGGCGGCCGGCGCTGTTACTGCGGCGTATTTTGCGGCGAGTCTTTGCCGGGACTCTGGGCCTGCTGTTATTACTGGCTGGCTGGCAAATCGTTGCTCTGAACAGTCATGGTTTTCCGACCCCTGCCCAGACCTGGCAGTCAGCAATACCGGTCTTTGCCCACCCGTTTTATATCGCCGGGCCGAATGACCAGGGTATTGGCTGGAACGTGCTGGCATCGTTACAGCGCGTGGCGATCGGTTTTGGCCTGGCTGCACTGGTCGGAATACCGGTCGGCTTTCTGACAGGCCGTTTCCGGTTTATTGCCGATATGCTGAATCCGGTGATTTCGTTATTACGTCCGGTCAGCCCGCTGGCCTGGTTACCGATCGGCTTGCTGATTTTTCAGCGATCGGACCCGGCATCCTATTGGACTATTTTTATCTGCTCCGTGTGGCCAATGATCCTCAACACTGCTGACGGGGTACGGCGCATTCCTGATGATTACCTGAATGTAGCCAGGGTATTACGCCTGTCTGAGCTTACGGTGATCCGCAAAATCGTATTTCCGGCCGTATTACCCGACATCCTGACCGGGATGCGCCTGTCTATTGGTATTGCCTGGCTGGTGATTGTAGCAGCCGAAATGCTGACCGGCGGGATGGGTATCGGTTTCTGGATCTGGAACGAATGGAACAACCTGAATGTTGAGCACATCATTATCGCCATCTTTGTTATCGGGCTGGTCGGGCTGTTACTTGAGCAGCTACTGATGTGGCTTGCACGTTGTTTTAGCTATGAAAAACGTTAAGGAGACCATCATGCCTGCCAACCCGATTATCCAGGTGCAGCAAGTCAGTCAGCAATTTTCTACCGCCAGCGGAGACTTTCTGGCGCTGGACAATGTCAGTTTTGATATCGCGGCCGGTGAGTGTATCAGCCTGATAGGTCACTCCGGCTGCGGAAAGTCGACCTTACTGAACCTGATTGCCGGACTGACATTTCCCACCCGCGGCGGACTGCTCTGTAATAACCGGGAGATCGACGGGCCGGGACCTGAGCGTGCGGTGGTATTTCAGAACCATTCATTACTCCCGTGGCTGACCAGCTACGAAAACGTAGCTCTGGCTGTCAGTCAGGTTTTTCGCCGACAAATGAGTAAAGGGGAAATGAAAGACTGGATCATGCATAACCTGCGGTTAGTCCATATGGAGCACGCTGCCGCTAAACGGCCGGATGAAATATCCGGCGGCATGAAGCAACGGATAGGTATTGCCCGGGCGCTGGCGATGAAACCGTCGGTGCTGCTGATGGATGAACCTTTCGGTGCGCTGGATGCCCTGACCCGGGCCCATTTACAGGATGCGGTAATGGATATCCGGCAGCAGCTGCAGACCACCATTGTACTGATTACCCATGATGTTGATGAAGCGGTCCTGCTTTCTGACAGGGTATTGATGATGACTAACGGGCCTGCGGCGAGAGTCGGGGAAGTGATGACTGTTGCGCTGGAACGTCCCCGTTCACGGGTTTCTCTGGCGAATGACCCCCGCTATCAGCAGTACCGTCAGCAGGTGTTGCAATTCCTGTATGAAAAACAACCCAAAGCTGCCTGAGCCGGGGCAGGGCGTCCGTGGATAACAGCAGCCAGTGGCTGCGGGAGAGTAGCAATATGAGTAAGCCGGTACTGGTCGTTATCGGACATGGCATGGTGGGACACTATTTTCTGGAACAGCTGGCAGAGCGCGGGTTGCATAAACAGTATCAGATAGTGGTGTTCGGTGAAGAACAATATCCGGCGTATGATCGGGTGCATCTGACGGAGTACTTTACCGGCCGTAGTGCCGAATCATTATCGCTGGTAAAAGACGGTTTTTTTGCGGAAACCGGTATCGAGTTACGCAGCCACTGTCAGGTGACCGGTATCGATCCTCTGGCACGTATTGTGACGGACTCACAAGGGCACCGGCAGGCCTATAGCCAGCTGGTACTGGCAACCGGATCCTATGCCTTTGTCCCGCCGATAACTGGCCATCAGCGGCCGGGATGCCTGGTCTACCGGACTCTGGATGATCTTGATGCAATAGCACAGCAGGCCGCTGACGCCCGCTGCGGAGTGGTAATCGGTGGCGGATTACTGGGGCTGGAAGCCGCAAATGCCTTATTACAGGCCGGACTGGAAACGCATGTAGTGGAGTTTTCTCCGCGGCTGATGGCCGTACAACTGGATGATGATGGCGCAAAAATGTTGCAGCAAAAAATTACTGCACTTGGCGTCCGGGTACATACCTCCATGCAGACACTCAGTATTACCGATGGCACACACGCCCGGCACCGCCTGAGCTTTGCTGATGGCAGTGAACTGGAAACTGATCTGGTACTGTTTTCGGCGGGAATTCGCCCACGGGATGAACTGGCGACCCTTGCCGGGCTGCAGAAAGGACCACGTGGCGGCATCATTATTAATGATTACTGTCAGACCTCAGATCCGTCGGTGTCGGCGATAGGGGAATGTGCCCTCTGGCAGGGGACAATATTCGGGCTGGTCGCCCCCGGTTATCAGATGGCGCGATGCCTGGCAGACCGTTTAGCTATGATCGACACCCCGTTTAGCGGGGCAGATATGAGTACCAAACTGAAGTTACTGGGGGTTGATGTTGCCTCCCTTGGTGATGCTCACGGGAGCACTGCCGGCAGCCAGAGCTACCAGTGGACCGACGGCCCGGCACAGATTTATAAAAAAATAGTCGTCTCCGCGGACGGAGCATCCCTGCTCGGGGCAGTGCTGGTCGGCGACAGTAGCGATTACAGTCAGTTATTACAACGGATGCTCAATGGAATAGCCCTGCCCGATCATCCTGAAAGTCTGATTTTACCGGCGACAACGGGAGAAAGCTGTGGCGGACCGGGCGTTGCCCTGTTACCGGAAACCGCACAAATTTGTTCCTGCCATAATGTCACTAAAGGGGATATCTCTGCTGCCGTTATCGGCGGATGCGGTGATCTCAGCAGCCTGAAAGCCTGTACTAAGGCCGGCACAGGTTGCGGCGGTTGTGTCCCTCTGCTGAAACAGGTGATGGAACATGAACTGACAGCACTAGGCGTTGAAGTTAAAAAAGATATCTGCAGTCATTTTGCGTTCTCACGTCAGGAGCTTTATCACCTGGTCAGGGTAAATAACCTGCGCTCATTTGATCAATTACGCCGTCAGTTCGGGCGGGGACAGGGCTGTGAAATTTGCAAACCGCTGGTCGCATCAATCCTGGCATCCTGCTGGAACGATTATTTGTTGTCAGCGGATCATCTGGCATTGCAGGACACAAATGATCGCTTCTTCGGCAATATCCAGAAAGACGGCACATACTCCGTGGTTCCACGGATACCGGCCGGTGAAATTACGCCACAAGGGCTGATTACCCTGGGTCAGGTCGCTCAGCGCTACAACCTGTACACCAAGATCACCGGCGGACAGCGGGTCGATTTATTCGGTGCGCGGCTGGAACAGTTACCGGATATCTGGCGTGAATTACTGGACGCCGGTTTTGAGACGGGGCATGCCTACGGTAAATCTCTGCGTACAGTTAAATCCTGTGTCGGATCCACCTGGTGCCGTTACGGTGTACAGGATTCGACCCGTTTAGCTATCCGCCTGGAAGAACGTTATAAGGGGCTGCGCTCTCCGCATAAAATTAAAATGGCAGTATCAGGATGCACCCGTGAGTGTGCGGAGGCTCAGGGCAAAGATATTGGTGTGATTGCTACCGATAAAGGCTGGAATCTGTATGTCTGCGGGAATGGCGGTATGAAACCCCGTCATGCGGATCTGCTGGCATCGGACCTGGAAACCGGGGAGTTAATTCGAATTATCGACAGGGTACTGATGTTTTATATCCGTACTGCCGATCGTTTACAGCGTACCAGTAACTGGCTGGATAACCTTGACGGGGGGATTAGCTACCTGAGAGAGGTCATTTTGCAGGACAGTCTGGGGCTGGGAGAAACTCTGGACAGTGAAATGCAGCGGGTGGTATCAGCCTACCAGTGTGAATGGAAAACTACGCTCAACAATCCGCAGTATATGCAGTTATTCCGTCCGTTTATTAACAGTCATCAGCCGGATGAAGGCGTGGTCATGGTGCCGGATCGCGGGCAAATTCGTCCGGCGCTGGCGGAAGAGAAAGAGCGTCCCGTCTCCCGCAGTTTACCGGTGAATGAATGGGTAACTGTCGGTCAACTGTCTGATATACCAGTTAATACCGGAATTGCTGCCCGGCTGGGAGATCAGCAAATAGCATTATTTCGCCTGGGGGATGACCAGCCGGTGGTCTACGCCCTGGATAATCAGGAACCCGGCAGTGGTGCCAATGTGCTGGCGCGCGGGTTAGTTGGTGACGAAGACGGCACGGCTCTGGTGATCTCTCCCCTGTATAAAAAGCGTCTGCGCCTGACGGATGGTGTCAGTCCCGATGACAGTTCGGTCAGTGTGCGTTGCTGGCCGGTGCGGCTGGAAAACGGGGCTATCTGTGTCAATTGTCAGCCGATGGTTGTGTCTGAGCCTCCGGCAATAGAGACGCAGTCCTGAGGGACCTTAGCGCGGAGATATTTTCTGATGATAAATACAAATCTGTACCTGCCGCTGGCCCCCTCCGGCCAGCCGGTTATTCCGGGAGAAGTCTGGCTGGTGGGTGCCGGCCCCGGAGATGCTGAACTGCTGACGCTGAAAGCCTTACGGGTGATCCGGCAGGCGGATGTTGTGGTGCATGACCGGCTGGTATCGGCAGATATTATGGCCCTGGTCCCCGCCACGGTACGCTGTATTGATGTCGGGAAATCACGCGGTAATCATCGCCTTTCCCAGCCGCAGATTAACCAGTTACTTGGTGAACTGGCCTGTGCCGGCCAGCGGGTTATCCGGCTGAAAGGCGGAGATCCTTTTATTTTTGGTCGCGGTGGCGAGGAGCTTGAAGCCCTGCAACAGGCGGGGATCCCCTGCCATATTATCCCCGGAATTACGGCGGCGACCGGTTGTGCGGCGGCTGTCGGCTTACCATTAACTCACCGCGACTGTGCACAGTCACTGCGCTTGATTACCGCACATACCCGGTGCGGGGATGAACTCTGTGAGGATATCTCGCTGGCTTCGTCGGGTCAGACACTGGTGTTCTATATGGGGCTGGGCCACAGTATCGCCCTTTGTCAGCGTCTTATGGCTCTGGGACTGGCGGGTGATATGCCGCTGGCCATTATAGAAAAAGGGACGTTACCGGAGCAGCGGCTGCTGATCGGAACAGTACAGACATTACCGGCGCTGTTGGCACGTTATCAGCCGCAGCCGCCGGGGGTATTGATCGTCGGTAAAGTCGTGGCGTATTGCCGGGCCCCTGCATTGCGGGTTACTTCGCCGGAGCTGGACAGCAATGTGGTTAATCATGTCGCGGCCTGATGGTCGCAGGACTGGCGGAGCAGATAACGATGGATGCGGAAGTTAAACAGGTAAAAAGTGTCTGCCCTTATTGCGGGGTTGGCTGCGGCATTGTGATGCAGGTTGAAGATAACCGGGTGATCCGTGTCAGCGGCGATAAACAACATCCGGCGAACCAGGGAAAATTATGTACCAAAGGCCTGACTTGTGCCGCAGCACTGAATGCTGCGGGCCGGCTGACACAGGCGTTTCTGCGCACCGATCGGCAGCAGGATCCGGTACAGACGGAAATAACGGTGGCTATCAGCGAAACGGCACGGCGTCTGAAAGCCATTATTGCCCGCCACGGCCCCGGGGCCGTGGCGATGTATGTGTCCGGACAGATGTCCCTCGAAGCCCAGTATCTGGCAAATAAGCTGGCGAAAGGATTTATTACCACGCCCTTTATCGAGTCAAATTCACGATTATGTATGGCCAGTGCAGGCAGTGGTTATAAACAGTCACTCGGGGCAGACGGCCCGCCGGGGTCTTACCAGGATTTTGAACACGCAGAGCTTTTTCTGGTGATCGGAGCCAATATGGCGGACTGTCACCCGATCCTTTTCCTGCGGATGATGGCGCGGGTCAACGCCGGGGCGAAGCTGATTGTGGTAGATACCCGGCGAACAGCAACAGCGGAGAAAGCCAGTCTGTTTCTGCAACTGAAGCCCGGCAGCGACCTGGTATTACTGAACGGGTTGTTACAACTGCTGGTCAGTCAGGGCAAAACCGATGCTGAGTTTATTGCCCGCTATACCAGAGGCTGGGAGCAGATGCCGGACTTTCTGGCAGATTATCCCCCGGAAACCGTCGCCGCGGCTACCGGACTGGCACAACAGGATATTTTGCTGGCAGCCCGCTGGCTGGCAGAGTCATCCGCCTGGATGAGTTGCTGGACGATGGGGCTGAACCAGAGTGTGCAGGGGACCATGAATACCAGTGCATTATGTAATCTGCACCTGGCAACCGGAACCCTGTGTCGCCCGGGGTGCGGGCCATTTTCTCTGACCGGCCAGCCTAATGCGATGGGGGGCCGGGAAATGGGGTATATGGGAAGCGGGTTGCCGGGCCAGCGGTCATTGCTGGTGGCAGACGACCGCCGGTTTACGGAATCTGTCTGGGGGCTGGCTGCCGGGACGCTGCCGACCGATGGCGGTCACGGGACCGTTGATATGTTTGAGCAGATGGCAGCTGGCAGTATTAAAGCCTGCTGGATTATCTGTACCAATCCTGCCGCCAGTATGGCGAACCGGCAGCAGGTAATCCGCGGGCTGGAACAGGCAGAGCTGGTGATCACCCAGGATGCTTTTCTTGAGACAGAAACCAATCGTTATGCGGATATTTTACTCCCCGGCGCACTGTGGGCCGAAGCGGAAGGCGTCATGGTAAACTCAGAGCGTAATCTGACCCTGATGCAACCCGCCGTCACCCCGCCGGGAGATGTACTGGCGGACTGGCAGATTATTGCACGGGTGGCCTGTGAAATGGGCTTCCGCAACGATTTTGATTACGCATCAGCAGAAGACGTATTCCTTGAAATTCAGAAGTTTAATAATCCGGCTACCGGCTATGATCTGCGAGGTATCAGCTATCCGCGGCTGAAAGAGGGGCCGGTTCAGTGGCCATCATCACCGGGGGATACGCAATCCCGTCATCCGCTGCGCTATCTGCAGCAGCAGGAAGCTTCCCGCGGGCATAAGGCCGCGGAGATTATCTTCCCAGCTCCCGACGGGCGAGCCATATTTCATTGCTGCCGCGAGTCTGAACCGGCTGAGATGCCTGATGACCAGTTTCCGTTTATTCTGAATACGGGACGTTTACAGCATCAGTGGCATACGCTTACCAAAACCGGGCGGATCCCGGAACTTAACCGCCTGAATCCGGCTCCTTTTATCGAGCTTCATCCGCAGGATGCTAAGCGGTTAACTATTCAGCCACAACAACCGGTGGAAATTCGCTCGCGGCGTGGTCTGGCTATTTTACCGGCACAGATCAGTGATCGGGTACTGCCGGGCAGCTGTTTTGCCCCGTTCCACTGGGGAGATGTTTTTGGTGAAAAGCTGTCGGTGAATTCCCTGACCAGTGATGCAGTTGATCCCGTATCGCTCCAGCCGGCACTGAAATATTGTGCAGTTTCGTTAACCCCGGTCGTTACCGGCCAGAGTGCAGATGCCCGGCAGGTCAGCCCTGAGCCGGTCGCGGAGACTGTTATGACAGAGACAACTACGGCGGCGGACCTGTTTGCCGGCCAGCTGGCGGCCGGGTCCCCGTTATCAGCAGCGTTAAGCAGGGAAGAACATCAGTATCTGCAGGGGTTTCTCAGCGGTCTGCGCCTCAGCCCGCCCGATACCCGCAGCGGGGTACCGGTATTACCCGTGGCCGCCCCCCTGAGTGACCATTCCCGGTTATGGATTGACGGCATGCTGGCCGGATTATATGCCCGCAGCCCGTTGCCTGCAGGGCTGACTGTCCCCGCCAGTGAGCCGTCGGCACAGGTATGGATCTTGTGGAGTTCCACGACCGGCAATGCCGGCGCGCTGGCGACACAGTGTGAACAGCAGTTGCAGCAGGCAGGAATAACAGTGCGTTGTGATTGTCTTGCTGAGGTGACGCCAGCACAGCTGGCGAGCGGCGGCAACATTCTGCTGGTGGTCAGTACCTTTGGGGACGGTGATCCGCCGGACAGTGGTGTCTCGTTCTGGCAGGCATTATCTGCCGACTCTGCGCCCTCACTGTCTGCGGTCAGTTTTTCGGTACTGGCGCTGGGGGACAGCAGTTATCTCCGGTTCTGTGGTTTTGGTCGTCAGCTGGATGCCCGTTTGTCAGCGCTGGGGGCTACCCGTCTGAAAGAGCGTCATGAATGTGATGCTGATGATTTTCTGCCTGCCCGCCAGTGGCTGGCACAGCTACAGCCTCTGTTAGGTCGGGGGGAAACACCCGTCACACAGCCCGCGGTCAGTGGTCTCAGCGGCGCGTTACATGCCCCCGCGGTGGTGACTGAAAAGTATCATCGTGATAATCCCTGCCGTGCGCTGCTGACGGGTAACCGGTTACTGAGTGGTCCGGGATCGCAAAAAGAAACCCGGCAAATTATTCTGTCGGTTGACGGGGCTGATATGCCTTATCAGCCAGGGGATTCCCTCGGCGTCTGGCCACAGAATGCCCCCCGTCGGGTGATGGCTATACTGTCAGCGTTACAGTTGGATCCACAACAGAAGGTAGTTTTACCTTCTCAGCAATCGGTGTGCTTGCAGGCGGCATTGTCTGACTATACTGACCTGTCGGTAGTCAGCCGCGAGCTGGCCGAATATATCGGTGAGCATGCGGTCAGCGGAGCATTCCCGCCACAGCTGCGTCAGTTACTGAATGCTGACAGTAACGACTGGCAGCAACAGTACCGGGTCCCTGAACTGCTACAGGCCTTCCCGGCCCGGCTGGATGCAGAGACGTTTATTCAGCATCTCCGGCCGATGCGGCCAAGAATGTACTCTATATCATCGAGCCCGTTACTCACCCCGGACGAAATTCACCTCACCGTTTCGGTAGTACGTCAGGGCAGTGACGGCGCCGGTGATGGTCTCTGTTCGGCATTTCTGGCAGACAGTGCTATCGGCCGGGAGATTCCGGTATTTGTCAGAAAGTCCGCTGCTTTCCGGCCTCCTGCAGAGGGGGCAACAGCGTTAATTATGATTGGCCCGGGGACAGGAATTGCGCCGTTCCGCGCTTTTTTACAACACCGGCAGGCAACATGTGCCACCGGAGAAAACTGGTTATTTTTTGGCGAGCAGCACGCCGGGAGCGAGTTTTATTATCACAGAGAACTGGAAGGCTTCCGCCGGGCAGGGTACCTTCACCGGCTGGATACAGCATTTTCCCGTGATCAGCCGCAGAAAATATATGTTCAGCACCGGATGCTGGAACAGGGAAAACAGCTCTGGCAATGGCTGTCTGCAGGGGCAACGCTCTGTGTTTGTGGTGATGCGGACAGAATGGCAAAAGAGGTACATCAGACGTTACTGCAAATTATCCGGGAACACGGCCGGATGAACAGTCAGCAGGCGGAACAGTGGCTGTCAGGCCTCGCCCGCCAGCAGCGTTACTTGCGGGATATTTACTGAGTCTCGCAGACCGCGATGGTTTTTCGGCCGAAAAATCCGGCATTAATAAGCAAAATAAAGCATATGCTTATTTCGGGTTTGGTTACTCTTTATTTATTATTTTATGTTTAAAAACATAACGTTCAGTATGAGTTCATTAACAATGAGTCATCTGAGGCTGTAATGATAAAGAATACGCTGTCGGTCGTTATTGCCGGACTAATTGCCGGTGCACTGGTTGCCCCGGTAACAGCCAGTGCTGAAGGGAACATCAGTATTGCTCAGCAATTTGGTATTGGTTATTTATTGCTGGATGTGGTGCGTGACCAGCATCTGATAGAGCAGCAAGGTAAGAAAGAAGGTCTGGATATTAAGGTTGACTGGCGAACCCTGTCCGGTGCCACAACAATGAATGAAGCCGTACTGACCGGTGCGCTGGATGTCGCTGCCGCCGGGGTTCCTGCCATGTTAACTGTCTGGGACCGGACATATGGTCACCAGAATGTAAAAGCTATTGCTGCCCTTGGATCTATGCCCGGCTATTTACTCAGTAATAATCCTGCTGTGAAAAGTATTCACGACCTGAGTGAAAAAGACCGGATTGCTGCACCGGCTGCCGGGGTCGGCTTTCAGTCCAGGACATTACAGATTGCGACTGCTGAGTTATATGGTAATAAAGCCTATAACCGGTTTGATAATATCACTGTCAGCCTGCCGCATCCCGATGCGACTGTGGCGCTGATCTCCGGAAAATCTGAAATTACCGCACATTTCTCCAGCCCGCCGTTTCAGTATCAGGAATTAGATCATCCGGGTATCCACAAAATCCTCAGTTCATATGATGTTCTCGGGGGGCCGGGATCATTTAACGTTCTGTATACCACGCAAAAATTTCATGATGAAAATCCTGAGACCTATCAGGCGTTTTATAACGCTTTAGTACAAGCGGCTGAATATGTAGAAAAGAATAAAGACGATGCTGCCCGTATTTATATCCGTCAGGAAAATTCACATTTACCCCTGTCATTAATCGAAAAAATTATTAATGACCCGCAAAACCACTTCACGGTATCCCCGGAACGGACGTATGTCTATGCCGATAAGCTGAATCAGCTTGGAGTATTAAAACATCATGCCGCCAGCTGGAAAGATTATTTTTTTAGTGAAGCACAGGTCAACCCGGGCAGTTAATCACAGTCAGTACGGAGGATTATTATGGGTGAGTTTACCGAAGTCTCCTCGCCGGAAGCGGGGTCTCAGCAGTTTGAAATCCGCCCGTTACCCGGTACCGGTGCCGAAATTATCGGTCTGGATTTAAGTCATAAACTGAATACCGCCGACTTCCGGCGTATTCATCAGGCGCATCTGCACTATCATCTGCTGGTTTTCCGGCAGCAGACACTGACTCCGGAACAGCAGATTGCATTCAGTCGTCGTTTTGGCCCGTTGCAGATTCATGTATTAAAACAATTCCTGTTAGACGGCTATCCTGAGATTTTAATCGTTTCTAATATTGTCCGTGACGGGAAGCCTGTCGGCCTCGGTGATGCAGGTAAATACTGGCATTCTGATCTTTCTTATAAACAGATACCCAGCCTTGGTTCAATGCTCTATGGGAAAATTTTACCCGCCGTTGGCGGAGATACCCGCTTTGCCAATATGCATAAGGCATGGGAAACCTTACCTGAAAAATTACGTCGCAAAATTGAAGGCCTCCGGGCAGTACATTCTTATACAGCGACTTACAGTAAGCCCCGTTTCGGCAGCCAGTGGCGACCGGTATTAACAGAAAAACAGCTAAGTGAAGTGAAAGCGGTTAGCCACCCGGTCATCAGAACGCATCCGGAAACCGGTCACAAGGCATTGTTTGTCAGTGAAGGTTTTACGACCCATATCGAAGGGCTGGCTGAAGATGAAAGCCGGGATATTTTGCAGGCACTGTATGAACACAGTATCCGTGAAGAAAATATTTATACGCACCGCTGGCAAGCCGGTGATTTATTGTTCTGGGATAACCGCTCGTTAATCCATCTGGCGACAGGCTGTCCGGAAGATTGTCCGCGCCAGTTATACCGCACCACCATTGAAGGCGATATTCCATTCTGAACAGGATATAAGCATGACCAACCGGACGGAGCAGCAGCCTGCCCCTTTATTATCGCTGAATCATATCAGCCTTGAGTATCAGACGTCGCAACACCGGGTACGGGCGGTGCATGATGTCAGTTTTGAGGTTTACCCGGCGGACCGATTTGTATTGCTCGGCCCTTCGGGATGCGGAAAGTCCAGTTTGCTGAAAGCGATTGGCGGGTTTATCCCGCCGACAAGCGGGGAGATTTTGCTGGAAGGAAAAAAAATTACCGCCCCTGGCCCGGAGCGGATGACTGTTTTTCAGGAGTTTGATCAACTGGCTCCGTGGAAAACAGTTATCAGTAATGTGATGTTCCCGCTGCTGGTTAGCGGTAAATATCATAAAAAACAGGCCAGGGAGATTGCCGGCCATTATCTGCATAAGGTTGGTTTATCACGGTTTACTGATGTTTACCCGCATATGTTGTCCGGGGGAATGAAGCAGCGAGTTGCTATTGCCCGGGCGATGGCAATGAAACCAGAAATTTTGCTGATGGATGAGCCATTTGCTTCTCTGGATGCGCTGACACGAAGACAAATGCAGGAAGAGCTGCTGGAACTCTGGGAGGATGCGGGTTCGACGCTGCTCTTCGTAACACATTCGATTGAAGAAGCGTTGTTAATCGGCAGCCGGATTTTGATCCTTTCGGCACATCCCGGGCAAATCCGGGCGGAAAGAAACTGCCATCAGTTCACATTACACAATCAGGGCAACGAAGAGTTCCGGCAAGCTGCACGGGAAATTCATTCGTTGCTGTTTCCGGAAAAAGCAACGGTATATCCGTCAGACAGGGAGAGTCCTTATGGCACCACAGCCTTACCTTCGGCCCGGTTATCTGCGTGAAGTAACAGTTCCCGCAGAATTTCAGGCTGAAACACCGCTACCGCCCGGCAAACGTTTATGGAATCAGAGCTGGTTAAGGAAGTCGGTGCTGGTTCTGCTATTACTGATGGTATGGGAACTGATCGCCCGCTGGCAGAATAACAGTCTGATGTTTCCGGGGGTTATCGATACTCTGAGAGCATTCAGTGAGGATATGTTAAGCGGAGTATTACCAGAGAAAATACATAATTCCCTTACCCTGCTCATTCAGGGATACCTGATTGGCAGTGTATTATCGCTGGTCTTCAGTGCCCTTGCTGTCAGCAGCAGAGCAGGCAGAGATTTACTGAGTACACTGACGGCAATGCTGAATCCGTTACCGGCGATTGCTTTGCTGCCGCTGGCCCTTTTATGGTTTGGTTTAGGAAGCGGCAGCCTGATATTTGTGATCGTTCATTCGGTTGTCTGGCCAATAGCCTTAAACACCAGCGCCGGGTTTAACAGTGTTTCTGAAACCTTACGTATGACCGGAAAAAATTATGGTCTGCGCGGTCCGCGTTATGTCTGGCATATTCTTATGCCGGCAGCGTTACCCTCTATTCTTGCCGGACTAAAAATTGGCTGGGCATTTGCCTGGCGTACCCTGATCGCTGCTGAATTAGTCTTTGGTGCTTCCAGTGGCAGCGGCGGACTGGGCTGGTATATTTTTCAGAACCGTAATGAGCTGTTTACCGATCATGTGTTTGCCGGGTTACTGACAGTCGTGATTATCGGGTTACTGGTTGAAGGCGTGATTTTTGCCGGTATAGAACGGCTGACAGTAAAGCGCTGGAACATCTGATCGCTCTGGCACCAGTCGGGTGGTTTACCCGGTATTTTATTTTCCCTTCTGAATTTTAGATGTACAGACGTCCAGACTTCCGATATAGTCGGCGGATATTAACTCAGGGAGGATATCCATGAAAAAAATAATACTGTCTTCAGCTATCGTTCTGTCAGCATTGCTGCTGAGTGCCTGTAAACAGGATGACCAGAACAGTGTCAGGGTGGCAATTAATGCCGGTCCGGATCAGCAAATCTGGGATACGGTGAAACAGGTAGCGAAAGACAAATATCACCTGGATGTGAATGTCATCACCTTTAATGACTACGTACAGCCCAACGAAGCGCTGCTGAATAAAGATGTTGATGCTAACGCGTTTCAGAGTGTGCCTTATCTGGAAATGCAGGAAAAAGAGCGAGGCTATCCGTTTGTTATCCTGGGTAAGACCTTTATTTTTCCGATAGCTGCCTATTCTTCAAAAATTAAAAACATTAAAGATCTGCCGGACGGTGCCACCGTGACCATTTCCAATGAGTCCACCACGCTGGGCCGCAGTCTGCTGTTGTTACAGTCTCAGGGGCTGATCACGGTAAAACCTGAGGCAGGTTTACTGCCAACGGTGCTGGATATTACCGCTAACCCTAAAAAACTGAATTTTGTACTGGTGGATACTCCGCAGCTGACCCGAACCCTGGATGACCCTAAAGTCTATTTATCGGTCATCAATAATAATTTTGCGTCACTGGCAGGATTATCAGCATCAAAAGACGGATTATTTATGGAAGGTAAAGCCTCTCCTTATCTGAATGTACTGGTTGCCCGTAAAGATAATATTAATGATAAAAAACTGCAGGAACTGAAACAGGCATTCCAGTCACAGGAAGTGCTGGATAAAGCGAATGACATCTACAAAGGTGACATTATTAAAGCCTGGTAATCTTTGCCCGCAGACCCGGCAGTGACCTGACTGCCGGGCTATTTTCTCTCCCTGCTATTTCCTTATTTTCTTTCTTTTTCACCGACAGCCTTCATTTCTTTGACCCGGCCTGCCCGTCAGTATTTTTACGGGGGCTGATGGGCGGAATAAAATAATGTTTTTTTATTTAATTCAGTGATAAATATTGTTTTGTAGCCTAAGATTGACAATGAATGATTAATAATGATTATTGTTTGCATTAACTTATAAATTGTATTTTTTGCGCATATAAAACATGACAATCATTCCCCGTATTTCTTTACTGACCAGTGCTGTTGTCATCGCGCTTCCGGTCATGGCGGCAGAAACTGCTGCCGATAAAACGTCTTCTCCGGCAACCTCTGTCACAGCACCAGTTACCGGGAATAAGGTAACAGTGGTGGGAAACTGGCTGGACACACCGGATATCAGTTCGGTACTGCTCGACCACCCGGGAGCACGAACTTATATCAGTGCGCAACAAATGAGAGAACGGGGAGATGAAACCCTGGCTGATGCACTGCAGGGGGTTCCCGGGGTACAAATCAGGGGCAGTAATGGCACCGGAGGAAGTGATATTTCTCTGAATGTGGGAGTCCGCGGATTGCCTGCCCGGTTGTCACCCCGCTCAACTATCCTGATGGATGGGATTCCGCTGGCGACGGCACCTTACGGTCAGCCACAGCTCTCTATGGCGCCGTTATCGATGGGAAATATTGAGTCTGTGGATGTGATCCGTGGCGGTGGTACGGTACGCTACGGGCCGCAGAATGTGGGCGGTATCATTAACTTTACCACCAAACCGATCCCCGAAAAATTTGGCGGCAGTGCCAGTGTCCAGACCCGCGGAGCAAAAACCGGCGGCCTGAAAACCCTGACCAGTGCCAGTGTCGGGGGGATGACGGACAACAAGAGAGCGGGTGCCGGGATACTGTACTCAGGGCTGCACGGACAGGGATACCGTAAAAGCAACGATAATACGGATATTGACGATTTTATACTGAAAACACAATATTCCCTGACTGAGCAGGATCTGCTACAGGGCAGCTTTCACTACTATGATGCCAGCTCAGGTATGCCGGGCGGGTTAACCCGTTCCGGATATGCGCAGGATCCTTATGCATCGACCCGTAAATGGGATCACTTTGATGCGCGGCGTAAGGATATGTCGTTTAAATATAAACATCAGCAACAAGACCGGCAGCTGGAGGTAATGACCTATTTTACCGATAGCTTCCGGGGCAGTAATATCGAAACGGAGGGCGGAGTGGCCAGGCCCGGCCAGCGGCGTATGATCACCTATCCGCGTCATTATTCGACCTGGGCCATCGAACCGGGTTACTCACAATCGTTCCTGACCGGGGAAATAGCCCAGGAAGTGACTCTCGGTTACCGGTATCTGAATGAAACCATGGACGAAAAAGCCTATCGCTCCGGCTGGTATAATATCGGCAGCCAGTACTCAAGCCCTGCCACTCCGGATTATTATCAGCATACCTCCGGCGGCACCCGTGCTCATGCACTTTATCTGGATGATGCAATTAATGTCGGTGACTGGACAATTACCCCCGGCATCCGTTACGAAAATATCCGTACACATCTGGATAATGGTATTCAGGGTTATCACCGGGAAAAACACTACAGTGAGCCTCTGCCGTCACTGAATGTAATGTACCACCTGTCCGACGAATGGAAGCTGTTTGCCAATACCAATACTTCATTTGGCAGTATGCAGTATTTTCAGCTGAATACGGGCGGAAAAGGTGATCAGAGTGCTGACGGATTAACTGCGGAAAAAGCCCATAGCTATGAGTTTGGTACCCGTTATGACGATACTGTCCTTAAGGCTGAGGCCACGCTTTTCTATATTAATTTTGATAATGAATTGCAGTATGTCAACGATCGCTGGACCAATATGGGGGCCACGCGACATAAGGGGATTGAAACCTCTGTCAGTTATGATCTCGGTGCTCTGAGTCACGCTCTGGAGGGGATCAGCGCCTATACCACCTATACCTACACCAAAGCCGAAGCGATCCGCGGGGCATTTTCTGGTAAAGATCTGCCATTCTATTCCCGGCAGGTCTTTACCGTTGGCGGCCGCTACCAGACAGGCAACTGGACGTGGAATCTGGACAGTTTTGCCCGGTCGAAACAGTATTCTCCGGGCAGCGGTTCCCAATATATTACGCAGGAAAGTGCCGATGGTCTGTACGGTAATATGCCGGGTTATATGGTCTGGAATTTCCGCGGGGCTTATGATTTCGGGGCTGCCTGGAATGGATTAACCCTCGGGGCCGGAATTAATAATCTGTTCGATCAGCAATATTTTACCCGCTCCACGGATCCCAACAGTGGTAAGTATATTGGTGAGCCGCGGACTTATTTTGTTCAGGCCTCAGTCACATTCTGATAATGGCAGGCGCGCCCGGCCTTTTCCGGGCGGAGCGCCTGCCACAGGTATATCAGCGGGAGATCCAGAACACCCCGGAAGTTTTCAGTCCCATAAACTTCTGATGGATTAATGTCAGATCGGCTTGCGGATCAAGGTCTGTGAATAATTGCGGGTGAAGGAATTTTGCTATCACTTCGACAGCAATCACATTCGATGGCAGATCGTAGAACTGGTGATAAATCGCCAGCACCTGATGTTTTTGTACAGCCTGCAGTACATTAAACCCGGTACGGTTCATCAGTCCGGCCAGCTTTTTCTCTGCCAGGGCCGGATCCTGCTGATAACCGAGGGGCACGGATGCTGAAGCTTTACGGTTTCCCTGCCAGTCAGCGCCGGTGAGTAGATAAAAATCCGGATTGAGGGTAATAATCTTTTCCAGACTGACATCACCGCCCATACCACTGAATAATGTCCCCCCGAGGTTGGTCCCGCCTGCCGCCTGAATAAACTCTCCGAGGCTTCCCTGACCAAAAGTACTGCAACAAAAATCCCCCAGGATACCGGCACTGCGTTCAATAAAGACCGTCGGGCGCTGGCGAGGGGTGAGATCTGCCGTGCGCTGTGCTATCAGCGACATCCGCTGGTTATAGAAGTCCAGATACTGACGGGCATTTTTTTGCTGATGGAAAACCTCACCCAGCAGTTCAATACTTTTCACCGTGTTCTGCAGAGGTTTTTGCCGGAAATCGATAAAGATATACGGTATATGCAGGCTGTCGAGTTTAGCGGTAACCCCTTCATCTTTCAGTTTGGCCAGTAAGCCAATATCAAAAATAACCAGGTCTGCTTTTCTGGCGACAGCATTTTCGACATTAAAGGTCGTGGTATAAGGATTAGCGAAGGTCGGAATTGTTTTCAGATCGGCAAAGTTACCGGCAAATGCCGCCATAATATCCGGTGACTTCTTTTGCAGGGAATCATCCCAGGCAGCAATGCTGGCAGAAGGGTCACCTTTAAAGATAATGCTCATTGCCTCAATTGCCCTGGCATCGGCCAGCATAATGCGGTGAGGTACCCGGTTAAGATCGACTTTTCTGCCCAGCAGATCGGTTACCGTATCCGCCTGAGCCTGCTGGCCGAGGGTCATTATCAGGGTCAATATAAAGATCAGTCTGGTCGCTATTTTCATCTCAGTGTGCTGCCTGCCATTGATTACTGTGGTTCCCGCCATCAGGTGTCGTGGCCGGGTAAGGATTCTGCTGACAGAAATATAACATTATCGGCAGTGAAGTGTGAGCAGGGGGGTTACCGGAGTTAATCTGCGGGATTTTTTACCTGGCGGGCGGAGACGGGGCTGATTCCGGTTAACCGCCTTCCGCTGGCAGCTGACCGGAACCGGGGCGGTTATTTACCGCCCAGCACTTTTTGCATCTGTTGTTCGTCGAGTTCACCGACCCGTTTGGCAACAAACAGGGTAGCAACACCGTTCCCGACCAGATTGGTCAGTGCCCGGGCTTCTGACATAAAGCGGTCGATACCGAGGATCAGTGCCAGACCGGTGACCGGCAGGGTACCGACTGCCGACAGGGTTGCGGCCAGCACAATAAAGCCACTGCCGGTGACGCCTGCGGCACCTTTGGAAGAGAGTAATAACACCACCAGCAGGGTGATTTGATGAACAATATCCATCTGGCTGTTAGTAGCCTGGGCAATAAATACGGCAGCCATCGTCAGATAGATAGAGGTACCGTCGAGGTTAAAAGAGTAGCCGGTCGGGATCACTAATCCGACCACGGATTTCTTACAGCCGGCTTCTTCCATTTTTTTCAGCATCCGTGGCAGAACAGATTCTGATGAGGAGGTACCGAGTACAATCAGTAATTCTTCTTTGATGTAGCCGATAAATTTAAAGATATTGAACCCGATATAGCGTGAAATCAGTCCCAGCACGATCACCACAAACAGAATGCAGGTCAGATAGAAACAGACAATCAGCTGGCCCAGCTGTAACAGGGAACCTACCCCGTACTTACCGATAGTAAATGCCATTGCGCCAAAAGCACCGATCGGGGCCAGACGCATGATCATATTAATAATGCCGAAAATAACCTGTGAAAAGTTATCAATCACATTAAAAATCAGGGTTCCGGTTTTACCCAGGCGATGCAGGGCGAAGCCAAACAGGATAGCGAACAGCAGAACCTGCAGGATATTTCCGCTGGCGAAGGCACCGATAACGCTGTTCGGGATAATATCCATAATAAACGACACAATACCCTGCTGCTTCGCCTGGTCGGCATAGGTGGTAATGGCAGACGCATCCAGGCTGGCCGGGTTAATATTCATTCCGGCACCAGGCTGAGCAATATTTACCACAATAAGGCCGATAATCAGTGCCAGGGTGCTGACAATCTCAAAGTACAGCAGAGCAATGGCACCGGTACGCCCCACCGCTTTCATGCTCTCCATTCCGGCGATCCCCGTCACCACGGTGCAGAAAATAACCGGCGCGATAATCATTTTTATCAGCTTAATAAAACCGTCCCCGAGCGGTTTCATCTGGGTGGCAATATCCGGATAAAAATGTCCCAGAAACACACCGATAGCGATGGCAATGAGTACCTGGATGTAGAGGCTGTGGAACAGCGTTTTTTTCATAATGATTCCAGTCAGATAAATATTACGATTATTTTTATAGTTTCAGTCAACTACCTGCTAAAAAGTAACAGCATGTTAATTAAAATCAAATAACATCACAGAGTTGAATGGGGAATTGACGTTTTTATGAACTGACTCGCTTCAGTGAGCCGATAATATTCAGTTATTTAGAGATTATCATTCTTCCGCTTAGCAGTATCAGGCTAAAAATAGCCGGAAATAACGGGTCACAGATGAATGAACACTGTGTGCCATGTTACTAAAAACGGGTTGAAGCGTGATAAACACCCTTTAAGCTGGCAGCCGTCACCCGGGGCGGTGATTTACCGGTTATCCTCCGGTATGTATTATTTTTATTTTATCAACGTTGATTTCTGTTTATCAGATCAGGAGAAACCATGAGCCAGTTCCAATCGAAAAAAATTATTTATCGTTCAGGCAGTACTGAACTGGAAGGCGTTCTGGTATTTGATGCCAGCCTTACCGCACCGGCAGCCGGTTTAGTGATGGCACCGAACTGGATGGGGGTGACTGAGGCATCGGTCAGTCTGGCAGAAAAAGCCGCAGCCCGTGGTTATGTGGTACTGATTGCTGATCTTTACGGTAAAGGAGTACGCCCTGGTTCGGCAGAAGAAGCCGGTACGGTCATGATGTCAGTAAAAAACACGGATGAAGAAGTCGGTCGTATGGCCGCGGCTATGCAGGCATTAACGTCTCAGACCGATGCGCCGGTGACTGCCGATAAAGTGGCCGTGTTTGGTTTTTGTTTTGGCGGACATTGTGCGCTGGAACTGGCCCGCAGTGGTGCGTCGCTAAAGGCCGCAATTTCTTTTCACGGCGGACTTGATACCTGTGGCAGCTATGATGCTAAAAACATTAAAGGTTCAGTTCTGGTGCTGGATGGTGCGGGGGATCCGCTGGTGCCACGGGAACAGTTACCGGCATTTGCTCAGGAAATGACCACCGCCAGCGTCGACTGGAAACTGCACAGCTATAAAGGTGCAGTGCATTCGTTTACTGATGTACAGGCTAACGTTAAAGGCGTTGCTGAATATAATGCAGATGTCAGTGCCCGTGCTTTTGCGGCAATGTTTGGTTTATTAGACGAAGTCTTCTGATACCCGGTGTATTACCGGTAACCCCCCTCTGGCATAACGATGCCAGAGGGGGGAAAGGTTACATTTTTATCGATGCCTGCATATAGAAGGTCCGTGGCTGACCGGCATACAGCCCTTTATTATTATCATCGTAAGAACGAATATAGTAAGGCTGATCAAACATATTCTTCACTCCCACGCCGACTTTCAGGTGTGAATACTGCGGACCAAAGTCGTAACCCACCCTTGCGCCCCACAACATATAACCGGCAATTCGGCCGGTACTGCCGTCAGCACTGGCCGCGACGGTATTGGCATTGTCTGCATACTGCCGTGACTGATATTCCCCGTTCAGAGTAAATGACCACTGGCCGGGTGTGTAATCAATACCGACCACGCCTTTATGTTTCGGTGAAAAAGGCACCTGATTACCGTAAGTACTGCCGTGCTCGAGGATCACGGCATTCACATAGGCATAGCTGGCATAAACAGCGATATCTTCCAGTCGCGGAGACAAGGCGGACAAATCATAACGGGCGCTGGTTTCCAGGCCGCTGTGGCGGGTTTTGCCACGGGCAGTGACCGAATCATCCGTCTGATTTGAGTCATACTGATTATTAAAGTTGATCAGGAAAATACCGGCTTCTGCATTAAGATATCCGTCATCGTAACGGGTTCCGGCCTCCCAGGTTCTGGCTTTTTCCGGCTCAATACTGCCGCTGCTGACAGCTTTACCGATTTGGCTGTACTGGACAGTACCAAACGACCCTTCTGTATTGGCATACAGATTCCAGCTGTCTGTCAGATGATAAAGCACGCTGAGCGCCGGCAGAGGAGCATTGTAGCTGATCTTCTGGCGGGTATTTTTTAGCGTATTATTCTGATAAGACTCAATATGCTCAAAACGGATACCCGGTGTAAAAGTCCAGTTGCCGATATCGATCCGGTTATCGGCATAGAATGCATGGGCTTCGGTCCCTGAGCGGGTATCCCTGTCATACGGGCTGGATGCAGAGGGCAGTATGCCCTGAGCAACCGGAGTGTAATAGCGCATTTCATGGCTGGACTCACTGATATAACGGTAGCCCACACTGACTTCCTGCGCCGAAGAACCCAGCAGGAAACTCTGGCTGTAACGGGGTTCTATGCCGCGAACCCAGTATTCCCGCGGGGAGAGTGTAATTTTGCTGCCCTGTTGCAGATAGCCGCTGCGCAGGGTGTGAGTGAAGAAGCCTTGCAGCGTAAATTTATGCTGCATATCGGGCTGGTATTGGTAGCCGACACCGGCCAGTTCTCTGCGTCCCCAGAACTGGTCATAAGGGCGGGTTGATTGCCAGCGATTGGCCTGATAATCCGCCTGGTTCAGGCCGCCGGGCATATCGGCACGGCCATCATAATATTGCAGCAGGCTGGTGAAGGTATTTACCCCGTCAGGCGCATAACGGCTTTTGAGCATAACATCGTCAATGCGGGTTGCACTATGTTCACGCCAGTCGCTGCCGCGGGTACCTGAATAGAGCAGGGCACTGCCAAATCCGTTATCTGCGGTGCCGCCCACCATCAGGTGATGAGTTTCTTTCGGGCTGTTCTGTGACGATGACGGGCTCAGCATCCCTTCGGTTCCCGCGTCAATACCAAAATCTTTCGGTATTGCACGGGTAACGTAGTTAACCACGCCGCCGACATTTTGTGGTCCGTAACGTACCGCACCACCATCGCGAACCACGTCAACCGCATCCATATTCCCCAGAGATACAGGGGCCAGTGACAGCTGTGGCTGCCCGTACGGGGCAAAAGGAACCGGGATCCCATCCATCAGAATGGTCGAGCGGGTTGCCAGCCGCGGGTTTAATCCGCGGATACCAAAATTCATCGCCAGGTCATCACTGCCGGTACCGTTATTTTCCGGTGCATTGACCCCGGGGATACGGTTCATTACTTCACGCAGTGTGGTGGCACCTGTTTTGGCAAAGTCTGCACGGCGGATAACATCCCTGGCCCCGGGGTGTTCAAAGACATCATTTTCACGGGCATCGCCCAGCCAGTCGCCGACCACTGTCATGGAGGTTTCTGCGGTGGTGGTGTCAGGGAGCGGAACCAGGGTCCAGCTGTCGGGCCCGAGGGCTTTTGCCTGTAACTGACTGTCGCGAAGTAATGCCTGTAAGGCATTGATTGCCGTATAATCTCCCTGCAGCCCCTGGCTTTGCTTACCGCGCGTCAGGCTGGCATCAATGGATAATGTGATTCCGCTTTGTGCGGCATACTGGTTCAGAACGTTATCCAGGGTTCCTGCCGGTAACTGATAGTGGCGGATGGCCGGGGGTGTCTCTGCATAACTGCCGGCGCTGAAAATACCTGTCCCTGTCAGCAGACAAATGCGCAGCCACAGAGCCAGAGAATGTGACTGCCTGGTACGGTTCCCGGAAGTGGTATCTGAAGTTTTCATGCTATCTCCGTCATTATTTTTATATCGTCACTGATGGAGTCGAATGAAAAACTAAAAAGGACAACAATAAATACGAATTTTTATGAGAATTATTCAGTTTATTGCACTTATAACGATAATGTATTTTGTAATATATTGAATTTTAACCGGAAGGGCAGAGGCGATGGCTTTAAGCGCGGCATCTGTATTAAACGCCGGAAAAGTACCGCTTAACCTCAGGTCTGCTGCTGATGCGGTACAATGTAATAATCCGGAATGATAGCCGGATAAGGCGGTGATAACACGACTCAGCGGCTGGTCACTGAAACTGATCATACCTTTGACCCAGTCATTGTCATGCGGGTCCGCAGGCCGGAGAGCAGAAAACCCGTCACGCTGAATCAGTAAACTTTCCCCCTGCTGAACCCGTTGCCGTTGGCGGGGATCTTTCTGTAATACGGCTTCTACGGCATGTTCACTGACGCTCAGCACAACGCCATTATCGCGCTGTTGTACCGAAAAGCGTGTGCCGAGTGCGGTCAGTAATGCTGGCCGGGTCAGTACCCGAAATGGCCGGCCAGCCGGGTCTTTACCGGTGCTGATGGCAATATCACCATATAACAATTCAACCAGCCGCTGCTGACGATCAAAGCGGACATTGGCGGCACTGTCGCTATTCAGAGCAAACAGGGTGCCGTCGGTCAGGGACTGCTGAAGCATCTGACCTTTAGCCGTGTGATAATCGGCCCGCATAGCTTCTGCCAGTTCAGAATGCCATAACGGCCAGCCGGCAGTGGCTGCACCGGCCAGCATGACAATCCCTTTCAGTACCGAACGCCGTGTTGCCGGGGGATCCTGCAGTAAGCAGCCGGCGGTATGGGCCGGAATGATGTTCAGTTGCTGGCGCAGGGATTCAACCTGTTGCCAGGCCCATTGATTATCCGCATGACCTGAATACCACTGTTGCCACTTTGCCGTTTGTTGTGCTGTGACCTGCGGATCATTTAATTGTGCGTACCAGTATGACGCTGAACGCAGGGCTGTTTTTCGGGCATCAGAAAGGGATGTCTGCATTACAGGCCATGCTCCAGTCTGAAGATCAGACAATGCTCTGTCGCTTTCGCGATATATTTTTTGACGGCGCTGACAGAAACCCCCAGCCGTAAGGCGATATCGCGATACTGTAATCCTTCCAGTTGTGATAACAGAAAAGCCCGGCGTGCTTTGTCACTCAGGGTATCCAGCATCTGATCCAGCAGTTGCAGGGTTTGCAACTGTATCTGCCGGCATTCCGCGGAAGGAAGCTGGTCATCGGGTAAGTTAGCCAGCATGTCGAGATAGTTTTTTTCCAGCGCCTGGCGACGGAACAGATCCACCATGACGCGTTTTGCAACGGTACACAGAAACGAACGCGGGTCACGAATAGTGTCGCGCTGCCGGGAACCCAGAATCCGGACAAAGGTATCCTGTGCAATATCTTCTGCGTCAAAAACCGAGTGCATTTTTCGGGTCAGCCATAACGTCAGCCAGCCATAATGTGTATGGTAGAGTGTATCAACGGTCAGGCCGGACGGTGGTATGGCAGAATCGGTCATCACAATAAACATCGCAGCTAAATATCAGACGGCATATTAATATGCGAATAGTTATCATTTCAATGATATTACCGAAGTTTCTTACTCCCGGACAAGCCTGGCCACGCGGGTACTGATGATCATAAAAGTGTCATCTCTGGTACCTACTATGTCTGCCATCTTTCACTGAGAGCGAATCCGAACCCGATGAAAAACCTGTTAAAAGCACTGCCGCTGATCGTATTACCGCTGGTCACTGTAACGTCTTATGCGGCAGAAGCACCTGCCCTGTATACCCCGAAAGCGTATGAAATGGCGCTGCGTTATCAGCAAAAATCGGCAGAGATAATGGCTCTGCAGTTACAAACCTATAAATTTGCCCGTCAGGATTTCCTGCAGAAAGCCGCGCACTTAGCGTCTCCGGAAAAAGCAGCGGTGGTGATGGATCTCGATGAAACTGTGCTGGATAATTCGCCGCTGCTGGTCAGAGATATGGAAAATTGTCATGACTATACCCGGTGGGATACCTGGGATGCGTGGGAGAAATCAGGGCACCCGGGCCTGATTCCGGGGGCGAAGGAATTTTTGCAGACAGTCAGCGATAAAAAAGTCCGTATTTTTTATGTCTCGGACCGCTCTCAGGCAAATAAAAATCAGACCCTCGCGACCCTGAGGGCCTTAGGTCTGCCTCAGGTCTCTGATGATAGTGTGCAGCTGGACACTGCCTCTAAACAGGTGCGCAGAGAGGCCATCCGTCAGCATTACCAGATCATTATGCTGTTCGGGGACAGTCTGCCGGACTTTTCTGCACAATTTAAAAATAAAAAAACCACCGAACAGCAACGTCAGCTAGTGCGTGATAATGAAGCACATTTCGCTGATGACTGGATCATACTGCCTAATGCGGCCTATGGTTCGTGGTCACAGGCTTCCCTGAATGCCTGGAAACAGTAAGCTGCATTATTTTTGTGCACTGTGGCGGGATATTGATCAAACCCGCCAGCGACGAGCACTGAAAACAGGCCCTCAGACACCTGGCGTAACTTTTGCATCATTCCTTACAGGCTTCTTTCTGTAAGGTAATTGATATCGTGTCTGAATCATCCGGTGAGTATGAACACGAGGCAGTCCCTGCGGCTGCCCGCAAAAGTCTGTTTTCTGTCGCAGTCGTGTGGGCCGGTTTCCCGATGGTGATGGTGGGTGCTTTTGTCGGAGCACAAATTGTCACCAGTCTCGGCTTTATCCGCGGTATGCAGGCGATCATCACCGGCAATATTATACTTGCAGTGTATGTTGCCTGCCTGAGTGCTCTGGCGGCAAAGCAGGGGAAAACCTTTGCCTTAAGTTGCCGGGAAATCTTCAGTCCTGTGGGGGCGAAACTGATTGCGGTATTTCTTTCCGGGCTGGTGGTCGGCTGGTTTGCAGTGCAGACCGGGCTGGCAGGCCACGGACTGAATAGTCTGCTCGGATGGCCTTCAGGCTGGTCAGTGGTGGCGGCAGGTGCAGTATTTACGCTGCTGTCAATGGCCGGTATGCAAATGCTGAAACCGGTCAGTATTATCTCTATCGTGCTGTTTATTATTACCGGTGCTGTGAGTGTGGGACTTAATTTCCGGCACCATAGCTGGCAGCAGGTGCTGGACTATACTCCGCCTTCCGGCCATAGCCTGGCTCTGGGTATTGGCGTTACGATGGCTATTTCGGTGTTTGTTGACTCGGGAACGCTGACCGCAGATTTTACCCGCTGGTCAAAAACACCTTTCCAGGCGGTTATTGCGTCTCTGGCAGCTTTTCCTGTGGCGAATATCCTGCCGATGTTACTGGGCGGGGTGGTTGCCGCCACCGGTGAGGCGACTGATGGTGATTTTGCCCATTTACTGGCCCGGTCCGGTTCCTTATTTGCGGTATTTGCCGCAGTATTCTTCGTGATTAACTGTGCTTCGGTCGCGACGCATGGCTTATATAATGCCGCCTCTGGCTGGAGTTCGGTGATCCCACTGAGTTTCCGCCAATTAGTTGTCCTTTTAGGGATCACGGGGACTGGCCTGGCACTGGCCGGGATCAGTAACTGGCTGGTGAACTGGTTAAGTTTACTGGGTATTGTGGTGCCGGGGATCGGTGGCGCGATCATTGGCTGGATGATTGCCGGACAGGGACGTTATGCGCCGGGTTGCTTGCTCAGTAGCTGGCTGTTTTCTGTTATCTGCAGTACGGTGTGTTATCTGAAAGCAGCGCAATATTCTGTCGCGATGGTTTCTATTCTGTCCGCCGTTCTGTTCTGCGTGTGTGCCTTAGGAGTTCACACCCGCACAGCCCGTCAGCGTAGTTTCTGAGGCCGACAGCACCGGTCCCGCTTTCCGGGAACGGTGCTGTCGGGAGATCAGCGAAGCTCGTAATCATTAAATATCATCGTGCTGTCGCCTCCATCGGTCATCCCGGTCTCTCCCGGATAAGTCAGAAACGCATCCCCCTTATGTACCCATAACTCTCTGTCATGATTAGGTTTTCCTGGTTCACTGATCAGAACACGTCCTTCGGTGAAGAACACCCGAACCCCCGGTCCGTGTTGCCGGTAAGGCGTGGTACTCTCTCCCGGCTGCAGGGTGACTTTCCAGCCCCTGACCGTTGGTTTATCCAGGACCTGGCTGAATTGCGGTAGAGCGGGGCGGCGTGCTTCAGCAAAATGCAACGGGCCGTGCTGGCGGATTTCAAACGCCACCTGCTGGTTGACTGTCTGACCGGTATTGGTGACTTTATCAATATCCTGTTTTCCCTGATGAGCACCAAACTTCACGTTACCACTTGCCATTACGCTGCTGACCGGCGGCTTATCGGGATAAGCAATCGTGACCGGACTGCCATCAATGTGGGTATTCACATAATCAAGGTGTTGCTGGTGGAAAAGGGTGGAGACCCCCGGCGGGATCATCACCCGCATCACCGTGAGATACTGATTTTCCAGGATCACATGGTGCAGAGGTTCGAGGTGAGTCGGGACGACTTTTTCTGCCGCCTGACTGATTAGCGGCATACTTAAGGTGGCAAGCAGCAGACCCGGCAGGCATCGCGTTTTTTTCGGCATCTTAACACCCTCATGAATAATCACTTTTAATACCGTTGGTTAACCTTCTACCACTGTGACCCAGTTGGCACCTTCAGCGGACGGATAACGCGAGAGCAGTGTCAGTTCACCGGAGTGCTGATCAATGTGGTACAGAGAAAAGTGGTCAGACTGCAGGCCGGTTTCAATCAGGAAACGGCCACTGTTATCAATGGCAAAACCGCGCGGGAGTTTTTCGGTATGAATACTGCGGATTAAATGCAGGCTTCCGTCCCGCGGGGAGACTGAGAACGCTGTCAGCAGGCTATTGGTGCGTTCAGTGGAGTAGAGGAACTTCCCGTCAGGAGTCATATGGATATCGGCCTGCCAGATGCGTGGTTTCGGGGTATCGGGCAGGTCAAAATCGCCGGTCAGTGGCCTGGCTTCGCCTTTCTGCATCGTGGCGGCGATTTCCGGTGCAATAGAAGGCGTGGCTTCCTGTGGTGTCACGGTACCATCCCTGTTCAGTTTCAGCTTCTGAATATTACCGGCCATCTCTGTGAGCAGATAAATATAATGGTTACCGTCGTCCGCCGGCCGGGGGGCAAAGATAAAGTGACGCGGACCGGTGGCAGCTTCATGCTGAATATTGACGGCGGGTGGTGTTGCCGGAGTGACTTTGCCGCTGTACGGATCAAAACGATATTGTAAGAACTGGTCAGCACCCAGCAGTGATACATATAAAAACTGGTTCGTCGGGTCAGTCTGAATACAGTGAGCGCGTTTACCCGTATGGACAATCTGTACCGGAGGTGCTTCGGGCTGTCCTTTGTCATTGATGCGATTTACCGTAAACAGGTCCCCGCCGTACGAAGCTGATAACAGGTAATGCCCGCTGCGATCCAGTGATATATAGGCCATGCTGTCCTGCAGAGGCGTTTCGCCGGCAGGTGTCAGTGTTCCGTTATCCGCAATGTGCCAGCTCATTACCCGATAAGGCTTGCTGCGGATAGCTGCGTACAGAGTTTTTTTATCGGGTGATACCACGGATGACATCACTTGTTTTGCCGCAGGATAGGTAGCGACAGGCTGCATCGTCTGACTGTGCTTATCCAGCGCCCAGGCAGAGATTGTCCCGCTTGCGGCATTGGAAATATAGACAAAGGTCTGTGGTGTTGCGGCGGCACTGGCAGCCACAGAACATAAGCCGACCAGGGCCGCAGTGAATAATATCTTTTTCATTCGGAACCTCATTGATGGGGTAAATGGCGTGATCCGCTGACAACAATATCAGTAAGTACTTCCCGGCCGGGCAACAGGCTGGGGGGACTGCGGGTCTCCGCCACCGAGATCCAGTGGCTCAACTTTGCCCATAATGAACATAAAAGTGATGGCACCAAACAGACAGATACCACCCGCCACCACCAGCGGAACCACAAAAGAACCATGGCTGATACTCAGCATCACCCCCGTAAAGGAGGCGGTCACAATCCCCGCGAGGTTACCGGCAAAGTTCTGGATCCCGCCCAGTGTGGCGACATAACCGGAGCCCGGAGCCACGTCAGCTGGCAGAGTCCAGATATTAGCGGCGGTAAAGGCCAGTCCGGCGTAGGTCAGGGAAAATAACGTCAGGATCAGGGTGATGCTTGAGGTGAATGCGGCAAAGGCGATCACCGAAGAGAGTAGCATACCGGCAATTAAACAGGTCTTACGGGCAGCCGTCAGGCTGAAGCCTTTATTATATAACCAGTCAGAAGTCAGCCCGCCCAGCAGACTGCCGGGGATCCCCATCAGCGCAGGGATAGCACCGAGGGTACCCAGTTCTTTCAGGGAGAAGCCCTGTGACATTGTCAGGTAAGTGGGAAACCAGGTGACGAAGAAATAGGTGGCAAAGTTCATACAAAAGAAGCCAATCATCATGCCCCACACGGTACGATGGCGGAACAGTGTCCTGAGTTTTATTTTTTCATCGGGGCTGGAAATGACCATCTTACGGTCTTCGAGCAAATTCTGGCGTTCTGTTTCATCCAGTCCCTGTTTTTCTTCGGGGTCACGATAAAACATCAGCCAGATAACGACCCAGACTAATCCCAGCGCCCCGGTAACCACAAAAGAGGTTTCCCAGTCCCGGGCACTGATCAGCCAGGCGACCAGAGGCAATGCCAGCGCACTGCCTGCCCGCGGACCGGCATCAAAGATACCACTGGCGGTGGCCCGCTCTTTTTTGGCAAACCAGCAGGCGACAACCTTAGCACAACCGGGATTACCGCCGGATTCACCGACCCCCAGTAACAACCGGGAAATAAAAAGTGAAGTAAAACCGCGGCCAAAGGCGGTGAATACGGTGAAAAGTGACCACCAGCCGACGGCGACCGCCAGGCCGATACGGGTACCCAGCCGGTCAATAATGCGCCCGGCAGGAATTTGCATCAGTGCGTAGGTCCAGAAAAAGGCACCGAGGATCAGCCCCATCGAGGTATCATCCAGCCCGAGATCTTTTTTGATATGCGGTGCCGCAATCGCCAGATTTATCCGGTCGATATAGTTGATTGCGATGGCAAAAAAGCAGAAAAGTATCATCATCCAGCGTATTTTTGGGTACTTGCGCATGAGATTTTCCTTTACAATTATCACCCGTCAGTTATGTCTGCTCTGGTGTGACTTGTTATATGCAGGGTAGGCAGAGAGATGATTTGGCATCATCAGTTTGTTAATGAATGGTAAATTTTGTATCTCTGTTATATTTAATTAACCCAACTCATTAACATTACGTAAAGTAAGCGATTACAAATACCAGTCAAGGTCAAAGTAAGCGCTTTCATTGCACTGGCCGGTTTCTGTATAAAATTTGTGGAGAGCATCACTTTTTAGGAGATGGATGATGGCTGATAAAATCACCCCGGCACGAGTTTCTCTGGAAGATGTCGCCCGGTTGTCCGGTGTATCAACGGCGACCGTCTCCCGGGTACTTAATGGCAGTGCTATTGTCCGGGAGTCAAGAAAAACAGCGGTCGAAAAGGCCTGTAAAGAGCTGGGCTATGTGATTAATCGCGCCGCCAGAACGCTGGCTTCACGTAAAAGTATGACCATCGGGGCGGTGGTCCCGACCCTGGCAATTGAAACCTTCTCCCGGCCGATTGATGCTTTCCAGAAAATTATTCATCAGCAGGGCTATACCCTGCTGCTGGCAAACTCAGATTTCGATATGGATACTGAGCTGAATGAAGTTAATAAATTGCTGGAATATGGTGTTGATGCACTGATGCTGGTGGGGCATACCCACCACCCGCAGCTATGGAAGCGCCTGCAACAGCACCCGATCCCCTGTATTCAGACCTTTTCTATCGATCCGCAGCGACCGGCAGTGGGTTATGACAGTATTCTGGCCTCACAGCAATTGCTGCAACACCTTCTGGCGCTGAAACACCGGCATTTTGCGGTGATATTCGGCAGTCCGCCGTCAAATGATCGCCTGTCAGAGCGGCTGGAAGGGATCCGTCAGGGGCTGCAGCATGCCGGTTTATCTCTGGCTGCAGAGAATTGTATCGAAAATGCTTTCACGATGAATGATGCCCGCCAGGCAATGTTCCGTCTGCTGGACGGACCACAGCCACCGACGGCGGTGATTTGCGGTAATGATTTACTGGCATTTGGCGCAATGCGTGCAGCAAAAGAACGGTATTTACGTATTCCGAATGATATCTCGATCACCGGATTTAATGATTACGAATTCGCTGAGCATCTGGAGCATCCGTTAACCACCATGCGGGTGGATTTGGCAGGTATAGGCCGTTTAGCTGCCAGTTACCTGCTGGCCACCCTGAACGGTCATCCTGCAGAGTCCCTGTCCTGTGTTACCCCGCAGCTGATTATTCGCGGCAGTACCGGTTCGGCTCCGCAATAGTCGGCTGGTCAGAAAACCGGCCTGCAGGCCGGTTACAGGTCCTTATCAAACCAGGGACCGCGACGCAGATAACTTTTATTCAGCGCCGCCGGGGTTGTTACGCCCACCAGCGCCATATCCCGGTCAATTTCATCTCTCAGGATATGCATGGCATGTTCGATGCCGGCTGTCGCTCCGACAACACTGGCATACAGAAACGGGCGTCCCAGAAATACGAAGTCAGCACCCAGCGCCATTGCTTTCAGTACATCCGTACCACGGCGGATCCCGCTGTCAATAATGACTTTCATTGTCCCTTTACCGGCAGCTATTTCCGGCAGGGTATGCAGCGGCGGCACCGTATAGTCCAGTTGCCGGCCGCCGTGATTAGACAGGATCACCGCATCGGCGCCACAGTCACGGGCGATAAAGGCATCGGCCGGGGTCATCAGGCCCTTAATTACCAGGTTACCTTTCCAGCGGCGGCGTATAGCTTCAACATGTGTCCAGTTCAGTTTGTCCCTGGCGTGGGTGTTACGTACTTTGTTCGACATCATCGGCGGGCCGCGCTCAGCATCTGTGTTTTCAAAATGCGGAGCCCCGTGACGCAAATAGGTTTTTGCCACTGTCCCCAGCAGCCAGCGGGGGCTGGTCGCACTCTGCCACATCACTTTGGGAGTGATCCGGATCGGCATACTGAAACCGCTGCGCGTATTGTGTTCACGGTTACCAAGCATAGGGGTATCTCCGGTAACCACCAGTGTCTGGTAACCCGCCTGTTCCACCCGCCCGATCAGCCGGTCAATCCGCGGCTGATCACCTGCCAGATAGGCCTGAAACCAGGCATCCGGATTTTCTGCAATCACATCTTCCAGCCGGATAAGGGATGATGCACTGAGGATCATCGGGACATCCATAAGTCTGGCGGCCCGCGCCAGATGCATATCTGCCCGGTAAGAAACAAAAGATGCCCCGCCCAGCGGGGCGATACCAAAGGGATGCCGCCAGTGCTTACCGAACAACCCGGTACTCTGGTCTCTTCCTGAAATATCACGGAACATCCGTGGAAGAAAAGCATATTGCTGATAGGCCTCAAAATTCCCGCTAATCCCGCGGCCGGTTTCGACACCGCCTGCGACATACTGATAAATCATCTCTGGCAGGCGTTTTCTGGCATGACGTTCAAAATCGTCGAGCGCCAGTAAATCGCGAAACTGATGCGCAACGGTGTTTGCCGGGCGGGACTGGCTCACAGGCGTTGCTGACGATTTTTCCCGGGGGGCGGGAGTAAGAGATACGGTCATGAAGTAGTCATCCTTAGGGCCGATAACAGACCGGCGCTGATGTTGAATGTAAGCGATTACAAAAATACCAGTAACACTCTGTGCTGCCGGAATGTAAATTAACATCCTGTTCATATTTTTTTGTGACACCCGTCACCATAATAACTTTTTTGTAAGCCATTACATTTGATATCTGCAGTAGAATCTCCAGTGAAATGAGCAGATTTTTTTCTGATTCACCCTGACCCGGAGGACCGGATGACACAACGGATAGCCTTACTGCATGCCACTCCTGTAGCAATGGCGCCTGTTCACCGTGCTTTTGAACAGCGATGGCCTGAGGCATTACTGGTTAATTTACTTGATGACAGCCTGACGACTGACCGTGCCAAAGAAAAAGCACTCTCTGCTTCATTATGTGATAGGTTTGTTAAATTCGGTCACTATGCATATGCTTCCGGTGCGTCGGCGATATTAGTCACCTGTTCGGCCTTTGGCCCGGCGATAGAACTGCTGGCCGAACAGCTGCCAGTTCCGGTACTTAAACCGAATGAAGCCATGTTTGCCGAAGCGTTAAATGCCGGAAAACGTATTGGTATGCTGGCAACCTTTGCCCCCGCAGTTGTCACTATGGAAGCAGAATTTGCGGACTATGCCAGACAACAAAACAGTGATGCCACCCTGAAAACCCTGGTGGTGGAGGATGCAATAGATCTGTTACGCCGCGGCAATGCGCACCAGCATAATCAGCTGGTGGCTGACAGGGCCCCGGAACTGGCCGACTGTGATGTCATTATGCTGGCGCATTTTTCCACCTCCGGGGCATTAACGGCGGTGCAGGAAAAAGTCAGCACTCCGGTGCTGACGGCTCCCCATGCTGCAGTACAGGCTTTAAAACAACGAATATCAGGCTGATTTTTCTCTGATTGTGTCGGACAGATCGATAACAGGGTGGAGGACAGTGATGGCGGGAAAACACCATGAATAGTTTACTTCCCTGCCTGTTGTTGCTGCTGATCGGAGCACTGGGCATGATTGGCCACAATATGGCGGTGGTTTATGCAGCAGTAATTCTGCTGGTCATCAGGATCACTCCGCTGGCCCGCTTTTTTCCGTTTATCGAAACTCAGGGTGTGAATATCGGCATTATTATTCTGACGGTGGGTGTAATAGCCCCGCTGGCTAATGGCGATATGACACTGCGGGCCCTGGTCCGTACCCTGGCTGACTGGAAATCTGTCGCTGCAATTGTGATTGGTATTTTCGTGTCCTGGCTTGGCGGGCGGGGGGTTTCTTTTCTGTCCCTGCAACCGGGCATTGTTGGCGGTTTACTGGTTGGCACAATTATCGGTGTGGCTTTTTTTAAAGGTGTTCCGGTTGGCCCGCTGATTGCGGCAGGGCTGGTCTCGTTACTGTTTTTTAAATAATAACTCAAAAATCCAGTTAATTTTATTAGATAACAATACCTTAAATTTTTTTAATTTTCTGTTTGTGGTGTCCGGCAGTGTGCGGAAACCCCGGGCAGGTGTGGTGATAAATAACTGAAGCAATGAGCAGGAGTATAAAAGTGAGACCAACCAGTCTGGCTTTAATTATCGGGCTCTCGGTGTTTTCGGGGGCAGGGGTGCAGGCCGCTGACCATCCTCCGGCATCGTCGATAATTGAGCAGGGAAAATATTTATCCGTGGCCGCTGATTGCGGAGCCTGCCATAACTCACCCCATGACGGAGCACCGATGGCCGGAGGCTATGCGATTGCCTCGCCGATGGGGAACATTATTGCCAGTAATATTACCCCTTCAGTAACCGACGGGATCGGCCATTATACGGAAGCCCAGTTTGCCAGGGCGGTGCGTCAGGGGATTAACGCCCGCGGTGACCACCTCTATCCGGCAATGCCCTATACCGCCTACAGTAAACTGACGAATAGTGATATTCATGCGCTGTATCAGTACTTTATGCATGATGTTCCTGCGGTGAATATTGCCGTACCGGCAACAAAACTGCCTTTCCCGTTTTCCATCCGCAGCAGTATGGCCATATGGAATATGCTGTTTGCCGGTGGCCAGCCTTTTACACCGGACAGCCGGCAATCAGCACAGCTGAATCGCGGTAATTATCTGGTCAACGGGCTGGCGCACTGTGATGCCTGCCATACACCACGTAACTTCCTGATGGGGCAGAAAAATGATCAGGCCTTATCCGGCGGACAGGTGGGCAGCTGGTATGCGCCGAATATCACCTCTGATAAGACCGCCGGTATCGGCAGCTGGACCGATGACGAACTGGTTCAGTATCTGAAAACCGGACATGTCGCGGGTAAAGCACAGGCCGCCGGGCCAATGGCGGAAGCTATTGAAAACAGCCTGCAGTATCTGAGTGATGAGGATTTACGGGCGATAGTTCTCTGGCTGCGTCAGGTGCCGCCTTCCACGGCAACTGCTCTCACGTCTCGCTTTACTCAGGGGGCAGCTTCTGACAGTGAAGCGGCACTGCGTGCTACTGAGCATCCGGATGCCGGGTGGCAGATATTCAGCAACAGCTGTGCTAACTGTCACCAGGCGAATGGTGAAGGCAGCCAGTTTTACCCGTCGTTATTTCATAACAGTGCGACCGGAGCGGCACAGCCGGACAACCTGGTTGCCACCATATTGTTCGGTGTCCGCCGTCATACGGGTGATCAGTATGTGGCAATGCCTGCCTTTGGCCCCGCCGCCTCTTTTGCCGACCGGCTGACTGATCAGCAGATCGCTGCGGTGGCCAATTACGTTCTGAAAAATTACGGTAACGCGGCACTGACAGTCACTGCTGACCAGGTGAAAACCCTGCGTGAAGGCGGCCCAACACCGGCGATTGCTTACCTGTCTCATCCGGCGATACTGACGGCGGGGGCCGTTATTCTGGTGCTGATTCTGCTGCTGATCGTGAGTGCATTACGCAGAAGGGGGAAACATGTCCGTAAATAATCATCCATCGGCTATCTCCCGCCGCCGCCTGCTACAGGGAATGGGGATTTTGTCGGTGGCGGGGTTGTGTGGTTCGTTATTTCCTGCGGTACGCGCTGCCGCGGCTGAGTTACATGACAGCGGATTTATTCCGCTGTCCGAATTTCTGGTTAACCGCCGGGTAAACCCGCTACTGGCTGCGCGTTATTACGATGCGCTACATCGCCATGATGATCAGTTTCCCCGGAAGCTGGCACTGTTGCAGCAGGATATCCGGCCGGGAAAATACCGGAATATTGACCCGTTTTTGCAGCATAATCCCGTCGGGTCGGATCTGCGGCAGGCGGCAGCGCAGATCATTTCTGCCTGGTATACCGGGGTGGTCGGAAGTAACGACAAACCGGAGCTTATCGCGTATGCAGAAGCGATGATGTATCTGCCTGCCCGCGGCATTCTTGTGGTGCCAACCTATGGCAGTGGCCCGCTTTCCTGGGCCGCTGTTGATAATAAACCCGCATACCAGGGGCCGGCCGTATGAGTCAGAATAAAAAAGATGCAGATGTCATTATTATTGGTTCCGGTGTGATGGGAGGGCTGCTGGCGACGCAGCTGTCTGGTGCCGGAAAATCGGTGATTATTGTTGAAGCCGGTCCGCGGGTGACCCGCCAGCAGATTGTCGACCGGTTCCGGAATTCGCCGTTTAAAATGTCTCTGACCAATATGAAGCTGCAGGGGGTCGGGTCGCCGTATCCCGATTTGCCTTATGTCCCATCGACTTACGGAGACTACTTACAGCAGATGGGGCCGGTAAAATACCCGACTAAATATCTGCGGGTGGTGGGCGGCACCACCTGGCATTTTGGCTCGGCATTATGGCGGATGATCCCGAACGATTTTAAATTACAGAGCCTGTATGGTCACGGCCGGGACTGGCCACTCGACTATGATGAACTGGAACCGTGGTATTGTGCAGCCGAATATGCACTGGGTGTTTCCGGGGTCGACGGGCAGGATGAAAGTGGCCATGGCGGGCATGCCTGGCCACCGCGTTCCAGGCCTTTCCCGATGCCAGGTCTGCCAACCAGTTATATGTTTGACCGGCTGAGTGAGCTATTAGGTAAGGGCGGCTATCACCCGGTACTGGAGCCTAATGGCCGGGCAACCCGGCCGTGGGGCAACCGCCCGGTATGTGCCGGGAACAACAACTGTAATCCGGTCTGTCCGATCGGGGCCAAATATGACGGGTCTATGCATATTGACCAGGCGGAACGGCTGGGGGCAACCCTGCTGGATAACTCGGTGGTCTATAAAATAGAGGCCGATGAGCAGGGCAGAATTACCCGTATCTGGTATAAAAAACCCGATGCTTCTGAGCATTCTCTGAGCGCAGACCTGTTTATTGTGGCAGCTTATGGCATTGAATCGCCTAAATTATTACTGATGTCGACCTCAGAAAAATACCCCAATGGTATTGCTAACTCTTCCGATCAGGTGGGGCGTAATCTGATGGGGCATACGGGTATCAGTATGAACTTTATGATGGCAGAGGATGTGTGGCCGGGTCAGGGGCCGACTGAGCTGCTGGTCTACCTGAACCATCGGGATGGCGAGTTCAGGAAAAAATTCCCGAGTTACAAAATCAAAGTCCGTAATACCGTACCGACGGCTGATTATGCCTCAGAGTTGCTCAGTAAAGGCGTACTGGGGAGTGAACTGGATGAACAGCTACGTACCCTGTCAGCCCGCTCGCTGAACTTTGCGATAGATTTTGAGACACTGCCACTGGCGCAAAACCGGGTGGTCCCGAGTAAGAGCAAAACGGATGCCATCGGTATCCCGTTACCTGAAATATCCTACAGTGTTACGGATTACTGGCAGGCGGGTAAGGAAGAAGGACTGAAAGACTTTGCCAATTTTGCACAGTTACTTGGCGGGAAGATACTGAAAATTGATACGGGTTATCAGGACCGTCAGCACATAATGGGCACCACTATTATGGGCGATGACCCGGCAACTTCGGTGGTTAATGCCGATTGCCGGACGCATGACCACCCGAATCTCTATATTGCCGGGACCAGTGTTATGCCTTCAGCATCCTGTATGAACCCGACCCTGACCGGGGCCGCGTTAACCTTACGGCTGGCTGATCATTTGCTGAAAACAGTGCTGGTGTAACCGCGGGCTTTCTGACTGCCGGCAATGATTCTTCCGGCAGTCAGAAGTAGTTACATCAGTTTGTTCAGGGCCGCATATTGCAGCAGCATAATTGTTTTAGCGTCATTAATTGACCCGCACTGCATTGCGGCTAATGCGTCGCTGAAAGACATTTCCAGCACTTCAAGGTCTTCGCCTTCCTCAGGCAGTCCGCCTCCGTCACTGACCTGATCTCCGGGATGATATTCCGCGATAAACAGGTGTAATTTTTCGGTGACCGATCCCGGGCTCATCCATGCTTCAAACACTTTTTCGATATTGTTGATCCGGTAGCCGGTTTCTTCTTCGGCTTCTTTACGGACCCGCTCTTCGGGATGTTCACCTTCCAGCAGTCCTGCCGCGACTTCAATTAACATACCATCGCTGCCGTTGATAAAGGCCGGAAGCCTGAACTGCCGGGTCAGGATCACGGATTTCCGCTGACGGTTATATAACAGCAGCGCTGCACCGTCACCGTGATCGTAAGCTTCGCGATGTAACCGCTGCCAGGAACCATCATGACGTTGAAAATCAAAAGTATATTTTTTCAGTAAGTACCAGTCATCAGATAGTGTCTGGGCATCCACTATCCGGACTCTGTGATTGGCTGAGTTCACTACCGGGCCTCCATCGGGTCATTCTGACGTCTGATCATCATGTTTATCGGTCAGCACAACGGCTCTGCCTGATACAACAGGATAGTTTATCGGAAAGTCAGTGTAATGGGGGACGGGAAAATATCATAAGGAAAGGCTGCGCAGGCAGCCTTTCGCGGGGCAGGATCAGAAGTTAATATTCGCGCTCAGACCGCCAACAAAGGCATTTTTCACCCGGCTGACGGCGCCGGGCGCGGTGACGAGCTGCAGATTCGGACGAACCTGTAACCAGCGGGTGGCCTGGACGTTGTAATAGACTTCATAGTCATATTCCGCACCGCTTTGTACCGGCAGATAGGTCGGGCTGTTATAGCTGTTTACACCATAAAAGTGGTTTTCATCGCGTAACATCCGGGTGTAGCTGGAGTTGACATGAATACGCGCCGCACCGACACCAATTTCATCTTCCGGACGGGCATCAAACGGCCCTTTCCAGGTTAACGCAATCGCCTGGTAATTATCTGTTTTAGACGTTTTATGGTCATTCATCACGGCCTGAACCGTCAGGGTAAGGCCACGGTTAACGCTGCCGTGCCAGCTGGTCAGTTGTTGTTGCGCCACCAGATAGCCGCCATAGGCATGTGCCGTATCATGGTAGCCTGCGTTACGCCATGAACCATAGACATTGTCATTGGCTGAAGAGTAGTAATAACCCAGACGGTAATTACCCGGCAGGTTATCTGCGCCCAGTTTCGGGGTCCAGCCGAGTTCCACCGGCACGAGATTACCCACCGTCGGGCTGAATTCCAGGCGGAAGCCATCTCCGCGATCATAGTTATACGGGTTCTGGTTGTAGAAACCGACCTGCATAAATACCTCAGGGGTGATATTCAGTTTAACGCGGCCACCCCACTGTGATACGGGCCAGTTATACCAGTGGTCACCGCGCCAGTTACCTGCCTGGCCATTGCCGAATGCCAGGTTCTGGAACTTACTGTCAATAGTGTCGAAGTCTTCAGCCACGGTCAGACGACCTGCTTTGACATCCAGCATATGATCAAAAAATCCTTTACGTAACCAGAACTGAGTAAGGCGCCACGTCTGTCCGCGGCCATAGACTTCCTGAACGGAAGACAACATACCAGTGCGCGGATCGCCTATCTGGTCTGACAGATTTTTACCGTCACGATTGGTGATGGTCATCTGGAATTCTGCATCATTCCAGTTAAGCAGTTTCTGCAGGTCGAGGTTAACGCCAAAACCCCATTGGTCACTGTAACGGGCAGTGGTTGCCGTGTGATAGCCACCTGCCAGATTAGATGCCGATTCCATGGTGTAGTTGACCTGGAAATCCACACCTTCCTGCTTCAGTTGCGAGCGGGTTCCGCCCCAGTCACCAAACATCCATGGTGATGCCGCACTGAAGGCATCAGCGGCAGAACTGATTGCCGGATAAGCCGATGCACCCAGAATAATCAGGCTTAATAGCATGTTTTTTTTCAGGGGGCTGCGCACTGCGTTATATTTGGTCATGATAGTTATTCTTATTAAATATCGGGAGTTTTACTGTATGAGTCAGGCCGTTAATTGTTTTGGAATATCGTGCTGAGAATAATTGAATTATTCAAATTTTAGATATGGTCCACAAAAAATCTGATGACAACAGCCTGCGGGCATAGAGCAGATAACCCCGTACTATAGGATTTTAATAATATTTTTCTGTTCCGGAGCCGCTGTGCAGAGACTGTTTCTGTGCCGGAAACGGGCTGCACTATACAGTAAAAATGACAGTAATAAACAATAAAGTTAATTTATTGTTACTTTTTTTACTGTTTAATGTTTATGAACCTCAGGTGTTTAATTCCCCGAGAAACCGAAAATTTACTCTGTACTGATAAATTTGTGGCTAACGGATTTTTTACCCGATCATTTGAAATAATTCGTTTTTTTTCATTGTGTTATAAATTTACCATTCACACTCATCTATAGATATTGAGTGCTGTCAGCGGGCAAAAAAAAGATAAAGTATTATTTTTTAAAGTTTTTTAATCTGAATTACCGGAAAGTATTGTTTTTATAACAGGCATGCATTAATTCTGAATAGTTACAAGTGTCTTAATGTTTTTTTGTGATTTACCTTGAAATAAAACACCGAAATCACCGAGAAAATGCTTTCTTGGTCTGAAAAAATCAGGTACATTTTCTGATGTAGGGTACAGAGGTAAGATGTTCTATCTTTCAGACCTTTTACTTCACGTAATCGGATTTGGCTGAATATTAGCCGTCCCGTTCACTCAGGTGAACGGGGCGTTTTTTATTGGAATAATTATTGCGGAAATATCCGGATAATACCGTCAGGGAAAGATTAACTTTCTTCAAAACCTTCGGCAGTAATAGAATACGTACTGAACCAGTTATCCAGTTTCTGAGTTAATTTATCGACGCCTAATTTCTTCAGCGAGGAGAATAACTCAATCTGTACATCCCCATCGAATTTCTGGCTCAGTTCGCGTACCAGGTTCAGTTGTTTTTTTCTGGCACCCGATGCCAGCTTATCGGCTTTGGTCAGTAACACCAGTACCGGAATATGGCTGGTGACCGCCCACTGTACCATTTGCTGATCGAGCTCTTTCATCGGATGACGAATATCCATTAAAACCACCAGCCCTTTCAGGGAATCACGTTTTTGCAGATACTCGGCTAAAGCGCGCTGCCATTTGAGTTTCATCTCTTCCGGAACTTCGGCGTAACCATAGCCGGGCAGGTCGACCAGCCGGATGCCGTCGGCAACTTCAAACAGGTTGATTAACTGGGTCCGGCCCGGTGTTTTACTGGTACGTGCCAGCGATTTCTGGTTAGTTAAGGTGTTTAATGCGCTTGATTTTCCGGCATTTGAACGTCCGGCAAAAGCCACTTCCACACCACTGTCGGTGGGTAAGTGGCGGATATCAGGGGCACTGGTAACAAAATGGGTAACGTGATAATTCCATCCAGACAAGGTCGAACTCCGCATCATTAATTCAGGATAATAACCGCAGTATACCTGTTATAGCAGGAAAGTGCCTGTACCCTGAACCGGGTACAGTCGGCAACAGATCGGCGGTTAGCTGTGTCAGTCATTACTGAAATCATCACAGGGATAGGTGAATTTATTTTAAAGATCATCAGGGAAATATGATCTGACAGACAGAATTATAGTTTGCTGATTGCAGAATTTCAGAGATCGACTACATTACTTCTCACTCAGGACGAGACTCAGGGACTTCATCGCTCAGGGAACGGATGACGGGCACAACCTGCCACGGAACAGGCAGCGGGACGAAATACCTCTGATGGATAAGATAAGTATCTTACCCGGACGTGAGATACACAGCTTTCTGTTATGCAGAAAGTCAGAAATGAGCGACAGCGATAGCTGTCGCTTTTTTCTTGTGCTGGTTTCTGCTAGATTTCGCCGCAATTCTATACTAAAGAAAAACAGTTGAGACTGAACACCATGAAACAACCCGCCAAATCCCCCCGGGGTAAGTCCGCCGATAAACGTAAAACACGTGCTGAACTGAATATGGAAGGCCGTGACCGCCAGCGTCAGAAAAAACGTAAAGGTCTGTCATCGGGTAACCGCAGCAACCCTGATGCGCAGCAGAGCGCAGGTAAACGCAGCGGTAAACAAGCCGCTGATCCGCGTCTGGGCAGTAAAACGCCGGTGCCGTTAGTGGCAGCAGGGCCGGTTGCTGCAAAGCCGGCACTCAAACCCCGTGAAGCTGCACCGGCACTGAGTGCCCGTGATGAGCTGGACGCTCTGGAAAATAACCCGCGCCTCGATGCGCTGCTCGACCGGCTGGAAAACGGTGAAAAGCTGGCGACAGACGATCAGGCATGGCTGGACAGTACTCTGGATCGCATCGAAGTATTGATGGAAAAACTGGGTATTGATCTGGACGATGGCAGCGCAGCAGAAGATCCGGAAGCGGAAGAAGATATGTACCGCTTACTTAAGGGCAACTAAGAGTGCTGACCGGACACAGGGCGTTACCTGTGTCCGAACCTGGAATATTTCATTATGTTTTGGCCGGGATCAATTTTTGCGCTGCTGTATGCGTGTTTTATCCTGTTGTTATTGGGTAAACTACGTCGCCTGTCCCGATTGAAATCGCGGTTAGGCCGCAGGCAACTTTCTCCGCTATCCGGCGCTACGCGAGCTTCTTTCAGACCCCGTCATCGAAAGGAGTGAATATGTCTTTACCACGCATTGAGTGGGATCAGTCACTCATCGAAAAATATAATTACTCCGGCCCTCGCTACACGTCTTATCCGACAGCACTGGAATTCGATCAGCACTTTACCGGACAACACTTTCTGCAGGCTGTTGAGCGTTATCCGCAACGCCCGCTGTCCTTGTATATCCATATTCCGTTCTGCCACCGGCTCTGTTATTTCTGTGGCTGTAATAAACAGGTAACCCGGCAGACGCATAAAGCTGACCAATACCTCGATAGTCTGGAAACAGAAATCCGCAGCAGGGCACCGTTGTTCAGAAACCGTCTTGTCACCCAGATGCACTGGGGCGGCGGAACACCGACATTTCTGACCCCCCGACAGATATCACGGCTGATGGCCGTGTTAAGGCAGCAGTTTACCTTTTCCCCTTCGGCTGAGATGTCGCTGGAACTGGACCCGCGGGAGATAGAGCTTGATGTCCTCGATCACCTTAAAGACGAAGGTTTTAACCGGCTGAGTATGGGGGTGCAGGATTTTAATAAACAGGTCCAGCGGCTGGTGAATCGTGAGCAGGATGAAGCCTTTATTTTTGCACTGATGGACCGGGCACGGGCTCTGGGGTTTGTGTCGGGAAATATTGACCTGATTTACGGGCTGCCTAAGCAAACCTCAGACAGTTTTGCGTTTACCTTACAGAAGGTACTGGAACTCCGTCCCGACCGCCTGAGCGTGTTTAATTACGCCCATATGCCGGAACTGTTTGCTGCTCAGCGTAAAATTCACCGTGCTGACCTGCCGGATGCAGCGCAGAAGCTGGCTATTCTGCAGGAAACTATCCACACCCTGACCACCGGCGGTTACCAGTTTATTGGTATGGACCATTTTGCATTACCGGAGGATGAACTGGCGGTAGCCCAGAGAAACGGGGTACTGCACCGGAATTTTCAGGGATACACCACCTGTGGTGATACAGATCTGCTGGGAATGGGGGTGTCTGCGATCAGTATGATCGGCGACAGTTATGCGCAGAACGAGAAAGTCCTGAACCAGTGGCACCAGCGTGTGGCCTCGCAGGGAAATGCCCTGTGGCGGGGTATCAGCCTCAGTAGCGATGATTGCCTGCGTCGTGACGTCATTAAGGCACTGATTTGCCAGTTCACCCTGAATTTCAGCCAGACAGAGCAGCAGTGGGGCATTGTATTTGAAGACTATTTCGCCGAAGACCTGCAATTACTGGCCCCGTTTATTGAGGACGGACTGGTTACTCTGTCGCAGCGCGAACTGCGGGTGACGGCCCGCGGACGTTTACTGATCCGCAATATTTGTATGTGTTTCGACCGTTATCTGCGCACCAGAGTCCGCCAGCAGCAATATTCGCGGGTGATTTAACCAAACAGCCTGCAGACAGTGCCTGCAGGCTCAGAGGGCGGACGCTATTCCATGCCCAGCTCTTTCAGTTTGCGGGTAAGGGTGTTCCTCCCCCAGCCCAGTAGTCTGGCTGCTTCCTGCTTATGTCCCTGGGTATAGCGCAGAGCTGTGGTCAGTAATGTCCGTTCCATTTCCGGCTGGGCTTCAGATAACAGGTTTTGATGACCGGAACGCAGCGCCCTGTCCGCCCACTGGGCCAGTAACGTTGCCCAACTGTCCGGAGAAGCCTGTAGCGGTGTATCCGGCGGGCTGGTTTCGAACAGCTCCGGCGGCAGGTCCTGTATCAGTACTTCCTGACCTGCGGCCATCACTGTCAGCCAGCGACAGGTATTCTCCAGCTGTCTGACGTTACCTGACCAGTGCAGCCGTGTCAGGGCTGCTTCCGTTTCCGGATGCAGGATTTTGGTTTCCACCCCGAGTTCCCGTGCTGCAACCTGCAGAAAGTAGTGTGCCAGCCGCGGAATATCTTCCCGGCGTTCACGGAGCGGGGGCAGGTGGATACGGATAACATTCAGACGGTGGAACAGGTCTTCACGGAATTTACCTTCCTGCACCCGCAGTTCCAGATTCTGGTGGGTTGCCGCAATAATCCGCACATCGACTTTTACCGGGGCGTAGCCACCGACACGGTAAAACTGTCCGTCGGCCAGCACCCGCAGTAAACGGGTCTGGACATCAAGGGGCATATCACCGATTTCATCTAAAAACAGAGTGCCGCCATCGGCCTGTTCGAAACGTCCCTGGCGCACGGCATTTGCCCCGGTAAAAGCGCCCTTTTCATGGCCGAACAGTTCAGATTCGATTAAGTCTTTGGGGATAGCGGCCATATTCAGCGCGATAAAGGGTGACTTTGCCCGCGGGCTGTGGCGGTGCAGGGCATGTGCCACCAGTTCTTTACCGGTCCCGGATTCTCCGTTAATCAGCACACTGATAGACGAACGGGACAGGCGGCCGATAATACGGAACACATCCTGCATTGCCGGTGCTTCACCGATAATATCCGTTGTCGGCCCGCTGACCGGCTGATTACGCGGCTGCTGCTGTTCCTGATAATGGCTGATGGCCCGTTCGACCAGAGCCACCGCTTCGTCGATATCAAAGGGTTTCGGCAGGTAATCGAAAGCCCCTTGCTGATAAGCGCTGACTGCCGCGTCCAGGTCCGAATGGGCGGTCATTATGATGACCGGCAGCATCGGATGGCGTTTTTTAATTTGTTTCAGTAACGCCAGCCCGTCCATACCCGGCATCCGGATATCGGACAGTAAGACATCCGGCGTTTTGGTGGCCAGCGCATCCAGTACTTCATCACCGTTTTCAAACGTTGTACAACTTAAACCGGCTCCAGTGAGCGCTCGTTCAAGCACCCAGCGGATGGAGCTATCGTCATCGACGATCCAGACTATCCCTCGTTGCATGGAAACCTCACTGGCGAATCGGCAGGAATATCGAAAATTCGGTATGTCCCGGCCAACTGTTAAATTCTATTTTTCCTGAGTGTTGATCTATCAGGCTGCGGGCAATGGATAATCCAAGACCGGTGCCTCCTTCACGTCCACTCACCATGGGGTAAAACAATGTGTCCTGCAGTTGCTGGGGGATCCCCGGCCCGTCATCTTCGATATCAATACGGGCTACCAGCCGGTAACGCACACCGTGCAGGGTCAGCTGAAACGCAGTACGGGTTCGCAGGGTAATAGTCCCGCCCTGTTCGCCTAAGGCCTGCAGGGCATTACGCACCACGTTCAGCAGCACCTGTTCAATCTGGTCCGGGTCATGGGCCAGCTCCGGTAAACTCGGATCATAGTCCCTGACCAGCGAAACGTTATCCGGTAACTCCATGGAGACCAGGTTAACAATACGCTCAGCAACCTGGTGTATGCTCTGGGTGACATGCATTCCCGGTTGCTGCGGGCCGAGCAGCCGGTCGACCAGATTACGTAACCGGTCGGCCTGTTCAATAATAACTTTGGTGTATTCGTTTAACGACGGGTCCGGCAGCGCCCGCGAGAGTAGCTGAGCGGCACCGCGCAATCCGCCAAGCGGATTTTTAATTTCATGGGCCAGTCCGCGCACCAGGTCACGGGCAGCAACCTGTTGTGCATGCTGTATTTGCTCTTGGCTAAGACGGCGCTGGTTATCCATCGGTGCCATTTCCAGCAGAATTTTCTCGCCCGGATACTGCTGGGCGGTCAGAGACATGATATGTGCCCGGCCATCAACCACAATCGTGACTTCGCTGTCCGTAAAACCGAGGCCTTGTTTCAGGCTGTCGAGCATCACCTCAATATTTAAGGAGAAGTAGCCGGTCAGGTCCGGCAGCGGAGTGCCGAACAGTTTACGGGAACTCTGCGCCAGCAACTGCTGGGCTGCCGGGTTCGCGTAATGGATCACCAGATGGCTATCGACCACTAACACACTGTTGATGAGAGAGTTGAGTATCTGCACGGCATCGGGCGGTGTGTTGGTTATCATGTGTTCTTCTCCGTATTCAGCCGCTAAAACCCTTTATTTTATCGTATTCTGACCTATAGTCTGGCGGGTATTAATGATTATTTCCGGACAATAAAAAGTGACTACAGCGGCGGTCACTGCCGCGGAGAGTGCGTTTACTGCTGAATTGGCGGAGAAAAAAGCCCATCCGGAGATGGGCTAATATTTTCCACGGCAACAACACTACAAGAGAGATTAAACGCTGTAGTAAAGTTCGAATTCTACCGGATGCGGCGTCATGCGTACGCGGTCATCATCTTCTTTGCGCAGTGCAATGTAAGCATCGATAGTGTCATCAGTGAAAACACCACCACGGGTCAGGAAGCTGCGGTCTTCGTTCAGTGCATTCAGTGCTTCTTCCAGAGAGCCGGCAACCTTTGGAATTTCAGCTTCTTCTTCCGGAGGCAGATCATACAGGTTCTTATCCATCGCATCGCCAGGATGGATTTTGTTGATGATTCCGTCCAGGCCGGCCATCAGCAGTGCGGAGAAGGCCAGGTATGGGTTTGCTGCCGGATCCGGGAAACGGGCTTCGATACGACGTGCTTTCGGGCTGGCAACCACAGGAATACGAATTGATGCAGAACGGTTACGGGCAGAGTATGCCAGCATGACCGGTGCTTCATAACCCGGAACCAGACGTTTGTACGAGTTGGTGGTCGGGTTGGTCAGGGCGTTAATTGCTTTCGCATGCTTGATGATACCGCCGATATAGAACAGGGCAGTTTCAGACAGGCCGCCGTATTTGTCGCCGGAGAACAGGTTGTTACCGTCTTTAGACAGTGACATATGGCAGTGCATACCTGAACCGTTATCACCAAACATTGGTTTTGGCATAAAGGTGGCAGTCTTGCCGTAAGCGTGCGCTACGTTATGTACCACATACTTATAAATCTGAATTTCGTCAGCTTTTTTCACCATGGTGTTGAAGCGGGTTGCCACTTCATTCTGGCCTGCGGTAGCCACTTCATGGTGATGAGCTTCGACAACCAGACCCATTTGTTCCATGGTCAGACACATGGCTGAACGGATATCCTGGGCTGAATCGACCGGAGGTACCGGGAAGTAGCCGCCTTTAACGCCCGGACGGTGACCTTTGTTACCGCCTTCGTAGGCTTTGCCGGTGTTCCATGCGGCTTCGATATCATCGATAGCCACGTGAGAACCGGACATGGTGGCACCGAAACGTACGTCATCAAACAGGAAAAACTCTGGCTCAGGTCCGAACAGTACGGTGTCGGCAATACCGGAAGAACGCAGGAAGTCTTCGGCGCGTTTAGCAATAGAGCGCGGGTCGCGATCGTAGCCTTGCAGAGTGCCGGGTTCCAGGATATCACAACGAATGATCAGGGTCGGATCTTCGAAGAACGGGTCCAGGACAGCGGTAGTCGCATCCGGCATCAGCACCATGTCTGATTCGTTAATCCCTTTCCAGCCGCCGATGGATGAACCATCGAACATTTTGCCTTCTTCAAAGAAGTCTTCGTTAACCTGATGAGCAGGGATGGTGACATGCTGCTCTTTGCCTTTACTGTCAGTAAAACGCAGATCAACAAACTTAACTTCGTGTTCGTTCATCAATGAGAGAACGTGTTCAACGGACATACTCAACTCTCCTGCAATATTCATTGTTGTCGTGGTAGAGAACCTGTCCCGGGAAGAGATCACGAGGCGCCGCGCTTTTCCTGAACAATGTTCCAGACAGTCGTTCCAGCTATTTTGAAATCGTTGTCTTTTGCCTGCGAAATACAAAGCGAAAACTGTGCCAACTTTATATTTTTTCGTAAAACGGTGTACTGGCGGGTTTCCTGTCCGGTTTCTGGGATGCACCGCGATGGCTCACTGCACCATTATGATCCATTGCCGGCCGCCAGTGCGCACTATTATAGTGCAATCTATAAAACACGGGCGACATTTGCACTAAAAATGAACGTTGTCCGCTTCGATAATCACCTATAACAAAAAGTCACTGAGAAAGTTTCAACGAATACTGTGAACATATTCAGTCTTTCGACTAATCCGTGTACAATAGCGCGCTATTTCTAATGCCTGAGGCAAAGCTGTGATCGAAAATTTGCGTAATATCGCCATCATCGCGCACGTTGACCATGGAAAAACGACCCTGGTTGACAAGCTGTTACAACAGTCTGGTACTTTTGATGCCCGTACTGAAGCAACTGAACGTGTGATGGACTCCAACGATTTGGAGAAAGAGCGTGGGATTACCATCCTCGCGAAAAACACTGCAATTAAGTGGAATGACTATCGGATCAACATCGTTGATACGCCGGGACACGCCGACTTCGGTGGAGAAGTTGAGCGCGTCATGTCGATGGTAGACTCTGTTCTGCTGGTAGTGGATGCGATTGATGGCCCGATGCCACAGACGCGCTTCGTGACCAAGAAAGCATTTGCTCACGGTCTGAAGCCCATTGTGGTTATTAACAAAATTGACCGTCCGGGCGCGCGTCCTGACTGGGTTGTTGACCAGGTCTTTGACCTGTTCGTTAACCTGGATGCGACCGACGAACAACTGGATTTCCCGATCATTTATGCATCGGCTATCCAGGGAATTGCTGGCGATGACCATGCAGAGATGGCTGAAGATATGACGCCACTGTATGAAGCTATCGTTAAGCATGTCCCTGCGCCAAACGTTGACCTGAATGGTTCGTTACAGATGCAGGTTTCTCAGCTGGATTATAACAATTACCTGGGTGTTATCGGGATTGGCCGTATCAAACGCGGTAAAGTCAAACCGAACCAGCAGGTGACGGTGATTGATGCTGAAGGTAAAACCCGTAACGGTAAAGTCGGTAAAGTTCTGGGCCACCTGGGTCTTGAGCGTATCGAAAGCACCGAAGCAGAAGCCGGTGACATTATTGCGATTACCGGTCTGGGCGAACTGAACATCTCCGACACTATCTGTGATCCACAGAATGTCGAAGCTCTGCCAGCACTGACTGTCGATGAACCTACCGTCAGCATGTTCTTCTGCGTAAATACCTCACCATTCTGTGGTAAAGAAGGTAAATACGTGACTTCACGTCAGATCCTTGATCGTCTGAAGAAAGAACTGGTTCACAACGTTGCGCTGCGCGTTGAAGAAACTGAAGATGCCGATGCTTTCCGTGTTTCCGGTCGTGGTGAACTGCACCTGTCAGTACTGATCGAAAACATGCGTCGTGAAGGTTTCGAACTGGCGGTATCTCGTCCGAAAGTTATCTTCCGTGAAATCGACGGACGTAAACAGGAACCTTACGAGAACGTGACCCTGGATATCGAAGAAACCCATCAGGGTTCGGTAATGCAGGCGATGGGTGAGCGTAAAGGCGACCTGAAAAACATGGACCCGGATGGTAAAGGTCGTGTGCGTCTGGACTATGAAATCCCAAGCCGTGGTCTGATTGGTTTCCGTAACGAATTCATGACCATGACTTCAGGTACCGGTCTGCTGTACTCAACGTTCAGCCACTACGGTGATCTGCGTCAGGGTGAAGTAGGTCAGCGCCAGAACGGTGTACTGATCTCTAACGGTCAGGGTAAAGCGGTTGCGTTCGCACTGTACAGCCTGCAGGACCGCGGTAAGCTGTTCCTGGGTCACGGTGCTGAAGTTTATGAAGGCCAGATCATCGGTATTCACTCACGTTCAAACGACCTGACCGTGAACTGCCTGACCGGTAAAAAACTGACCAACATGCGTGCTTCCGGTACTGATGAAGCCACTACCCTGGTACCGGCGATCAAAATGTCGCTGGAGCAGGCGCTGGAATTCATCGATGATGACGAACTGGTTGAAGTTACTCCGACTTCAGTACGTATCCGTAAACGTCATCTGACTGAGAACGATCGTAAACGTGCATCACGTGGCGGTAAAGAGTCTTAACCGGCCTGTGTCACAGTGATCCGTCTTACGGATAAAAGAGGCTGCAACCTGGTGTTGCAGCCTCTTTTTTTATGGGAGCCAAAAGAGTTATCAGCACCGCCGGCTGGCGGTTAGTGCCGGCGGGGCACTTTTTCCCTGCTGACTGCCCTGTTAACCCGGACGATTTGCCGCTACAGTGAATACACCACTCACGACCAGGGAGGCGACTATGCTCTATATCTTTGATTTGGGAAATGTCATCGTTGATATTGATTTTAATCGTGTTCTGGGCGTCTGGAGCCACTTAAGTGGCGTGCCATTAGCTCAGTTGCAACAGCGTTTTACCTTTGATCAGGCTTTTGAACAGCATGAGCGCGGTGAGATATCCGACCAGCAGTTTGCCGACGCGTTGTGCAAGACTCTGGGAGTCAATCTCAGCTATGCCCAGTTTACGGAAGGCTGGCAGGCGATTTTTGCCGGTGTCCGCGACGATACGCTGGCACAGATGCATGCCCTGCGGGCTGCCGGACACCGGGTGGTTATTTTATCCAATACCAATAACCTGCACTATACGTTCTGGCCGCAACAGTATCCGCAAATTGAGCAGGCTGCCGATGCAGTTTATCTTTCTCAGCAGCTAAAAATGCGTAAGCCGGAGGCGGCTATTTATCAGACGGTGCTGGAAAAAGAAGGTTTCGCGGCCATGGATGCAGTGTTCTTTGATGATAACCAGGCCAATATTGATGCGGCACGTCAGGCGGGGATCCACAGTGTACTGGTCAGCGGACCGGAGAGTATCCGCCAGTGGTTTGCTGCTCCTGGGGTGTAATGCTGAATGACCGCCACCGGCTGCTGTAGCGGTGTTGTGCAGGGAGCTGAAAACGATGAAACGATTTTTAAAATCAGCCATAAGCTGGCTGGCGGTGCTCTGGCGCAGAATCGATGAAGACAATATGACGGTACATGCCGGTAACCTGACATTTGTCTCACTGCTGGCGCTGGTCCCTTTAGCCACGGTAGTGTTTGCTTTATTTGCCGCCTTTCCGGTATTTTCAGAGATCAGCGTGCAGCTGAAACACTTTATTTTCAATAATTTTGTCCCGGCAGCGGGGACGGTTGTCGAAGACTATCTCGAACGCTTCGTTTCCAATGTCAACCGGATGACGGCAGTCGGCGCTATCGGGTTGATCGTAACGGCATTACTGTTAATACACTCGATTGACAGTGCACTGAATACTATCTGGCGCAGCCCGAAACAACGTCCGCTGGTCTTTTCTTTTGCAGTTTACTGGATGGTACTGACTCTGGGGCCGTTACTGGCCGGGGCCAGTCTGGCGATCAGTTCCCTGCTGTTTTCTGCCCGATGGCTGAATGACAGCGGTGTCACCCATTTTCTGGAACCGGCATTAAGGTTGTTCCCGTTATTACTGTCGGTGCTGGCTTTCTGGCTGCTGTACAGTATCGTTCCCACCCGACAGGTGGCATCACGGGATGCGCTGGCGGGGGCGGCGGTCGCCGGCATGTTATTTGAAGCCGGAAAAAAAGCGTTTTCGCTGTATGTCACCATGTTCCCGTCATATCAGATGATTTACGGGGTCCTGGCGGTGATACCTATCTTATTTCTCTGGGTCTACTGGACCTGGTGCATTGTATTGCTGGGCGCTGAGATTACTGTATCCATTGAACATTACCGGCAGCTTAAACATGCTCCGCAACAAGAGTCAGAGGTTTCATGATTGCGTTAATTCAGCGGGTTACCCGCGCCAGTGTCACCGTCGACGGTGAAATTACCGGACAAATAGCCGCAGGATTACTGGTCTTACTGGCCGTGGAGAAAGATGATGACCAGGCAAAAGCCCGGCGTTTAGCTGAACGGGTGCTGGGGTATCGGGTATTCAGTGATCCACAGGGAAAAATGAATCTTAACCTGCAACAGGCCGGCGGTAGTCTGCTGGTGGTATCGCAATTTACCCTGGCCGCAGATACCCGGAAAGGGATGCGGCCGTCATTCTCCGGAGGGGCGGCGCCGGATCAGGCCCGTGAGTTATATCATTATTTTAGTGACCACTGTCGCCAGCAGGGGGTGAATACTGAAAACGGCCGCTTTGCGGCAGATATGCAGGTCAGTCTGGTTAACGACGGGCCGGTGACATTCTGGCTACAGGTATAGGTGAGTTGCTGGCGACGGCAGCCTCGCTATCGTCGTCAGGCCACAGGGAGGATCGGTTGATGTATCATTTGCGTGTACCCCGGACAGCACTGGAACTGGAACGTTATTTCCGGTTTCGCTGGGAAATGCTGCGTAAGCCCCTGCAACAACCCGAAGGCTCAGAAAGAGAAGCCTGGGATGCTACTGCCCATCATCAGATGGTGGTGGATGAACAGAATAATCCGGTGGCCGTCGGACGGCTGTATATCAACGGGGATTATGAAGCATCAATACGCTTTATTGCGGTAGACCCGGCCCTCAGGGGAAAAGGACTCGGTACCTTGCTGATTATGACGCTGGAATCTGTCGCCCGCCAGGAGGGCGTAAAACGAGTGACCTGCAGTGCGCGGGAAGATGCCATCGAGTTTTTTGCCAAACTGGGGTATATCAATCAGGGCGAAATTATGGCGGCCCGCACCACACCGGTACGCCACTTTCTGATGATTAAACCGATGGTCTCCATGGATGATATTTTGCACCGGGCGGACTGGTGCGGACAGTTACAGCAGGCATGGTATGACCATATTCCCCTGAGCGACAAAATGGGGGTCAGGATCCAGCAGTATACAGGGCAGCGGTTTATGACCACGATGCCGGAAGCCGGCAACCAGAATCCCCACCATACCCTGTTTGCCGGTAGTCTGTTCTCGCTGGCGACTTTAACCGGCTGGGGGCTGATCTGGCTATTGCTGCGCGAGCGTCACCTGGGGGGAAATATTATTCTGGCAGATGCCCATATCCGCTATAAAAAACCGATTACCGGCCGTCCGGCGGCGGTGGCTGATTTAGGGTCGTTATGTGGCGATTTAGACCGGCTGGCCCGTGGCAGAAAAGCCAGGGTCAGGCTGGATGTCTTGTTACAGGGCGATGATGTTACCGGGGCGGTGTTTGAGGGAGTCTATATTGTATTACCGGCAGATCCGTTACTGACACTGGAGCAGGGTGGCTCAGGAAGTGAGTAACGCCCTCAGCCCGGTCACCGCAGGGCGGTAAGCGGGCTGAGGGAGGGGTTACTGATTTTTTCCTGCAGACATATCGTACTGCTGACTGCCGGTTGCGGTGGTTACCCGCAGTGAGCCGCTGACGGACGGACGCAACGGAAGATCAGCCTGTAAGCTGCCGCGGGCATTGAACGTAATATCACCTTTCCCCGGCTCGCCGGTTACCGGCCATCCCCAGTCAGTAAACATACTCACCGGTACCGCCTGACCCCGCAGGCTGAGGCTGAAATCACGTGAAGGCAGCTGAGAAATTTCAGCATTGCCGATCACCGGCCCCTTATCGGCCAGCATTTTGATATCGCTGACACTGATTTTCTGCCCGTCCGCATGCAGCTTCATCCAGGGGGCGCGGAGATCCCGGCGGTTAAAGGTCGCTTCTGCGGCCTGCCATTCACTGTCCCCTGACCAGATCCCCCACTGATGCTGACGCGCCAGCAGTAACTGATTTCCCGTGGCATGTAATGCCGTCATCTGAAACGGGAAAGCCGGATTGATATCAATGATCAGCGAGTTATCGATAGTCAGCTTATGCAGCATGACAGAGTCGAGCCATTCCGGCAGGGGAGACAACCAGAACTGACGCCAGTCCTGAGGCAGGGTGTATTCCAGCCCGTTAAATGACAGGTTATTCAGTGCCAGTTGCCGGGTATCCTTCAGCCATTCACCGTCAGCGGTCACTGTTCCGTTTACCCAATGGGTACTGAATTTATTGATCTTCAGCCCCTGCGGGGTCGCTTCCAGCTCAGCCTGTGGACGGGTCAGCGCGTAGTCCCGCCAGACGAACTCGTTTGCCTGCAGGGAGAGTGTGCCGTTTTCTGTCAGCAGATTATTTTGCGGTATCACCGGATTACTGAGTTGCAGAGTGAAATCGGTCACTGCCCAGTCAGGGCCGACAATAGTGGCGTGGTTCACCGAAATCTGCCGCGGGCGGATATTATGTTGTACCAGTGGTGCCAGAAAGTCAGGCAGTGTCTGCTGTGTCTGAAAGCGGGTATTCTCCAGGGACAGCTGCCGGATTTGCCAGTGGCCCTCTTCGCGGGTCATTGAACCGGAAAAGGTTCCGCGTTCTGCGCTGCCGCTTATCGTCTGCAGGTTAATTTGCTGCGGGGTAACGCTTCCCGTCGCATCAATGGCAGTCAGCTGCTGCTGCCCCAGTGTCAGCCGGCCGATACCTGCGCGAAAACGGTAATCACTGCCCAGCATATGGGCCGGGTCAGGTTTCCACGGCGTAATATCTGCAGAGGTCTGGCTGGCCTGAAAACCAGGGGTATCATCAGGCTGCACAATACTGATATTGTTCAGGGATAAGCGGTTGGCCTGCAACGGGAATGCTGTGCCGGGACGGATATTGGCCAGATCAATTTCACCGTCAGTCAGGGTCAGACTGTCAAAATGTGACGGATCGCTGAACTGCAGTAAAGAAAGGCCGAGCGTCACTTTCCCGGCGACCACCATGGCTGGCTGACCATCGTTCCCGAAGGTAAAATCGTCGAGGGTAACGACCAGTGGTGAACTGAGAGAGTGCCGTATTCTGCCGATAGACAGGTGATAAGCAGTATCGTCACTGATCCAGCGGCTCAGCGTACCTGCTCCCCAGGTACTTTTCAGGGCGAACCAGGCAGCAATCACTAACAGCAAAAGGATAAGCAGCAGTATCAGGAAAAATTTTCCAATAAATTTCATTATGTCAGTCCTGAGTCCTGAAAATAAGCTACTGCCTGTTATGCCTGAATTTCGCTCAGACCTCAATGTTGAAGATGCCGGTTACTGTCAAAAAAGCCGATAAATCGCCGGATAAGCGTTAAAAGAAATGAGCATTAAAAGAAAGCAGCCTGCCTCCCGGTGAGGGGGCAGGCCGGAAACTATGCATCCCGTCCGGTTTCCGGAAAAATCAGGTTAAGGATAATAGCGGTCAGGCCACCGGCGGCAATTCCGGAAGAAAGTAATGTTTTTAACCATTCCGGAGCAAATTGCAGAATTAACGGTTGCTGAGAGACACCGAGCCCGACGGCCAGGGAAATAGCAATGATCATAATCGCGCGACGGTCGATAGCCTGTCTTGCCACAATACGTACCCCGGAAGCGGCAATGGTGCCAAACATCACCAGAGTTGCTCCGCCGAGTACCGGTTCAGGAATATGTTGTACGATTCCGCTGACGGCCGGAAATAACCCCAGCAGGATCAGCAGCAGAGCGACTAAAAACCCGACATAGCGGCTGGCAACTCCGGTCAGCTGAATAACCCCGTTATTTTGTCCGAAACAGGAGTTCGGGAAGGTATTAAACAGGGCAGAGACACAGGAGTTCAGTCCGTTGGCCAGTACACCACCTTTCAGACGTTTCATATAGACCGGGCCGCTGACCGGCTGTTCTGAGACATCGGAAGTTGCTGTGATATCACCGATGGTTTCCAGCGAGGTCACCATAAAGACCAGCATTAAAGGCAGTAGCAGGTTCCAGTCAATGCCCAGCCCGTAATAGAAAGGTGTCGGCACCATAAGTAACGGCGCGTCGGCCTGCGGTGCGCTTGCCGGTAACATATTCAGGCACCAGGCCAGCAGATACCCTACTGCCATCGCGATCACCAGTGAGGCAATGCGCAGGTACGGGTTTTTCTGGCGGTTGAGCAAAATGATTGTCAGCAGGACTGCCCCGGCCAGTAACAGATTTTTCGGTGCCCCGAAGGTATGGTTATTCAGAGCGCTGAAACCACCTCCGATAGAGGTCAGCCCGACCTGAATCAGTGACAGCCCGATGATCATGACCACAATGCCCGAAACCAGCGGGGTGATCACCCGCCGGGCATAAGGCAGGATACGGGATAACAGCATTTCGGTGCAGGATGCCAGCATCAGGGTACCAAATAAGGCTGCCATCATACTGCTAATGTCTGCCCCGCCCTGTTTCAGGGCCAGCCCGCCCATGATCAACGGAGAAACAAAATTAAAGCTGGTGCCCTGAATAGATAACAGGCCTGAGCCTACCGGACCCCAGGTCTTGATCTGTAAGACAGAAGCAACGCCGGAAGCGAATAACGACATACTGATAATATGCCGGGTATCCTCAGGGGGCAGCCCCAGCGCCTGGCAAATTAATAATGCCGGGGTAATCACGGCGACAAACATCGCCAGCAGATGCTGGAGTGCCGCGAACAGTGCCTGAGGCAGAGGGGGGCGGTCATCAAGGCGATAAACCAGTTCACTGCGTGAAGATACGCTGGATTGACGGTAATGCGGAGCGTCGGCGGACATGAAACCTTTCCCGGTGGCAGAAAAAACAGCGATTTTAATTATCTGCCGCCTAAAAGCAAACGTTTGCCGGACGAAGGCAGAAAAAATCAGGCATGGCTAAAACGTTCGGTGGCCGGCAGCCAGCGTTCAATTAATGCGGCCGACTGTTGCGGATATTTCTGGTGAAGGTGACGGGCGATACGTTGTATCGCCGGAATCATCGCCTGATCACGCAGTAAATCGGCAACTTTAAACCCGGCATTACCGGTCTGGCGGGTACCCAGCAACTCACCGGGGCCGCGTATTTCCAGGTCATGCTGGGCAATCACGAAGCCGTCATTACTGTCACGTAATACCTGTAACCGTTTGCGGGCGGTTTTACTGAGGGGCGCTTTATACAACAGAACACAGTGTGATGCGACGGCACCACGGCCGACACGACCTCTTAGCTGGTGGAGCTGTGCCAGGCCCAGTCGTTCCGGGTTTTCGATAATCATCAGGCTGGCATTAGGTACATCGACACCCACCTCAATAACGGTGGTGGCAACCAGTAGCTGTAGCTGATTTTCTTTGAACTGCTGCATGACAGCCTGTTTTTCGGCAGGTTTCATTCGGCCGTGTACCAGGCCGATTTTCATCTCAGGCAGTGCCAGTTGCAGCTCCTGACAGGTTGCTTCGGCGGCCTGAGCTTCCAGTTGATCAGATTCTTCAATCAGCGTACATACCCAGTAGGCCTGACGTCCCTGCTGACATGCCTGTTCGACACGACGGATAATCTCTTCGCGGCGGGTATCCGGAATAGCCACTGTCGAGACCGGGGTACGGCCCGGAGGCAACTCATCAATGGTGGAGGTATCCAGGTCGGCATAGGCGGTCATTGCCAGGGTCCGCGGAATCGGGGTAGCGGTCATAATCAGCTGATGTGGGTGAAACCCCTGCTGTTCGCCTTTTTCGCGCAGTGCCAGCCGCTGATGAACGCCGAAGCGATGCTGTTCGTCAATAATAACCAGTGCCAGAGAACTGAAAATAACCTGTTCCTGAAACAGGGCATGGGTACCGACAATCATCGATACCTCGCCACGGGCGATGGCTTCCTGTTGTGCCTGACGGGCTTTGCCTTTTTGCTTTCCGGCCAGCCAGCCGACGTTAATCCCCAGCGGGGCCAGCCACTGGCGAAAGTTGGTGGCATGTTGTTCTGCCAGCAGCTCTGTCGGCGCCATCAGTGCAACCTGATGGCCACTGGCGATAACCTGCAGTGCCGCCAGTGCCGCAACCAGGGTTTTCCCTGATCCGACATCACCCTGTACCAGACGCAGCATGGGGTAATCCCGCGCCAGGTCCTGTTCAATTTCCTTGCTCACCCGCTGCTGGGCTGCCGTCGGGGTAAAGGGCAAGCTGGCGAGGAACTGGCGGGTTACAGGCTGACTGGCGGGAACCGGTAATGCATGATAGCGCTGAGCACCTGCCCGTACTGCCAGCATGCTCAGGTTATGGGCCAGCAGTTCTTCGGTGATCAGCCGTTGCTGAGCCGGGTGTTTGCCTTGTTCCAGCTCGGAGAGCTGCATCTCTGGCGGCGGACGGTGTAATACTTTTAATGCTGCGGGCAGAGACATCATGCCGCGGCTCAGTTCTGCGGGCAGTAATTCATTGATCGGGCAGCTGTCCAGCAGTTGCAAAGCCTGATCCGTCAGTTTACGCAGTGTTGCCTGGCGTATCCCTTCGGTGGCCGGGTATACCGGCGTCAGGGTTTCCTGTAATTCGGTGTGATGTTGTTGTCCGGTGATACGGTATTCCGGATGGATAATTTCCGCACCACGCTGCCCGCGCTTAATTTCTCCATAGGCCACTACATGGCTACCGCTGGCCAGATTATTTTTCATTCCGGCATTAAAATTGAAGAAACGCAGGGTCAGAATACCGCTGCCATCACTGATTTGGCAGACCAGCATACGACGGCGACCGAAGGAGACTTCGCTGGAAAGTACCTCGCCTTCGACGGTGGCATAAAGACCTGGCAGCAGGTCATTAATCCGGTAGAGACGGGTACGATCTTCATAGCGTACCGGCAGGTGGAGCAACAGATCCTGCAGATTATGCAAGCCGAGTTTTGCCAGCTTAGCAGCCTGGCTGGCACCGACGCCGGTCAGGGTATTCAGCGGGATAGCGTCGAGCAGACGGCCTTTCATCTTTTCATCTTTCGGCTGCGTTCGGTTTCCTGCATAGCAGACCACCAGTCATCATCAGCCTCAATCTGCCCTTGCGGGTTGATATGCGGGCAGGGCAGGCCTTTCTGTTTCGCCACCCGCGCCAGTACCGGATAACCGCCTTCAAACAGCAGCCGTTGTTGTTCCTGGTTATCGAGCAGGCAATGACTGCGCTGATACATCCCGGCGATTTGCCGTTGCCGCTGGGCCTCATAGAGGATCAATGCCGAGGCCACGGAAACATTCAGCGACTGAACCATGCCCAGCATAGGAATAATAATGTCCTGATCGGCCAGCGCCAGAGCTTCGCGGGTAATGCCGGTTTTTTCCTGACCCATCAGAATACACACAGGACGCGTATAATCGATATCGCGAAAATCGACAGCCGTGTCTGACAGGTGAGTGGCCAGTACCTGCATCCCCTGCGCCTTTACCGCGCCGACGGCCTCGCCGATAGTGCGATGAGTGATAACTTTCACCCAGCTGTTGCTGCCGGCAGACGCAGAAACCATGGTGCGCATCCGGTCTCCGGGCCAGACGGCATGGACGTGAGGGATCCCTACCGCATCTGCGGTACGGATCACCGCAGAGACATTGTGGGGTTTGTGTACCTGCTCCATGCAGACCGTCAGGTCATGCTGGCGGCGGGCCAGCATTTCCGAGATCCGGGCAAAACGTTGGCTATTCATGCAAACTAATTTCGGTTCCGGTGTACTTTTATAACATCCGGCATGACACGGATTTTCCGCATAATATCTGCCAGGTGAATACGGTCATGGACCGTGAGGCGCATATACGCACTGTAAACTCTGCCATCCCGTTCTTCCGTATTCAGGCTCTGAATATTTGACTGGCTGGCATTGATCGCTGCTGTCAGGTTGGCAAGCGCGCCCTGATGATTCAGCATATCGACTTTTATTTCTGTGACAAAGTCCTGACCTGCTCCGCTGTCGTCCCACTCCACCGGCATAAATTTCTCGGCTTCTTTCTGGTAACCACGGATATTCCTGCAGGAATCATGGTGAATAACCAGCCCTTTACCGGGGCTGACATGCGCCACAATCGGGTCTCCCGGGATTGGACGGCAGCATTTGGCGAAGGTAATCAGCACACCGTCTGCCCCTTTGATCGGCAGCTTATGTCTTTTCGCCGATGCCTGAGGCAGGGTATCGGTAGTTTCCCCCGGCAGCAGATTTTTAGCCACCACCACACTCATCGCATTGCCGAGCCCGATTTCTGCCAGCAGGTCATCGAGACTGGCCAGTTTCATCCGTTCCAGTTCCTGTCGGATATTTTCCTGCGGTACGTCAGCCAGTTTTTTACTGCCTCCCAGCGCATGGCTGAGCAGGCGACGACCGAGGCTTACGGACTCTTCCCGTTTCAGGTTTTTCAGTAACTGACGAATTTTCGCCCTGGCTTTGGAACTGACGACGAAATTCAGCCATGCGGCATTCGGTCGTGCGCCCGGAGCTGTGATAATTTCGATGGTCTGGCCGCTGCTCAGTGGCTGTGACAGGGGATAGGGCTGACGGTCGACCCTGGCACCAACACAGGCATTGCCGATATCTGTATGTACGGCATAAGCGAAATCGACGGGTGTGGCTCCGGCAGGCAATTCAACAATCCGGCCTTCCGGGGTAAAGACGTAAATTTCATCGGGAAACAGGTCCGATTTTACACTTTCGATAAATTCAAACGAGTTACCGGCACTTTGCTGCAATTCGAGCAGGCTTTGCAACCAGCGCTGGGCCCGCACCTGCGCAGTGGTGGTGCCGCTTTCCCCTTGCTGTTTATAAGCCCAGTGTGCCGCGACCCCCATTTCTGCCATCTGATCCATATCTTCGGTGCGGATCTGGACTTCTACCGGTACGCCGTGCGGGCCTATCATCGAGGTATGAAGCGACTGATATCCGTTGGCTTTGGGAATGGCAATATAGTCTTTAACACGGCCCGGACGGGGTTTGTACAGACTGTGCATTTGTCCGAGTACGCGATAGCAGGTATCCACATCTTTTACGATAACGCGGAAGGCGTAGATATCCATGATGGAATGAAAACGCTGCTCTTTGAGATGCATTTTCTGATAAATCGAGTAGAGATGTTTTTCCCGGCCACTGACGCGACACAGGATTCCGGCTTCCTGTAATCTGCCGTCTATTTCGGCGAGGATTTTCTGGATCATCTCTTTACGGTTACCGCGCGCCGCTTTTACCACTTCTTTGATAACGCGGAAACGGTTCGGGTACAGGGCTTCAAAGCCCAGCTCTTCCAGCTCGGTTTTCAGATGATGAATACCCAGCCGGTGAGCTAGCGGACTGTAAATCTCAAGTGTTTCTAAGGCGATACGCCGCCGTTTGTCCGGCCGCAGCGAACCAAGGGTTCGCATATTGTGGGTCCGGTCTGCCAGCTTGATTAATATGACCCGGATATCCTGCACCATGGCCATAATCATCTTGCGGAAGTTTTCTGCCTGGGCCTCTTTCTTATCGCGGAATTTCAGCTTATCCAGTTTGGATACGCCCTCGACTAATTCGGCGACACTGGAGCCAAACAGCTGTTCCATATCCTGGAAAGTTGCCGGGGTATCTTCAATGACATCATGTAACAACGCGGCCATCAGTGTTTCATGGTCGAGTTTCATTTCTGCCAGGATACAGGCAACCGCCACCGGATGGGTAATATAAGGTTCACCGCTGGAACGCGTCTGACCCTCATGAGCATCACGAGCGACAAGGTAAGCCTGCCTGAGTCGTTTAATCTGATCTTCAGGCAGATATTTTTCAATCAGTTGATTGAGGCTTTCAAACAGATACAAGGGCGGCCTGCAACAGTCAGATTAACGGTGACCTTCAGCAATCGCGGTGACAGCCTGAAGTTCGGCGGCTTCCTGCTCATGCTGTTCCTGACGATCACGGACATCCAGAATCTGGTTTGTGATCAGACCTTCTTCGATTTCGCGTAAAGCGATAACCGTTGGTTTGTCGTTTTCTTCCGGAACCAGGGCATCTTTACCGCCGGTCTGCATCTGACGCGCACGACGTGCAGCGACCAGTACCAGGTCAAAACGGTTTCCAACTTTTTCTACTGCGTCCTGAACGGTTACGCGTGCCATAAAAGTGCTACTCCACAGATGAGGAAATGACTGGGCATAATACTGAAAGCTGCTTCAGTGTGCCAATAGTTTGCTGATTAATGCATCATGCCGGGCCTGCTGACGGCCCATACGCAGACGTTCTGCGCGGATAATCGTTTTCAGGTCAGACAGGGCCAGATCAAAATCATCGTTTACGATCAGATAATCGTACTCTGCGTAATGACTCATTTCATCGACCGCTTTTTCCATCCGTTTTTCGATGACCGCTTCGCTGTCCTGACCACGGCCTCTCAGACGACGATCTAACTCATCCTTCGATGGCGGAAGCACGAAAATGGTTCGTGCCGCAGGCATCTGCCGGCGTATTTGCTGTGCCCCCTGCCAGTCGATATCCAGAAAGACATCGACGCCGGTAGCCAGCACTTGTTCAATCGCCTGGCGTGAGGTGCCGTAATAATTACCAAAGACTTCGGCGTACTCAAGAAATGCCCCGTCAGTAATCATTGCGCGGAACTCATCTTTCGTCACAAAGAAATAGTGGTCGCCCTGAACTTCACCGGGGCGCATATCCCGGGTGGTATGGGAAACAGAAACCTGAGTGTCATAAAGGGGCTGTGTTTTTAACAGCGCCTGAATCAGGCTGGACTTACCCGCACCACTGGGCGCGGAAACAATAAACAGTGTACCTTGAGCCATGATTATCTTGAATTGAGTAAAGAGCGGGGACAATATCCTGCCTATTATACACAGCCTCCGGCCCCGGCGCAGCGTTTGCATGCATTTAGCCGCAGATTTCTTTCTGTCAGTCGCCTGAACCGGCCGCTTCCCCGGCAGCAGTCTGTGGATGAACTCAGGAAATAATGGTGAAAACAACCGGCTGGATGAATATACCGGCCAAAAAGACGCTGACCGGTAATGATATTACGGGAATAATAATAACGGTCTTATTCTGCGTTCTCTCTGTAATAGCCAGAGTTTAAAATAATATGGCTGAAATGTTTATTTTTTTTAATGTTTTGTTTTATTTAATAATTGAAAATTTATTACTTATCAGTAAGTAAAAATATCCTCCTCCCGTTCGCACGAAAAAAACCATAATTTCCGGAAAAGAGACTATCTTTAAAGAGCGTTTTGTTCTGCATTGCATCAGCAGGTAGCTCCTTCTGTCTCTGTGGCTACCAGACCGCTGAAATAAGTGTTTTTCTGCCTGCAGATTCAGAAGGCACGGTGCCGCCTGTTATCCGGTGTTTCCTGACCTGTATATCAGACGACAAACTCCTCTTCAGAGAAATCATGAGGTTTACATGAGCAGCACGACCAAAGATTCCATCCGTGATCAGAACGATGATGTTTATGCTTCCGTTGATTTAGCCGCATCGTTACCTAAGTCCGAATTCCCTGAGCCAGAACGCAATCCGCGTAATGTTTTTAATGCGATCCGTGATGAGTTAATGCTGGATGGTAACTCTCGTCAGAACCTGGCAACCTTTTGTCAGACATGGGTTGATGATGAAATTCGCGAATTGATGGATCTGTCTATCGATAAGAACATGATCGATAAGGATGAGTATCCGCAGACGGCAGAGATTGAAGCCCGTTGTGTCAGAATGCTGGCAGACCTGTGGCACTCACCTTCTCCGGAGACGACCCTGGGATGTTCGACCATTGGTTCTTCTGAGGCTGCGATGCTGGGCGGCCTGGCCCTGAAATGGCAATGGCGTAAAAAAAGAGCGGCACAAGGTCTGCCTGCCGATAAGCCAAACCTGGTCTGTGGCCCGGTACAGATCTGCTGGCATAAATTTGCCCGTTATTTTGATGTCGAATTACGTGAGATCCCGATGGAAGGTGATCGCTTAATTATGTCGGCAGAAGAGGTCGTTAAACGGGTGGATGAAAATACCATCGGTGTTGTTCCGACCCTGGGGGTAACCTTTACCTGTCAGTATGAGCCGGTGAAGGAAGTGAGTGATGCGCTTGACCGTGTGCAAAAAGAGACCGGATTAGATATTCCTATTCATGTCGATGGTGCCAGTGGTGGTTTCCTGGCACCGTTCTGTGCGCCTGATTTGGCGTGGGATTTCAGTCTGCCACGGGTGAAATCGGTGAATGCCTCGGGGCATAAGTTTGGTCTGGCGCCACTGGGTGCCGGCTGGGTAGTGTGGCGTGAAGCCAGTGATCTGCCGGAAGAACTTATTTTTAATGTGAACTATCTCGGCGGTAATATGCCGACCTTTGCACTGAATTTTTCCCGTCCCGGCGGACAGATTGTGGCTCAGTATTATAACTTTCTGCGCTTAGGCAAGGAGGGTTACGCCAAAATCCACAATGCCTGCTACGCCACCGCACAATATCTGGCGGAAGAGATTGGTCGTCTGGGGCCGTTTGAAATTCTGTTTGACGGTGACAGCAGCAAAGGGATCCCTGCGCTGGCCTGGAAAGTCAAAGAGGGTCAGAATACCGGCGGTTATACACTGTATGACCTGGCGGATAAACTGCGCTCCCGTGGCTGGCAGGTACCTGCCTACTCGTTACCCGCCCACCGTGAAGACCTGGTGATCCAGCGCATTCTGGTACGTCACGGGGTTAGCTATGACTTAGCGACTCTGTTAATTGATGATATTAAACGTGCCTTAGAACACTTCAAACAGCATCCGATTGTTGCACCGCTTTCAGAACAAGAAGCCAGTGGCTTTAATCACGGCTGATTACCCTGTTATCTGAACCGGGGGGGGATAACCCCCCGGTAATTTCATCTGCATTATTATCGGACAGAATAATCAGCTGTCGGGAGAACCTTATGACTACGACTACGACTAACGCAAATATCAGCCCCAGAAAGTTAACGCTGTTAGGTTTTTTCGCTATCACTGCATCGATGGTCATGGCCGTTTATGAATATCCGACCTTTGCCACCTCAGGATTCTCGTTAATATTTTTCTTATTACTCGGAGGATTTCTGTGGTTTATCCCGGTGGGTCTGTGTGCGGCAGAAATGGCGACTGTCGAAGGATGGCAGGAGGGGGGGGTCTTTACCTGGGTTTCTAATACCCTGGGTAAAAAATGGGGCTTTGCGGCGATTTCATTTGGGTACTTACAGATAGCGGTTGGCTTTATTCCTATGCTGTATTTTGTGCTCGGGGCCCTTTCCTATATTTTGAAATGGCCGGAGCTGAATACCAATCCGTTACTGAAAACCGTCGCGGCACTGGTCATTTTATGGGGACTGGCGCTGACTCAGCTGGGAGGGACGAAAAATACGGCCAGGATTGCGAAAGCCGGTTTCTTTGCCGGCATCCTGTTACCGGCGCTGATTCTGGTCGTGCTGGCTATCTGTTATCTGGCATCGGGCGCACCGGTAGCCATCGAGATGAGCCGTAATACTTTCTTCCCTGATTTCACCCAAATAGGCACCTTAGTGGTGTTTGTGGCGTTTATCCTCAGTTATATGGGCGTTGAAGCTTCTGCCACCCATGTTAACGAAATGAGCAACCCCGGCCGCGATTATCCGCTGGCGATCCTGTTGCTGATGGTGGTGGCGATTATCCTGAGTTCGGTCGGCGGTATTTCGATTGCCTCTGTTATCCCGAAAGACCAGATCAACTTATCCGCCGGTGTTATGCAGACTTTCAGTATTCTGATTGGTCATTTTGGCCAGGGTCTGGAATGGATCGTCAGAGTTATTTCGGCACTGTTGCTGTTAGGCGTGCTGGCTGAGATAGCAGCGTGGATTGTCGGACCTTCGCGCGGTATGCTGGTTACCGCCCAGCAGGGTATTCTGCCGGCACGCTTCGCGAAAATGAACAAAAACGGTGTTCCTGTGGCTCTGGTGATTTCTCAGTTGCTGATCACATCGGTTGCGTTAATTATTCTGACCAATACCGGTGGCGGGAATAATATGTCATTTTTAATTGCCCTGGCTTTAACGGTGGTGATTTACCTGTGCAGCTATTTCATGCTGTTTGCCGGGTATCTGGTGCTGGTGTGTAAGAAAGGTGACCTTAAACGTTCTTTTAATATTCCCGGAGGCCGGGGCGTGAAAATGGTGGTTGCCATTATCGGCTTCTGTACGTCTGCGATTGCGTTTATTGTCTCGTTCTTTCCGCCGTCTGGTCTGCCGGACAGCCACGACAATAGTATTTATGTAACCCTGCTGGTGGTCTGTTTTCTGGTTGTGCTGGCGTTGCCGTTCATTGTTTATGCGATGGGTAAAAAAGGTGCTCCCGGTTCGAATGTCAGGCTGGAGCCGGTTAAAGCGCATACGGCAGATAAAGGCCATTTCTTTATCCACCCGCGTGCCCGTTCACCTCATCATATTTTTGTCGATGATAAGAAGTTACATTAATCCGACCCCGGGTGATCAGGGTCTGTGACTGGTGCTGCGGCGGGGAAACGTGCTCCCCGCCGTACGGTATAACATCCGGCAGATGCAAAAAAGGCAGCCTTGCGGCTGCCTCTCCCGGCAATTCCTTTTGCAACCATTCGGCTGGAGTATTTACAATATCGCGAATAAAATACCTGATAGTTCATATCGTTATCGCTGTACTGACAGGAATGTTAACAACCGTGACCCCGGGTAAAGTGGCAAAAAATGCGGTTGTTGATCTGCGTGGAGGTGGTCTGCTGGCATTGTGAGCGGTGGTTTTATTACCGGTTTTTATCCGCGGGTCGGCCGGACAGGTCTGTGGCTGTCATAAAACTGTCATATTTCTTACATATTAATGTCACCAAACTGTCCTATTTTCCCTCGTGCAGCATGACAAACTCATTTAAAAATGGCACTGAGCCTGAGATTAACTCCCCCGGAGGGAATATGACACTGATGCGTAATACGGTAGCCCGCGTACTGGCAGCGACACTGTCTGTTGGTGCTGTTTCTGCTTTTGCAGCGACAAACTTAACCGGAGCTGGCGGCACCTTTCCTGCGCCGGTCTATGCCCGTTGGGCAGCAGATTACCAGAAGGTCGATGGCAGCCAGGTGAACTACCAGGGTATTGGTTCTTCCGGTGGCGTAAAACAGATCATTGCCAAAACCGTTGACTTTGGTGCGTCAGATGCGCCCCTGAGTGATGCAGATCTGCAGAAAAACGGTCTGTTCCAGTTTCCGACGGTGATTGGCGGCGTGGTACTGGCAGTGAACCTGCCTGGCGTCAAATCCGGTGAGCTGACGCTGGACGGTAAAACTGTCGGGGATATCTACCTCGGTAACATTAAAAAGTGGAATGACCCGGCTATCGAGAAACTGAACCCGGGCGTTAAGTTGCCGTCGACGGCGATTAATGTCGTACGCCGTGCTGATGGTTCAGGCACATCATTCGTATTTACCAGCTACCTGTCAAAGGTGAATGATGAGTGGAAGGAGAAAATTGGTAAAGGGAATACGGTCAACTGGCCAACCGGTCTGGGCGGGAAAGGTAACGATGGTGTTGCTGCCTTTGTTCAGCGTCTGCCGGGATCTATCGGCTATGTTGAGTATGCTTATGCCAAACAGAATAATCTGACCTATACCAAACTGGTCGATGCCAGCGGTAAAGCGATTCTGCCGTCCGAAAAAAGCTTCAGTAACTCTGCGAAAGGTGCCGACTGGCAGCAAACCTTTGCTCAGGACCTGACCTACCAGAAAGGGGATGATGCGTGGCCGATTTCATCCACCACTTTTATCCTGGTGTATAAAAAACAGGCGGATGCAGAAAAAGGTGCGGCAGTGCTGAAATTCTTCGACTGGGCGTATAACAACGGCGGAAAAACCGCAGAAAGTCTGGATTATGCTGCTCTGCCGGAATCGGTAGTGACACAAATTCGCAGTGCCTGGAAAGCGAATATCACAGACAATAACGGCAAAGCACTGTATCAATAGGGTTATACTCCGTTACATCATGTGAACCCCATGGGCGGCTGATGCCGCCCTGTTAATAGTGAAGACTGAGACTCTTATGGCGGAAAGAAAGCCGACATTTAAAGCACCCGGAAAGCAGGGTGATATCATTTTCAGCGCATTGGTTAAACTCTCTGCGCTGGTGGTGCTATTACTGCTCGGTGGTATTATCGTTTCCCTGATTATTTCTTCCTGGCCCAGTATTCATAAATTCGGCTTTGCTTTCCTCTGGGATAAGACCTGGGACGCGCCGAATCAACAATTTGGCGCTTTAGTGCCGATTTACGGGACAGTTGTTACCTCAATCATTGCTCTGTTAATTGCGGTCCCTGTGAGCTTTGGTATTGCCCTGTTTCTGACCGAGCTGTCACCCGGCTGGCTGCGCCGCCCGCTTGGCACGGCTATTGAACTACTGGCGGCTATTCCCAGTATCGTTTACGGCATGTGGGGGCTGTTTATCTTTGCCCCGTTATTTGCCGAATATTTTCAGACGCCGGTCGGTGACCTGCTGTCATCGGTACCCTTTATAGGCCGGCTATTCTCGGGCCCTGCCTTTGGTATTGGTATTCTGGCGGCGGGTCTGATCCTCGCGATTATGATTATTCCCTATATTGCTTCGGTGATGCGTGATGTCTTCGAGCAGACACCGGTTATGATGAAAGAATCAGCTTACGGGCTGGGTTGCACCACCTGGGAAGTTATCTGGCATATTGTGCTACCGTTTACCCGTAACGGCGTTATTGGCGGAATCATGCTGGGCTTAGGCCGGGCACTGGGTGAAACCATGGCGGTGACCTTTATTATCGGGAATACCTACCAGCTGGATAGTGTCTCTCTGTATATGCCGGGCAATACCATTACCTCGGCGCTGGCGAATGAATTTGCTGAAGCCGAATCGGGACTGCATGTCTCTGCACTGATGGAGCTGGGGCTGATCCTGTTCTTTATCACTTTTGTGGTACTGGCTATCTCCAAACTGATGATCCTGCGTTTGGCGAAAAGTGAAGGAGCGCGCTCATGATTCCGGTGGATATAGAAAACCGTGCAGCGCTGGAAGCATCACGGCGCAAGATGCAGGCATGGCGTGGTTTTAAAAATAAAATCGCCTTATTACTCTCAATACTGACCATGGCGTTCGGTCTGTTCTGGCTGGTATGGATCCTCTGGACCACGGTATCTCGCGGGATTGGTGGCTTATCAGTTGATCTGTTTACCCAGATGACCCCGCCGCCAAATACGGATGGTGGCGGCCTGGCAAATGCCCTGGCAGGCAGCGGTTTACTGATCCTCTGGTCGACCCTGGCAGGCACACCTCTGGGCATTATGGCCGGTGTTTACCTGGCGGAATATGGCCGTAAATCTGTGCTGGCAGAAGTGATTCGTTTTATTAATGACATTTTACTGTCCGCCCCGTCGATCGTGATTGGCCTATTCGTTTACACCCTGGTGGTGGCGTATATGCATCACTTCTCTGGCTGGGCTGGTGCGCTGGCACTGGCACTGTTGCAGATCCCGATTGTTATCCGGACCACCGAAAATATGCTGAAGCTGGTCCCGGATACGATGCGTGAAGCTGCTTATGCCCTGGGAACGCCGAAATGGAAAATGATTCTGGTTATTACGCTGAAAGCCTCCGTCTCGGGCATCATTACCGGGGTACTGCTGGCGATTGCCCGCATTGCCGGTGAGACGGCACCATTACTGTTCACTGCGTTATCGAATCAGTTCTGGAGCACCGATATGATGCAGCCGCTGGCTAACCTGCCGGTGACGATTTATAAGTTTGCTATGAGTCCGTTTTCACAATGGCAAAACCTGGCCTGGGCAGGGGTGCTGATTATTACCCTCTGTGTGTTAGTGCTGAATATCGTGGCACGGATGATTTTTAGCAAACGTAAAAACTAATTTTTGCGGCGCGGCGAGAAGCGGTGCCGGAATAAGAGAGACGAACAATGAGTATGGCAAACATTAACCCGGCGTCGGCAAAAATCCAGGTACGTGATCTGAATTTCTTTTATAACCAGTTCCACGCACTGAAAAATATCAATCTGGATATTGCCCGTAATCAGGTGACTGCTTTTATCGGCCCGTCAGGGTGCGGTAAATCGACGCTGCTGCGTACCTTTAACCGGATGTTTCAGCTGTACCCTGAACAACGCGCAGAAGGACAGATTTTACTCGATGGCGATAATATCCTGGATAACGGACAGGATATTGCGTTACTGCGAGCCAGAGTCGGGATGGTGTTTCAGAAACCGACCCCGTTCCCGATGTCTATTTATGACAATATCGCTTTCGGCGTACGGTTATTCGAAAAATTATCCCGTGCCGAGATGGACGAACGTGTGCAGTGGGCGCTGACTAAAGCGGCGTTATGGACCGAAACCAAAGACAAGCTGAACCAGAGCGGTTACAGCCTGTCGGGTGGTCAGCAACAACGTCTGTGTATTGCCCGCGGGATTGCGATTCGTCCGGAAGTTCTGCTGCTTGATGAGCCCTGCTCTGCGCTGGATCCGATTTCTACCGGACGTATCGAAGAGCTGATCAGCGAATTAAAACAGGATTATACGGTGGTGATTGTGACCCACAATATGCAGCAGGCGGCGCGTTGCTCTGACCATACGGCCTTTATGTACCTCGGTGAACTGATTGAATTCAGTGATACGGATACCCTGTTTACTAAGCCGTCATGCAAGCAAACTGAAGACTATATTACCGGCCGTTATGGCTGATGCTCAGCCGGTATTCTGTAACGCTTAATTTTCGCCACCATTTTTCGCTGCCATACGGGTGCGACACTGGAGAACATGATGGACAGTCTTAATTTAAATAAACATATCTCCGGTCAGTTTAATGCTGAGCTGGAGCACATTCGTACCCAGGTAATGATTATGGGCGGACTGGTTGAGCAACAGCTGACGGATGCCATTAATGCGATGCAGAATATGGACCCGGAACTGGCCCAGCGGGTGATTGATGACGACCATAAAGTGAATATGATGGAAGTCGCGATTGACGAAGATTGCGTGCGTATTATTGCCAAACGGCAACCGGCAGCCAGTGATTTACGGATGGTGATGGCGATCATTAAAACCATCTCTGAACTGGAACGGATCGGTGACGTAGCGGAGAAAATCAGCCGGACGGCGCTGGAGAAATTTGGTCATAAACATCAGCCTTTACTGGTCAGCCTGGAGTCCCTTGGACGTCATGCGGTACAAATGCTGCATGAAGTGCTGGACGCCTTTACCCGTATGGATCTCGAGGCAGCAATACAGATTTACCGGGAAGATAAAAAAGTCGATAAAGAATATGAAGGTATTGTCCGCCAGTTAATGACTTATATGATGGAAGATCCGCGGACAATTCCCAGTGTGCTGACGGCATTATTCTGTGCCAGAGCTATCGAACGTATCGGCGACCGCTGCCAGAATATCTGCGAAATTATCTTCTACTTCGTCAAAGGTCATGATTTCCGGCATATGGGCGGTGATCAACTCGATCAGTGGCTGGCCGGAGATGACACCCCGGAATAACCCGGTGTTCCGCAGTCTGCCCGCCGCGTGGCAGGCTGCCCCTTTCTGTTTTTTTCCTTTCTTCCTGATATTGGTAGCGTGTTGGTATCCCTGTTTTTATACTTTGCAGGTTTATTTTTCCGACCAGTCAAGGAACCCGAGCGTGCAAAAAAAGAAAACTGTAACCCCGGCAAAAGCCATGCTGGCTGCTGTCAGCGGCTATGCTATGGATGGATTCGATCTGTTAATCCTCGGATTTATGTTACCGGCTATCAGTGTCTCCTTATCACTGGACCACTCACAGGCGGGCTCACTGGTTACCTGGACGCTGATTGGCGCCGTAGCCGGCGGAATTATTTTCGGTCACCTGAGTGACCGGTTTGGCCGGGTCAGGGTATTAACCCTGACAATTTTAATGTTCTCGGTATTTACCGGACTCTGTGCGACGGCCCGCGGCTACCATGACCTGCTGATTTACCGGACCCTGGCCGGGGTCGGTCTGGGGGGAGAGTTTGGTATAGGGATGGCGCTGATTGCCGAAGTCTGGCCGGCCAGCAAGCGTAACAGGGCCTCTGCCTGGGTAGGTATTGGCTGGCAGGCCGGGGTGCTGCTGGCGGCAGTAATTACGCCACTGTTGCTGACAGTGATTGGCTGGCGTGGCATGTTTCTGGTGGGGCTGGTCCCGGCGCTGTTTTCGTTTGCCATCCGTCACGGGCTGAGCGAACCGGAATCGTTTATTCGTCAGCCAAAGAAAGAACAACAGCGTTCATTTATGTCCCGCCTCAGATTGCTGGTAAAAGATCGTGCCACGGCAAAAGCCAGCCTGGGGATTTTTATTTTATGCTCGGTACAGAATTTCGGTTATTACGGACTGATGATTTGGATGCCCAGCTATTTGTCTTCATCGTTCGGTTTCAGCCTGACCAAATCGGGGTTATGGACCGCCGTGACGGTGGCAGGTATGACCCTGGGGATTGGGCTGTTCGGTATGCTGGCTGACCGTTTTTCCCGCTGGAAAATCTTTATTCTTTACCAGCTGGGTGCGGTGGTGATGGTGATTGTCTATGCCCGGCTGACCGACCCGTCCCTGATGCTGGTGGCCGGCGCGGTTATGGGGTTGTTTGTGAATGGTATGATAGGCGGTTACGGTGCATTAATTTCCGATACTTTTCCGGTCGCCTCGCGGGCCACTGCCCAGAATGTTCTGTTTAACCTTGGACGGGGCGTCGGCGGGTTTGGCCCGCTGGTAACAGGGATGCTGGCTTCAGAGTGGTCATTCAGTGCTGCGATTACGCTGCTGGCATTGATTTATGTGCTGGATATTGTGGCAACCCTGTTTCTGCTACCGCGCCACCAGGGCCAGGATGATGCGCTGGGTGCTATCGGCTAACCCCGCCAGCGGACAGACCGGCAATCAGGGTCTGTCCGCAGCGCAACTAATACAATTAAAAGAAATTTATTAATGAAACTTTCTGATAATCAGGTTTTATATTTTTACTGATCACGGTTATTTTCCCGGTTTCCGGAAATTACCGGCAACCCTGTTTTTTCTTTCTGCCTGTTTCAGATGAGTTTTTTTATTTAAAGTAAATTACCTGGCTATTTATTGTTAATTACCGGAAGGCATTGGCTGACCGGCGGATAAATGTATGATATTGAAAACAGGGAGGGCAGTGTATATTTTGTTCCGGTAGCAATAACCGGGATATCAGGCTGATGACTGGATTATTGCTACTTACAACACCGGGAATATTAAAAAAAGGAAATTTTTATGAAAGAATTAACACAAACTGAAGTACAGACTGTTTCTGGCGCCGGGACTCTTGCCAGTTCACTGGGCTCGCTGGGTTCTATGGTCGGCGGCGCAATGAAACTGATCGGTATGAAAAACTCTGTCGCGAATGCTGCTGCTATCGGTAACAATATCGGCATGATATTTGAATCGGTATATGGTGCGTTTTCATCGACAGTGAAATTTTTCTTTGATAAAAAATAATTCTCTCTGAATAAAAGGTGTCGCCTTGCGCGACACCTTTTCATATTTCCAAAGGGTGAATAACGGATGTTTATCCTGGTGGTTAATTATACATAGCAATTTACATGGTTATCTGTCATGGAAGGTAAATCTATTTTCAGAAAGGAAGCGCTGGATAATATTAAAAATCAATGGCTGGGGAAGGCATTGTTAATTTCGTCCTGTCCCTCATGGCTGGTCGCTATTTTATCCGGGTTGTTCTTTTTAATAATTATGGCCGGTATTATCTTCGGACAATATACCCGGCGAATTAACGTTGACGGGGAAATTATTTCCCTGCAACAGGCAATCACTATATATGCGCCGCAGCAGGGCGTGGTGACCAGGACATTTCTGCAGACCGGGCAACGGGTTAACAAAGGTGAGCCTCTGTATGAGATTGATGTCAGCCGTACCACCAGTAGCGGTAATGTCAGTGCTCGCGGGGCAGAAGCCATTAATTATCAGCTGACTCTGATAGAACAGATCATTGAAAAAACAGAACAAAATAAACAATCGTCATTAAACAGCCTGCAACAGCAACTGGCCCAATACCGGCAGGCCTATAAAAAGTCACAGGAATTGATCAGCAGTGCCGGACGCGGGCTACAGGATATGCAGAAAAGCATGGGTAATTATGACGATTACTTACGTAAAGGTCTGATTAATAAAGAGCAGTTTAATAATCAGCGTTATCTGTTTTATCAGCAGCAATCCTCGTGGCAAAGCCTGAATACTCAGCTGATCCAGGAAGGGCTGCAGGTTATCAGTCTGGAGACTGAGATTGCTACCCAGTCAGCCGACTTTGATAATAAAGCAGCAGAATATGCGTTAAAACGCAGTGAGTTACAGCGGGAGCTGGCTGAGGTGAATGCCAGTGGTACGCTGATTATTACCGCGCCTGAAGAGGGTAATATCGAAAATATGGTGTATACGGCCGGGCAGATGGTGGCCGCCGGCGATAGCCTGGCACAACTGATGCCGGGAGGGCGTCCACAGTTTTTGCTGGTGTTGTGGCTGCCGGACAGCAGTGTGCCTTATGTGTCCCCGGGAGATGCGGTTAACCTGCGCTATGACGCTTATCCTTTCCAGAAATTTGGTCAGTTTCCTGGCAGGATTAAATCTGTATCACGGATCCCCGCCAGTGCGAAAGAGCTGATGATGTACAGCAGCATTGCACCTGCGGTGAATAATGGTGCAGGCCAGGCTTACTATAAAACGATTATTGAACTGGCGGCCGACAGCTTCAGGTTCCGTGGAGAATCAATGAACTGGTCAAATGGTATGAAGGCTCAGGCCACCCTGTTTCTGGAACGCCGGCCCTTATACCAATGGATCCTGTCGCCTTATTACGATATCCGGCGTAGCCTCGGAGGGCCGGTCTGATGAATGCCTCTTTTTTTGAACAGATAAGCCGTCGGGTTAACTTTAGCCTGTGGCGGCGGGTGCCCGCCATCTTACAGACCGAAGCCGCGGAATGCGGGCTGGCCTGCCTGACGATGGTATGCCGTTATTTCGGGATGGATATTGACCTGCTAAACCTGCGTCGCCGTTTCGGTGTTTCATCTCATGGGGCGACACTGACCACCCTGATTCATATCGCCGGGCAACTGGCGATGAAGACACGCCCTTTGTCCCTGGATCTGGATGAAATAAATCAGCTGAAAAGGCCCTGTCTGCTGCACTGGGATATGAACCATTTTGTGGTACTGGTCGCAGTCCGGCGTTCACGGTTTATTATCCATGATCCGGCCCTTGGTCGCCGGATTATTGGGATGCGTGAAATGTCACAACACTTCTCGGGTATTGCCCTCGAAATCTGGCCGGATAACGAGTTTATCCCGCTGAAAGCCCGCTCCCGCCTCAGCCTGTGGTCAATGATGCGGAATATATCAGGCCTGCCGGGCTTTCTGATTAAAATCTTTTGTCTGTCGCTGGTCGTTGAGGCGGTTAACATTCTTATTCCGGTCGGTACCCAGCTGGTTATGGACCATGTGCTGATTGCCCGTGACCATGATCTGCTGAGCCTGATTTGTCTGGGACTGCTGACCTTTATTCTGTTCCGCACTTTTATCAGTATGCTGCGTTCCTGGACATCACTGGTGATGCAGTCACTGATTGATATTCAGTGGAAAACCGGCCTGATGGATCATCTGCTCCGCCTGCCGCTGGTCTATTTTGAAAAACGCAAAGCCGGTGATATTCAGTCCCGTTTTGCGTCACTGGATACTATCCGCGGTACCCTGACCAGCAGCCTGGTGAACGGCATTATTGATATTATTGTTTCTGTCAGCGTGCTGGTGATGATGTATCTGTATGGTGGCTGGCTGATTTTTGTCGTGCTGGGGTTCACCCTGTTGTATATGCTGCTGCGCTTAACGACTTACCAGCGCTACCGCCAGGCGCAGGAAGAGCATATTGTGAAAGGAGCCCGTGCCAGTTCTCATTTTATGGAAACCTTGTACGGTATCAGCACCCTGAAGGTGCTGGGCCTGTCAGGCACCCGTTCCCAGTACTGGCTTAACCTGAATATTGATACCACCAATGCCGGGATCCGTATGAGCCGGCTGGATATGTTGTTTGGCGGGGTTAACTCGCTGATCTCGACGGTCGATCAGGTCGTCATTCTGTGGCTGGGAGCTTCAATGGTGATTGACGGCAATATGACAGTCGGCATGTTCGTAGCTTTTAATGCTTACCGTGGTCAGTTCTCAGAACGGGCGTCATCGCTGATCGATATGCTATTACAACTGCGTATGCTGGCACTGCATAACGACAGGATTGCCGATATTGTATTGCATGAGCCGGAAGCATTTCAGCCCGCCAGAAGTCTCTGTCAGCCGGATAAAGCAGCCGGTTTACAGGTTCGCGACCTGAGTTATCAGTATGACAAACTCAGCCGGCCAATCTTTTCGGACATAAATATACGGGTCGATGCGGGGGAAAGTGTGGCCATTACCGGGCCTTCAGGGGCCGGGAAAACCACCTTAATGAAGGTGATGAGTGGCCTGTTAGCCCCGGACAGTGGTTCGATCCTGTGTAACGGCATTGATATTGCCGGGGCAGGAATTAATAACTACCGGCAGGGGATTGCCTGTGTGTTGCAGGAAGATAAATTGTTTGCCGGGTCGATCGCCGAAAATATTTCCGGATTCAGTGAACAAAAAGATATGCAGTGGGTGACTGACTGCGCCAGAAACAGTCATATTCATGACGAGATTATGCAGATGCCGATGGGTTACGAAACACTGGTTTCTGAACTGGGCGGCAGTTTATCCGGAGGGCAAAAACAGCGGCTGCTGATTGCCCGCGCGCTCTATCGTCGTCCCGCGATTCTGTTCCTGGATGAAGCCACCAGTCATCTGGATCTGGATAATGAAGCCAGGGTTAATGCCGCCATCAGCCAGCTTAAAATTACCCGAATTTTTATTGCCCACCGCCCTTCAACTATTGCCTCTGCCGACCGGGTCATCGAATTACGCTGACCGGCCGGTACACCTGACACTGTCGTCTCTGACGACAGTGTCTTTCCCTCAGCCCCGGAGACTGGCTATCCCGTACTGCTGGCGGGTGTTTTAATTTTTCATAATATGCTATTGGTTCTGTATTCTGTCTGAATTTCAGCCACAATGATGGCTGCCGGTAACATGATGAGTATTTCAGGGGAAATTAACCGGCAGTACTGATCGGACAAAGGAGCACCGATGGAAATTAGCGGAGTGTTTTGGTTCTGGATCGCGATTGCTGCTATTTTTGCGCTGGTTGAGATATTTACCACCACCTTTTTCGGCCTGTGGATGGCTATTGCTGCCCTGATTCCGGCCATGCTGGTCCTTTTTCTGCCGGACTTCCCGGTGGCAGGGCAGTTGCTGGTCTGGATAGTGGCGTCGGTTCTCTGTGCCTGGGTATGGGTGCGCTGGATACGCAGTAAACCTGAGCCCTGGCTCGCTGAACCACTGACCGGTCAGCAAGGTATACTGGCCTGCGCGCTGACCCCGGGACAGCAGGGTATTTTGTTGCTGAGTAAACCGGTACAGGGACGTCAGGAGTGGCCTTGTATCAGCGACAGGGCGTTACCCAGGCAGACACGGGTAAAAGTGATTGCGATGGCGGGTGACGGTGTAGTGAAAGTTGACCTTGTATAATTGTTCTGTTCACCTTTAAGGAGGAGACCTTATGTCACCGGGACTGATGGCGTTAGGCTTAGTAATTGTGTTACTGGCAGTGACGTTTTTTAAATGTGTGCGTATTGTTCCGCAGGCTGACCAGTGGATTGTCGAGCGACTGGGGAAATATCACAGTACCCTCAATCCGGGACTGAATATTTTAATCCCGTTTATTGATGTGGTGGCTTATAAAATGTCGGCCAAAGACCAGATGTTTGAGGTGAAAGGTATTGAAGGGATCACCAAAGACAATGCTACTGTCGGGGTCAATGCGATTTGCTTTGTCCGGATAGCCGATCCTAACAAGGCGGCTTACGGCGTGGATAGCTATAGTGCGGCGGTACAGAATCTGGTGATGACCACTATTCGTAATGCTGTCGGGGGGATGAACCTGGATGATACCCTGTCTAACCGTGACCAGTTGGCGATTACCCTGCGGGCCAACATGGAAGAGCAGATGAATGACTGGGGGCTGATCCTGAGAACGGTGGATATTCAGGATATCACGCCCTCTGATTCTATGCGTAAATCGATGGAGCAACAGGCAGCAGCAGAACGGGAACGTAAAGCGACTGAAACCCGTGCTGAGGGGAACAAGAATGCGGCGATCCGTGAAGCTGAAGGGAAAAAACAGGCGATGATCCTGGATGCGGAAGCCAGACTGGAGGCCTCCCGGCGTGAAGCGGAAGCGATAGAAACCCTCGCCAGCGGTCAGAAGAAAGCCACCGACCAGCTAGCGGCTGCACTGAATGCCAGCGGCGGACATCAGGCGATGTCATTTCAGCTGGCTAATAACTATGTACAGACCCTGAGTGAGTTATCAAAAAGTGATAATGCTAAAGTTATCGCCATGCCAGCCGATCTTGCTCAGGCCGTTGGCGGGCTGCTGAATGCAGGTGCACTGATGTCGGTGGGTGCGGAAGCCGGTGCGTCGGTTAAATCACCACGCACTCAGGGGTAATCTGTTTTCCCGGCCGCTAAGCAACGAGTAAGGTGGCTGAGCTACTTGCCGGTCAGGATTTACGGCGGGCCACTCCCAGCTGACTGGCGACCTGCAGATGACGATATAACAGGGCCGAAGCCTGTTGATTATCACCCTCTGCCAGGGCATCCAGTATTGCTAAATGCTCCTGACAGGACACTTTGACCCGCCGGAGATTATTAATAGTATGTGTCTCTGTCAGACGCCGCAGACGGTTTTGCTGCTGAATGCTATGCAGGATAAAACGGTTGCCTGACCAGGCGGCCAGTAATTCATGGAACCGTGCATTACTTTCAATAAAATGTTGACTGTCCGGTACGCCATTGAGCAGTGCCAGCTGATTATCACGGCATTGCCGGAGCTGCTCTGGAACCACACAAAATCCGGGTTCCATCAGGGCTGCCGGTTCCAGTAGCATACGAAACCGGTAACTTTCCAGCCGCTGCTCTGCGCTTGCCAGCGTCGGCATCATCACCCAGCCATGACCATGTTTTCGCTGTATAATTCCTTCTTCTGTCAGGCGCTGCAGGCAGCGCCGCAGGATACTCTTGCTGCACTGATAACGGCGCAGCAGGTCACTCTCATTTATTTGCCCGGGCAGTGTCTGATTCAGATGGTCGTCAATAATAAGACGGTAGAGATCGTCTTCTGCAACCCGCAGTCCGGCCAGCGTGTTCTGCAAAGCCTCACTACAGGCCGTTGCTACAGTAAAGCCACAGTGTTTCTCTGCCGTCAGGATCTGTTGACCGGCCAGATAAAACAGAGCCCCGCGGATCGGTGATCGGGACACACCGAAATGCTGCGCCAGTTCGATCTCTTTTATGTGGCTGCCTGGCGGGAAATCTCCGCAGGCGATCGACTCAAGGATCTGTCCGGCGACTTTTGTTTGCAGAGGGGTCAGCTTACTCATTTACGGAATACTCATGTCACGTTCTCTCCGGACCGTCCGGACCGTCCGGAGGGGCACAGATAAACACTTATACTACGGGTTTACCCGTCGTATGTCAGGTTATGGTCAGAGCAGGCTGGTTCTGTCGGGGCAGAGGCCCCTTTAATCGGTATACCGGACACCGGGGGGAACCCCCCCGGGAGATATTTGCGATGCAGGCAGGGCGGAAGCGCAGTCAGAACTGTGATATCACAGGTGTGTTCTGAACCGATGCGTTTTGCTGTTTTATTTGCCGATACAGAAGCTGGAGAAAATACGTCCCAGCAGATCATCGGCGGTGAACTCTCCGGTAATTTCGCTGAGTGACTGCTGCGCAAGACGTAATTCTTCTGCCAGCAGTTCGCCGGCCCGGGCACCGAGTAACTGGTACTGGCCCTGAAGCAGGTGACTGCTGGCAGCTTCCAGTGCTTCCAGGTGGCGGCGTCTGGCGATAAACCCGCCTTCAATATTTCCGGAAAAGCCCATACTCTGTTTCAGATGTTCGCGCAGCAGATCAATACCTGCGCCGGTGCGCGCCGACAGGCGGATCACGGTATTATCCCCTTGTTGTTCTGCCCCGAGAGCCTCACTGGTCACATCAGCCTTATTACGGATAACGGTTACCGGCAGGGCGGGTGGCAGCCGCGCGATAAAGTCCGGCCAGATTTGCTGCGGGTCTGTGGCGCGGGTGGTGGTGCCATCGACCATAAACAATACATGGTCGGCGGCGGAGATTTCCTGCCATGCGCGCTCAATCCCTATCCGCTCCACTTCGTCACTGGATTCACGTAACCCGGCAGTATCAATGATATGCAACGGCATGCCATCAATATGAATATGTTCGCGCAGGACATCACGGGTAGTACCGGCGATATCCGTGACGATAGCGGCTTCTCTTCCCGCCAGTGCATTGAGCAGACTGGATTTTCCGGCATTTGGCCGCCCGGCAATCACCACCTTCATTCCTTCGCGCAATAAGCTGCCTTGCCGCGCTTCGGTACGGACGTTTTCCAGATCCTGCATAACCTGATTAAGCTGCGCCTCAATTTTTCCGTCCGACAGGAAATCAATCTCTTCGTCAGGGAAGTCGATGGCAGCCTCGACGTAAATACGCAGATGAGTCAGGGCCTCCACCAGATGGCTGACCCGCTGAGAGAAAACACCCTGCAATGAGTTAACGGCAGAACGTGCGGCCTGCTCTGAACTGGCATCAATTAAATCGGCAATCGCTTCGGCCTGGGCAAGGTCCAGTTTATCATTGAGAAATGCGCGTTCCGAAAATTCGCCCGGCCTCGCAATCCGCAGTCCCGGTAAGGCAATAACCCGTTTCAGTAACAGGTCGAGGATCACCGGGCCGCCATGCCCCTGTAACTCGAGTACATCTTCTCCGGTAAAAGAGTTCGGGCCGGGGAACCACAGAGCAATCCCCTGATCCAGTACAGTGCCATTGGCGTCCATAAAGGGCAGGTAGTCGGCATAACGTGCTTTGGGCAGTTTGCCTAAAATCTGTTGTGCAACTTCTGCGGCTTTCGGCCCCGAAATACGTAATATACCGACTCCGCCGCGGCCAGGAGGCGTTGCCTGGGCGACGATAGTATCGCTGTGGCTCATAGCTGTTCTCTCTTTTACCAATAAAAAAAGGCGGTCAGAAGACCGCCTTATCATATCCTGAGTGCCGTTAATGATCACGCCGCCGGTGGCTGGCGTGACAGGTTATCAGGCTTTTTTCTTACGGCTGTGTAATCCGCGTTTTTCCAGGCCGCGATAAATCAGCTGCTGCTGAATAATCGTGACCAGGTTACTGACGATATAGTACAGCACCAGACCTGACGGGAACCACAGGAAGAAGACGGTAAAGATGACCGGCATAAAGGTCATAATCTTCTGCTGCATTGGGTCGGTCACCGTGGTCGGAGACATCTTCTGAATGAAGAACATGGTTACACCCATCAGTACCGGCAGGATGTAGTACGGGTCCTGTACTGACAGGTCGTGGATCCACAGGATAAACGGAGCCTGACGCAATTCAACCGAGCCCATCAGCATGTAGTACAGGGCCAGGAAGATTGGCATCTGGATAACCAGAGGCAGACAGCCGCCGAGCGGGTTCACTTTTTCTTCTTTATACAGCGCCATCATTTCCTGACTCATACGCTGCTTATCTTCACCCAGACGCTCACGCATTGCCTGGATTTTTGGTTGCAGCATGCGCATTTTCGCCATTGAGGTGTATTGCGCACGAGTCAGCGGGTACATGATACCGCGGACAATAAAGGTGATAACGATAATTGAGAAGCCCCAGTTACCGATAAAGCTGTGGATAAATTTCAGCAGCTTAAACAGTGGCTGAGAGATAAACCACAACCAGCCATAATCCACGGTTAAGTCGAGGTGCGGGGAAACGGCAGCCATCTGATCCTGAATTTCCGGGCCAACCCACAGGGTCGCATTCAGGTCCTGTTGTGCACCGGCGGCAATAGTGACCGGCGATGATTTGTAACCGATAGCCGCCAGACCGTTACCCAGATTACTGGTATACAGGGTGTTGCTGCCAGATGTCCGCGGAACCCATGCGGTAGCGAAATACTGCTGCAGCATAGCCACCCAGCCATTATCGGTACTGGTATTCAGGTTCTCATTATCAGCAATAGTATCAAATTTATATTTTTCATACTTTTCATTGCTGGTGGAGTAGGCCGCACCACGGAAAGTATGTAGTGCAAAGTTATTGCTGCCGGTATCGCGGGCTTTAGGCAGGGTGATTGTCTGCTTCAGCTGGCCAAACATTGAAACTTCCAGCGGCTGTGCCGAGCTGTTATCAATATGGTAGTCAACATCAACCGCATAACCACCCCGTTTGAAGACAAACGTCTTGGTGTATACCACACCGTTCTCACCGGTCCAGGTCAGGGGAACACGAAGTTCGGTCTGACCGTCAGCCATCTGGTAGCTGTCCTGAGTGGTGGTATACAGCGGGCGGGCACCATTGGCAGGGTTATCCGGACCGTTACGGCCGGTTAAACCACTTTGCGCCTGGTACATAAAGTCAGGTGAGGTTTCCAGCAGCTGGAAAGGCTGGGTTGACCCGAGCGTTTTCGGGTAAGTGAGTAACTGGGCCTGCTCTACATCACCGCCACGGGTATTAATTTCAACAGACAAGACGTCTGTTTTAACAGTAATCGTTTTGCCCTGACCACTGGCCGGAACGCCCTGGTTTGCGGCATCGCTTGCGGTATTGTTCGTATTCTGAGTGGTCCGGGTTTGCTGTGGCTGTGGATTGTGGTCCGTCTGCCAGGCTTGCCAGATCATAAAAGACACGAACAGAAAAGCGATGAAAAAAAGATTGCGTTGCGAATCCATCGTTAGTTTTCTCTGGTATCAGTGTTTTTTGGCGGCACAGGATCGTCACCACCCGCGTGTAACGGATGGCATTTTAATACGCGTTTCACCGTCAACCAACACCCTTTTATCACCCCGAAACGACGTAAGGCTTCGATCCCGTAATGGGAACAGGTTGGATTGAAACGGCAATGAGGCCCCAGCAGGGGACTTATTGCCCGTTGGTAAACGCGGATCAGAACAATCAGGAGCCGCGTGCCAGGCGACAATGACGACGCCATAGTTTCTCCAACACTTCCGTCAAAGTATGGTTATCCAGGTCGGCAATCCCTTTTTTTGCAACGATGACAAAATCCATCGCCGGAAGCTCGTGCTGGCGCAAACGAAAACTTTCCCGGGTTAAACGTTTAATCCGGTTACGTTCATGGGCGCGTTTTACGTGTTTCTTAGCGACAGTAAGACCGATGCGGGGATGCCCCAGCGAATTCTGGCGGCCGAGAATAGTCAATTGCGGCGTGCCAGCTCGTTGTGGCTGCTGGAAGACGAAAGTGAAATGATTGGGAGTTAACAAACGTAACTCCCTGGGAAATGCGAGCTTACCCACCAGGGTTCGCTTTATTACTTAGAAACGGTCAGACGAGCACGGCCTTTAGCACGACGACGTGCCAGAACCTGACGACCATTTTTAGTAGCCATACGAGCACGGAAGCCGTGAGAACGGTTGCGCTTCAGTACAGACGGTTGAAAAGTGCGTTTCATGGCGATTTCTACCTAAACTTGAGAATGTTCACTTGGTGACGCGTAGCAGAGTCAGTAAACCGACCGACGCCTCAGTGTATTTTAATTAAAGAGGCGGGATTGTAATAACTGTACAGTCCTGAGTCAATTTACTTCGGCTAATAATGCCACCTTTATACCGGGTAACGGCCTGTTTGCCTGGTCACAATCCCCGGAGTCCGGAGACTGGCGGACAAACAGGCTGAGAATTATACGGGCTTCCTTATAAAGAGCAAGGATCCTTCCGGATCATCTGGTGATCGGCAGAAAAAAAGTGGCGGTAAGGAAGTCACGCCAGTGAAAAGATGAGATCTGTAATAGATTTCCGGCACCCGGGAGTACAGAGCGTGACCTCATCGCTGTCATTCTGAAATCCTGTGGATAAAATGGGTAAAATCAGTGTAGAAAAGGAGGATCTCTTGTCCGCTTTGCGCTATGATCCGTCGTTCCGCTGATGATCCTTCAGGGTCTTCCGGCGAGAATGATTTGCAGATCGTTGCAGCAGGCGATTTCTCCGTCTGTATCAATAATTAGTGTTTTCAAAAGATTAGCACCGTTTCTTGTCTTATTTTTGTACCAGTGGAGTCCGCCGTGTCACTTACGCTTTGGCAACAGTGCCTTACCCGTTTGCAGGATGAATTACCTGCCACTGAATTCAGTATGTGGATCCGCCCGCTGCAGGCTGAATTAAACGACAATACTCTGGCTCTGTACGCACCAAACCGCTTTGTACTCGACTGGGTGCGTGATAAATACATCAATAGTATTAATGCCTTGCTGAATGAGTTTTGTGGTGCTGACATTCCACAGCTACGTTTTGAAGTGGGTGCCAGACCTGCGGCGGCACCTGCGGCAGCACCTGCAGTGAGTACTGTTGCACCGCCGCATATTTCACAGCCTGTTCCGCCAGCTCGTCCGCCCGTTAGTCCGAATAACGGTCGTCCGAGCTGGGACAATGTGCCCGCGCCGGTAGAAGTGGCTTATCGTTCGAATGTTAACAGCCGGCATAATTTTGATAATTTTGTCGAAGGTAAATCGAACCAGCTTGCCCGTGCTGCCGCGCGTCAGGTCGCAGATAATCCGGGCGGTGCTTATAACCCGCTATTTTTATATGGCGGGACGGGATTAGGTAAAACGCACCTGTTGCATGCGGTGGGGAACGGCATTATTGCCCGGAAACCGAATGCAAAAATTGTGTATATGCATTCTGAACGCTTTGTTCAGGATATGGTAAAAGCATTGCAGAACAATGCGATAGAAGAGTTTAAACGCTATTATCGCTCGGTTGATGCACTGTTAATTGATGATATCCAGTTTTTTGCAAATAAAGAGCGTTCCCAGGAAGAGTTTTTCCATACCTTTAATGCACTTCTGGAAGGTAACCAGCAGATTATCCTGACATCAGATCGTTACCCGAAAGAAATTAACGGGGTTGAAGATCGTCTGAAATCACGGTTTGGCTGGGGCCTGACAGTGGCGATAGAGCCGCCTGAACTGGAAACCAGGGTCGCCATCCTGATGAAAAAAGCGGACGAGAATAAAATCCGTCTGCCGGGGGAAGTGGCTTTCTTTATTGCCAAACGCTTACGGTCAAACGTCCGTGAGCTGGAAGGGGCATTAAACCGTGTGATTGCGAATGCCAATTTTACCGGCCGGGCAATCACCATCGACTTTGTCCGGGAAGCGCTGCGCGATTTACTGGCTTTACAGGAAAAACTGGTCACTATCGATAATATTCAGAAAACAGTCGCAGAATACTATAAAATTAAAGTCGCTGATCTGTTGTCTAAACGACGTTCACGCTCGGTGGCCAGACCCCGGCAGATGGCAATGGCGATGGCAAAAGAACTGACCAACCATAGTCTGCCCGAAATCGGTGATGCTTTCGGCGGCCGCGACCATACGACAGTGTTGCATGCCTGCCGTAAGATTGAGCAGTTGCGTGAAGAAAGTCACGATATAAAAGAAGATTTCTCCAATTTAATCAGAACATTATCTTCCTGACGCTATGAAATTTATTGTAGAAAGAGAGCAGTTGCTCAAACCATTACAACAAGTGAGCGGCCCCCTGGGGGGACGTCCGACATTACCTATTCTCGGCAACCTGTTGTTGCAGGTTACCGATGGCGCGTTGTCTCTGACCGGTACCGATCTCGAAATGGAGATGGTAGCCCGTGTTGCTCTTAGCCAGCCTCATGAGGCTGGTGAAACGACTGTGCCGGCACGTAAGTTTCTGGACATCTGTCGCGGCCTGCCGGAAGGTGCTGAAATCCACGTTATTCTGGAAAACGACAGAATGCTGGTACGTTCAGGACGCAGCCGTTTCTCATTATCGACCTTGCCGGCGACGGATTTTCCAAATCTCGATGACTGGCAAAGTGAGGTGGAATTTACTCTGCCACAGGCGACACTGAAACGACTGATTGAAGCCACCCAGTTTTCGATGGCGCACCAGGATGTACGCTATTATCTGAACGGTATGCTGTTTGAAACTGCCGGAGAGGAATTGCGTACTGTCTCTACCGATGGCCACCGCCTTGCGGTGTGTGCCATGCCGGTGGGCCAGTCTTTGCCCGATCACTCGGTGATTGTACCGCGTAAAGGGGTGGTTGAACTGGTCCGATTGCTGGATGGCGGCGACACGCCGTTACAGTTGCAAATTGGCAGCAGTAACATCCGAGCCCATGTCGGTGACTTTATTTTTACCTCCAAACTGGTGGACGGACGCTTCCCGGATTACCGCCGTGTGCTGCCAAAAAATCCGGATAAAACACTGGAAGCCGGTTGTGATCTGCTGCGGCAGGCATTTGCCCGTGCGGCTATCCTGTCGAATGAGAAATTCAGAGGTGTCCGGCTGTTTATTACGGAAAATCAGCTGCGTATTACGGCAAATAACCCGGAACAGGAAGAAGCCGAAGAGATCCTGGATGTCAGTTACCAGGGCAGTGAGCTGGAAATTGGTTTTAATGTCAGCTATGTGCTGGATGTACTCAATGCCCTGAAATGTGAAAATGTCAGGCTGCTGCTGACTGACTCGGTTTCCAGTGTGCAAATTGAAGATGTCGCCAGCCAGCATGCCGCTTATGTGGTTATGCCGATGCGTCTGTAGCCTGCCATTCTGATCTTTTGTTTTCCCTGCCGCCATCTGCTGCAGGGAAACGGCTTTCCTGAATACGTTTTTCTCGCCCCCGGACGAATTTATGGCTCTTACCCGCCTGATAATTAAAGATTTCCGCAATATCGCTCAGGCTGATCTCTGCCTCTCTGAAGGGGTTAACTTCCTGATCGGCCCTAATGGCAGCGGAAAAACCAGTGTACTGGAAGCTATCTATACTCTGGGCCATGGACGGGCATTTCGTAGTATTCAGACCGGACGTGTGATCCGCCATGACCAGCCTTCGTTTGTACTGCATGGGCGGATTGACGATGCAAATCATCAGCACAGTATCGGGCTCAGTAAAGACCGCGCCGGAGAGAGTAAAGTCCGGGTCGATGGCAGCGACGGACACAAGGTGGCTGAACTGGCCCAGTTATTGCCAATGCAGTTAATTACCCCGGAGGGTTTTACCCTGTTAACCGGTGGCCCTAAGTTTCGGCGGGCCTATATTGACTGGGGCTGTTTTCATAACTACCCGGGGTTTTACAGCGCATGGAGTGATCTGCGGCGGCTGATAAAACAGCGTAATGCAGCACTGCGTCAGGTGACCAGCTATCGCCAGCTACGGCCGTGGGATCAGGAACTGGCCCCGGTGACACAGCAAATCAGTGAGTGGCGACAGGCTTATAGCGATGAAATTACCCGTGAGATTAAAGCCACCTGTCAGCAATTTTTGCCGGAATATGAGCTGAGTTTTTCCTATCAGCGTGGCTGGGACAAAGAGACGGATTATGCAGAATTACTGGAACGTAATTTTGAACGTGACCGGGCCCTGACCTATACGGCCAGCGGCCCGCATAAAGCGGATTTTCGTATCCGTGCTGCGGGCACACCGGTGGAAGACTTGCTGTCCCGCGGCCAGCTGAAATTATTAATGTGTGCCCTGCGCCTGGCGCAGGGAGAGTACCTGACACGTCAAAGCGGACGACGTTGTATTTACCTGATCGATGATTTTGCTTCGGAGCTTGATGACCAGCGTCGTCATCTGCTGGCAAGTCGCCTGAAATCGACAAAAGCGCAGGTTTTTGTCAGCGCCATTAGTGTTGACCACGTAATCGACATGAATGATGAAAAGGGCAAGATGTTCAGCGTAGAAAAAGGTAAAATAGCAGTTCAACCTGAAGATTAAAATGAGCGAGAAACGTTGATGTCGAATTCTTATGACTCCTCAAGTATCAAAGTCCTGAAAGGGCTTGATGCGGTACGCAAACGCCCCGGTATGTACATCGGTGATACGGATGACGGCACCGGTTTGCATCACATGGTATTCGAGGTTGTGGACAACGCCATCGACGAAGCACTCGCGGGCCATTGTAAAGAAATTATAGTTACTATTCATGCAGATAACTCGGTTTCTGTTCAGGATGACGGGCGCGGTATTCCGACCGGTATTCACCCTGAAGAAGGGGTATCGGCTGCCGAAGTCATTATGACGGTACTGCATGCCGGGGGGAAATTTGACGATAACTCCTATAAAGTCTCCGGCGGTTTGCATGGTGTCGGCGTTTCTGTGGTTAACGCCTTATCGGAAAAACTGGAACTGACCATTCGTCGTGATGGTAAAGTTCATCAGCAAACCTATCTGCACGGTGTCCCGGGCGCACCTCTGGCCGTTATCGGCGAAACGGACAGCACCGGGACGTCGGTTCGTTTCTGGGCAAGCCACCAGACTTTCACCAATGTCACCGACTTTGAATACGACATCCTGGCCAAACGTCTGCGTGAGTTATCGTTCCTTAACTCCGGAGTTTCTATCCGGCTGATCGATAAACGTTCTGACAAGAGCGATCATTATCACTACGAAGGTGGTATTAAAGCCTTTGTGGAATATCTGAATAAAAATAAAACACCTATCCACCCGAATGTTTTTTACTTCAGTACCGAAAAAGACGGTATTGGTGTGGAAGTCGCATTACAGTGGAATGATGGTTTCCAGGAAAATATTTACTGTTTTACCAATAACATTCCCCAGCGGGATGGCGGTACGCACCTGGCTGGTTTCCGTGCCTCCATGACCCGTACCCTGAATGCCTACATGGATAAAGAAGGTTACAGTAAAAAGGCGAAAGTCAGTGCCACGGGTGACGATGCCCGTGAAGGTCTGATAGCTGTGGTTTCTGTTAAGGTTCCGGATCCTAAGTTCTCGTCACAGACCAAAGACAAGCTGGTCTCTTCGGAAGTTAAATCGGCGGTTGAGTCGCAGATGAATGAGTTACTGGCAGAATATCTGCTGGAAAACCCGTCAGATGCGAAAATTGTCGTCGGTAAAATTATTGATGCGGCCCGTGCCCGTGAAGCAGCACGCCGTGCCCGTGAAATGACACGCCGTAAGGGTGCTCTGGACCTGGCTGGCTTGCCCGGCAAACTGGCTGATTGTCAGGAACGTGACCCTGCGTTCTCCGAAGTCTACCTGGTGGAAGGGGACTCGGCGGGCGGTTCTGCGAAGCAGGGACGTAACCGTAAGAACCAGGCGATTTTGCCATTGAAAGGTAAAATCCTGAATGTGGAGAAAGCGCGTTTTGACAAAATGCTTTCTTCTCAGGAAGTTGCGACCCTGATCACCGCCCTCGGCTGTGGTATTGGCCGCGATGAATATAATCCGGATAAATTACGTTATCACAGCATCATTATCATGACGGATGCGGATGTTGATGGTTCACATATCCGTACCCTGTTGCTGACATTCTTCTACCGTCAGATGCCTGAGATCATTGAACGCGGTCATGTGTTTATTGCACAACCGCCGTTATATAAGGTGAAGAAAGGTAAGCAGGAACAGTACATCAAAGATGATGATGCGATGGACCAGTATCAGATAGCCATTGCGCTGGATGGTGCGACCCTGCATACCAATGCCAGTGCTCCTGCGCTGAGTGGTGCTTCCCTGGAAGAGCTGGTTGCGATGTTTAACAGTACCGGGAAAATGATCAAACGTATGTCCCGCCGTTATCCGGTCGCGCTGTTACAGCGTCTGATTTATCGTCCTGAGTTAAAAGATTTAACTGATCAGGCAGAGGTTCAGCAATGGCTGGACGGGCTGGTGAGTGACCTGACTGAGCGTGAGGTTCATGGCAGCAGCTATTGCGGATTGATCCGTGAAAATCGTGAGCATCAGCGTTTTGAGCCGGTGTTACGTATCCGGACACATGGTGTCGATACGGATTATGCGCTGGATGCTGAGTTTATTGATGGCCCTGAGTATCAGAAGATCAATGCGCTGGGTGAGAAATTACGCGGACTGATCGAAGAAGATGCCTTTATTGAACGTGGTGAACGTCGTCAGCCAGTGGCGAGTTTTGAGCAGGCTGTTGAATGGCTTGTAAAAGAATCGCGTCGTGGTTTGTCGGTACAGCGCTATAAAGGGCTGGGTGAAATGAACCCGGAACAGCTGTGGGAAACCACTATGGATCCGGACAGCCGCCGTATGTTGCGGGTGACCATAAAAGATGCCATTGCTGCAGATCAGCTGTTTACCACCCTGATGGGGGATGCTGTTGAGCCACGCAGAGCCTTTATTGAAGAAAACGCACTGAAGGCTGCGAATATCGATATCTGATCCCGACGGGATTGCTCAATAACCCTCTTTGGTAACAAAGGGGGTTTTTTTTGGTCAGTAGTGCCGGGCAATGATGACTATTGCTGAACTAAAACTGCGGAAATACAGCGGCGTCCTGTGATCCCTGTGGAGTACTGGCAGGTTAATACTGTCAGGCTCAGGCTAAACAAGATAGCATCAGACGATATTTGGCAACTGATGAGGATATTATGGCAATAAAACTGATAGCACTCGATATGGACGGCACACTGCTGGATCCGGAGCATAAAATTACCCCTGCGGTGAAATCAGCAATCGCACGAGCACAGCAGCAGGGGATTATTGTTGTCCTGGCATCCGGCCGGCCGCATATCGGCATGCAACGCTATATTACTGAGCTGGGCCTGGATAAACCCGGCCAGTTTTGTATCAGTTATAACGGTGCATTAGTACAACGTGCTGAAGATGGCAGTTGCGTTGCTGAAGTTACCCTGGGTCATGCGGACTATCTGAAATTTGAACAACTGGCACGGGAGTTTGGGGTACATTTCCAGGCGCTGGATAAAACCCATCTGTACACCCCGAACCAGGATATCAGTAAATACACTATCCATGAGGTATCTCTGACCGGAATACCACTGCGTTATCGCGCTGCAGCGGATATGGATCCGTCATTACGTTTTCCGAAACTGATGATGATCGATGAGCCTGAATTACTGGACGCTGCCATCTGCCGGTTACCTCCGGAAGTGAGGAAAGAGTATACCATTCTGAAAAGTGCACCATTCTACCTGGAGATCCTCAACAATCAGGTAAATAAAGGTGCAGCGGTACGCAAACTTGCTGAGCTGTCAGGTTTTTCTGCAGATGAAGTGATGGCGATTGGTGATCATGAAAATGATCTGGCGATGATTGCTTACGCCGGCTGCGGGGTAGCGATGGGCAATGCTATTGATTCAGTAAAACAGCAGGCCCGTTATCAGACGTCGTCGAATGCTGAAGATGGTGTTGCCCGTGCGATTGAACAGTGGGCATTATCTGACTGAACCCTGTACACAGGCCGTATCTGCGGCCTGTCATCGGTTCTTTTTCCCCCCTGGTTTAGAAACACTCAGCCGGTAAATCTTCCCCGCCATTTTTCCCGACCAGTATTACCCATAAGTTAAATAGTCTTTAGCAGAAGACGGCGGTACCTGTTAATGAAACGGTATTTACCGCATCATTTGTTAACAAGCTAATAATAACTATTGTTATCATTATCCCGTCAAAACAAATGACATTTTTTAAACATTTATCAGGTATCCGTTATGAAAACCATTACTACGCTTGTTGCTGCCGTAGCATTATCTGCCCTGTCGTTCGGGGCTTTTGCTATTCCTGTATCAGCCAGTGGCAGTACTCTGGACAGTACTGAAGCGAATATTGCTGCGCAGGCGAAAGCGGCAGGAGCCTCTTCTTACATCATTACCAGTGCCCGTCAGGCGAATGGTGTCTATATGACGGCGGAACTGAATAAATAAGCGGTATCTTACCGATGCCGATTGGCCGGTCACTGAAAGTAATCGCAAAAATAACCGATTAAATGTGATGTAGATCGCACTTTCAGTTAATAGGCTAATAATAACAATGGTTACTATATGCACTATCAGAACGACAGCTGTTCTGCGTAACAACCATAAAGAAGGATTTTGACCATGAAAACTATGACTGCATTATTTACTGCTGCGATGTTATCTGCCCTGTCATTTGGTGCGTTTGCTGAATCAGTGTCTGCCACCGGCAGTACCCTGGACAGTGCTGAAGCCCATATTGCAGCGCAGGCAAAAGCCGCGGGAGCCTCGTCTTACTCTATCACCAGCGCCCGTGATGATAATGGCGTCTACATGACTGCTGAACTGAATAAATAACCGTCCTGTCTTGCTGGCGCTGTATTTCCTGACCGGTAACCTCCTCAGAAAATAAAACAGATCTGCCGCGATAAGACGCGCGCCACGGGTTAACCCGGGACAATGTGTACCCTGCGTAACAAACCATAAACAAGGATTTTGACCATGAAAACGATGACTGCATTAGTTGCTGCTGCGATATTATCTGCCCTGTCATTTGGTGCGTTTGCCGAATCAGTGTCTGCCTCGGGCAGTACCCTGGACAGTGCTGAAGCCCATATTGCAGCGCAGGCAAAAGCTGCGGGTGCCTCCTCTTACTCTATCACCAGCGCCCGTGATGATAATGGCGTCTATATGACAGCCGAGTTAAATAAATAACCGCATTTGTTATTGAGTTCATTACCGGAAAGCTGCCTCAGGGCAGCTTTTGTTGTTTATCTGTCCCGCTTATGCTGGCACTGTCGGGCAGAATATTGCATATTCCCTTACCCCCAAGACTCATGCGGAACAGGCCATGCCGGACAGACAACTGACTTTTGAATCCCGTCATCATCAACTGACAAATGCTCAGATATGGACACCCGACAGCCAGTGGCTGGTGTTTGATGTGCGCCCGCCGGATGCAACCTTTAACAGCCAGACGGTGGAACGTGTAAATATAACGACCGGGGTCAGGGAAGTGATCTATCGGGCCTCACAAGGTGCCTGTGTCGGGGTAGTCAGTTGCAGCCCGCAATTACCTGAACGTTATGTCTGTATTCACGGGCCGGAAAATCCTGATCAGAGCTGGTATTACGATTTTCACCACCGTCGCGGGGTGATTATTAGTGATGGTCAGGCCGTGACCCTTGATGGCTGTGATATTACACCGCCTTATACGGCGGGTGCGTTACGTGGTGGCAGTCACGTGCATATGTTTGATGCAGACGGTGAGTTTCTCAGCTTTACCTATAATGACCATGTGATGCATCAACGTTCCACGGCTGAAGATTTACGGAATGTCGGAGTCGCGGTTCCCCTGCATCCGGTGATCGTCAGCAGGCAGCACCCGCGCGGACACGATGGCAGCCACTTTTGCGTCATTGTCAGCCAGACCACCCCGTTTCCTGATCCCGGCAGTGATCAGATTAATCGCGCCTATGAAGAAGGCTGGGTCGGGCATAAGGGCTACCGGAAAGCCAGCGGTGAATGGCAGCGCAGAGCGCTGGTCTTTATCGGGGATACACTGTCGACTGAAGGAAAGAAGGTCCCGGAGATTTTTATTGTCGATTTACCTGACGACCCGGCCGATTTTGCGGTGGCCGGTGAATACCCGTTACAGGGGACCGGGAGCCGGTTACCCGCCCCTCCTGCCGGCGTTACGCAACGCAGGCTGACCTATAGCCGGGGAATTGCACTACAGCCGCGCCACTGGCTGCGAACCTCGCCTGACGGCAGTATGGTGACATTTCTGATGGCAGACACCCGGGGTATCATTCAGTTATGGGGTGTCTCTCCTGCGGGTGGCAGCCCGCAACAGATTACGGATTTACCCCACAGTATCAGCTCGGTGGTTAACTGGCATCCGCAGGTCCGGCGGGTCGCTTTTATCTGCGATAACAGTGTGATGATTTGTGATCCTGACTCCGGAGATTGCCGGCGGGTGACTCAACGTACCACAACAGCACCCTGTGGCGATGCTGTGGTTTGGTCTCCGGATGGTGAAAAAATCGCCTTTATGCGGGATATTAACGGTTGGCGGCAGCTGTTTATTGTGGACGGTTTTGTATTGTAGCAGTGCTGCTGGCGGGCAGTGATTCACGGGTTTTCGCCAGACGTTCACTTTCTGCCACCCTGGCCCGCAGTGATGTACCGCTTTTACCTGTGTCTTCGCGAAAGTAATCCCACGGCAGTAACAGGGTATCCATTACGGCTGAAAAGGGGTAATCAACGACTGCCAGCGTTTTAATTGGCCAGCGGGTATTATCATCTTTAAGGATTTCGGTATTTGCCCGGGTCCCCGGATAATATCCCTGGTCAGCCCCGGTATGTGACATCACACTGGAACAGCCAGTGGACGAAAACGCACACCAGACAATTACGCCTGCTGCCGGAATCCTGTTTCTGGTTTTCATCATCATCATCCCTTTTCATTCCCGCAGCCTGATATTTCAGACAGAGTTAATCGTTGCAGATAAGCGCGCATATTGCGGTCAAGGTTCCCTGAGTGTAAGTCAATTCGTGGTCACTGGCTCAAAAAAACATCTTTTTGCTTGAAAAAAATGCGATCGACCCCACTATATGAGTAAGGCTCCGGATTTCGCCATCAGGGTTATCCGGAGGTTATCAGCCTGTCCCTCAGGGAAGGTGAACAATACTTGCTGACATTCAGGAGTCTGTTATGCGTAATTTTGACTTATCCCCGTTATATCGTTCTGCTATTGGTTTTGACCGTTTATTTAATCTGCTGGAATCTAATCCGAACCAGTCTAATGGCGGATATCCTCCGTACAATGTCGAACTGGTAGATGATACCCACTACCGGATCACTATTGCCGTTGCCGGCTTTTCGCAGAAAGAACTGGATATTACGTTTCACGATAATATGCTGATGGTCCGTGGCTCTCACCCCACAGAACAGAGTGAGAAAAAATACCTGTATCAGGGGATCGCTGAGCGTAACTTCGAGCGTAAGTTCCAGCTGGCTGATCATATCCTGGTGCGTGATGCACGGCTGGAGAATGGTTTACTGAGCATCGACCTGGAACGTATTACTCCGGAAGAAGCCAAACCCCGCCGCATCGAAATCAGTCACTCAGCGGTTTAATGGTTGCTGAGTATGCTCTGATTAAGCGCCGCAGAAATGCGGCGTTTTTTTATCTGTTATTCGTTAGGTTCCCGGTGAGTCGTTGCTGTAGCTTTCCGGCAAAGGTATTGACCAGCAGCCCGGCGATAATCACCATAATGCCGGAGATCTGTGCAGGACTCATAGATTCGTGTAACAGTAAGGCTGCACTGAATATCCCTGCGACCGGGACCAGTAAAGCCATGGGGGCCACCCGTGAGGTTTCATAACGGGCCAGTAAGCTGCCCCATAATCCATAGCCTATAATCGTCGACAGTAGTGACAGATAGATGACCGCGAATACACCCGTAAAAGAAAAATGTGTCAGGCTGTACTGGATGGTGTCGATACCGTCGAACCACCAGCTACAGAGCATAAACGGCAGTAACGGAATAAACGCACTCCATACCACCAGTGACATGGCGGGCACCGGATAATGGCGCATAATGACTTTGTTGGTGATATTTCCCAGTCCCCAGCAGACCGCTGCCGCCAGAGTGAACAGCAATGCGATGAGTGGCATACCGACAGTGCCTGTTCCTGTCAGACTGTGCTCTGCCAGAAAAATCATTCCGCAGACAGCAATCAGTAAGCCCGCAATGTTATACCAGCGCAGTGATTCCCTGAGAAACAGGGCCCCGAATAACAGCGTAAAGAATACCTGCGCCTGAAGGATCAGCGACGCGAGCCCGGCGGGCATCCCGAGCTTAATCGACAGAAACAGAAAAGCGAACTGACCGAAACTGATGGTCAGTCCATAGGCCAGCAGCCATTTGAAAGGCACTGCCGGCCGGCGAATAAACAGGCAGGCAGGAAAGGCCACCAGCGCAAAGCGCAGGCTGGCGAGCAGAAAGGGCGGAATATCGTCCAGGCCGACTTTGATAACAACGAAATTCACACCCCAGATAATCACCACGCAGAGTGCCAGGATAAAATCTTTAGAACGCATAAGTAAACCTGTGGAATCAGAAGGTTAACTAACCTGCTAATGAATATAATTTATCCAGCTCTTCAGCAAGAATAATGACTGCCCGTTCGATTTCTGCATTATCAGGCACATAATTCATTCGCATGCACTGATGGGTATGGGCCCATTCGTCCTGCAATCCGGGGAAAAAGAAATGCCCCGGCACCATCAGTACACCGCGCGCTTTCAGGCGATGGTAGAGTGTTTCGGTGGTGACCGGCAGCTCATGGAACCACAGCCAGAGGAAAATAGCGCCTTCCGGTTTATGGATCAGACAGCGTTCTTCCGGAATGTGGCGGCGGATCAGTGCGATAGTTTCTGCGACCTTATGACGGTAATAGGGTTTGATCACCTGCTCTGATAATTCCAGTAAATCATTACGACAGATCATCTGGTGGGCAATCGCAGGTCCGACACTGCCCGGGGCCAGGCTGATAATACCGTTCATATTCCCCAGAGCCGTGATTGTCTGCTGGCTGGCGATAATGATCCCGCACCTTGCGCCGGGCAGCCCCAGTTTTGACAGGCTCATACACAGGATAATGTTCTGATTCCACACGGCATTGACGTCGGTAAAAATGATACCCGGAAAAGGCAGCCCATAGGCATTATCGATCAATAGCGGAATATTATGCTGTTGTGCCAGCTTATCCAGTTCCAGCACCTCTGCATCGGTAATCACATTACCTGTCGGGTTGGTGGGTCGTGAGACACAGATCAGACCAATATTGTCATCGACAGTAAGGTTGTCCATATCGATATGATATTTGAACTGCCCTTCCGGTAGATGGCGGATGGCCGGCCTGGCGGCGATAAACAGATCTTCTTCCAGACCCGCATCGGCATAGCCCAGGTATTCCGGGGTCAGAGGGAACAGGACTTTACGTGTTGTTCCGTCAGCCTGTTTACCGGCAAACAGATTGAACAGATAAAAAAAAGCGCTCTGACTGCCATTAGTCAGTGCAATATTTTTGGCAGAAATATCCCAGCCCTGACGTTGCCTGAGTGTTGCTGCCAGACTTTCCAGTAACTTGTCTTTGCCGCGCGGGCCATCATAGTTACACAGCGCTTCTGTCAGTGTGCCACTCTGGTGCATCTCTTCCAGTAATTGCTGAAAATATTCATCCATCTGCGGAATTTTTGCAGGGTTACCGCCGCCGAGCATCACGGTACCCGGGGTACGTAAACCCGCCCCCATATCTTCCATTAAACGGGAAATACCGGTCTGACGGGTAAATTTGTTACCGAACTGAGAAAAGTGCATAGAGGACAATAGTTGGTTAATCGGTGGTAATCTCACCATAGCGCCCGCCATTGGCGGGCGCAATGATTATATTGATGTTTTCTCCGTATTCCGCGGAAAACTAGGCCGGATTAACCGCCTGAGGATTTACACAGTTTTTTTCCAGCTTACCGTCCAGCGCCGCAATCAGATTTTCCACGGCATCACGTTTCATCCCGTAACGTGTTTCATGGGTCGCCGAACCGACATGTGGCAGCGTAACCACATTCGGTAAACTCAGCAGTTCTGCATTTGCCGGAACAGGTTCCTGTTCAAAGACATCCAGCCCTGCGGCATAGAGGGTGTGGTTTTTCAGTGCCCGGGTGAGGGCCTGCTCATCAACGACAGGCCCCCGGCCGGCATTGATCAATATCGCGCTGGGTTTCATACGGGACAGTTGTTCTTCGCCGATTAAATGCCGGGTTTGTTCAGTCAGCGGCAGAATAACACACACAAAATCACTCTGTTCAAGCAGCTGATTAATATCACAATATTTTGCAGAAAACCGTGATTCTGCCTGCGGGTGGTGTTTACGTGCGTTATACAGGATATTCATACCAAAGCCGTAATGAGCACGTTGTGCGACGGCCATCCCGATACGGCCCATGCCAACAATACCCAGAGTTTTATGGTGCACATCAATACTAAAGTGTTCAGGGCCAATACTTTTTTTCCATTCGCCGGCTTTGACCCAGCTATCCAACTCGGTCACCCGGCGTGCACTGGCGAGGATCAGTGCGAACACCGTGTCAGCGACGGTTTCGGTCAATACGGTAGGGGTATGCATTAATGCAATCCGGCGCGCATCCAGTGCATCAAGATCAAACAGATCGTAACCGACAGAAATTGTTGAACAGGCGCGCAATGCCGGCATCTGCTCCAGTAAGGCCTGATCGACTTTACTGCCGGAACCCAGCAGGCCCACAGCCTCAGAAAATGCAGCTGCATGACTGGCAATGGTGTGGCTGTCCAGATTGCTGACTTCGGTGACCTGGTAACGGGCTTCCAGCTGACTGCGCAAATCAGCGGGTAATGGTTCATAAAGTATTACGGAAGGTTTCATTCAGTCTCTCTTTATCATTACTGGTTGAGTTATACCGCGGGTCCCGTACCGACATTATCGGTGGTTCCGGAAAACAGAGGAGTAATCAGCCGGGAATATTCAGCGGACTGTGCACCGATCAGTCTTGCCGGAGCAAACTGACATAGCGACGGGTGACCGCAGTTAAGTCGCCGCCTGATAATGGAAATTCGATGCCCCGCGGTACGCGGGCGGGCAGGGCAGCCAGTAACTCGCGCCACTGGCTGTCATGCTCATCGGGCGGAACGGCCTGAAAGCCCGAAGGGTGCGGAATGGCGACTTTGACATGAATATAACTGACATAGGGGGCTAACCGGCTGGCGGCTTGTTCGGGAGATTCCCCGATCCATCGCCAGTTGCCTGTGTCGAATGTCATGCCCTGCAGTTTTTCAATACCATTGAAAGCGAAGAAAAAATCTTCCATCGGTGCGATTTTTCCGCCAGCCGTCTGATCATTCTCAATAACAATCGGGACCGGACAGGCTTCAATTGCCGCTGTCAGTTGTTGTCGGGTGACATCTCCGGCAGGGTACCCGAGGGATAATTTCAGTACCCCGGCATTGAGTATTGCGGCTTCCTCAAAGTAGGTCTGCAGGCCGGGGTTGATTACTCCGGGTGCGGTGAACAATGTATCCGGTACTGAATAGAAGGCGGTTAGCCGGTGACGGGCGATATCGGCCGCCAGAGCAGGCAGCCTGCTGAGTTCATCGTCAGAAAATAGCTCACGGCGGATTTCGACACCGTCAGCTCCGGCTTGCTCAATAACCGGAAGAAAAGCCCGCTGGCCTCCGGCAGCCAGTACTTCCTGTTTACCGTATGCTCCGGTAACGACAATAATCTCAGCTCCCATGTTCTGCCCCTTATGCTTTATCAGTCATGCATTAAGAATTTCTCACTTATACGCTATTTCTATCCGAATGGTATCGGTTCCACCAGGCGGAAAACAAAATATTAGATGTATATCTCAAAACTGACTGATTATTACTGCAGCAGTGTATTTCAGAGTGGCTGACTGGAGCCGCGTACCACCAGTTCACCACTAAAAAATTGTTCTGTTTTTTCAGCGTCCGGATGTTTAATCCGGTGAATGACGCTTTGCAGTGCCCTGTAACCAATCTGGTGGGTTGGCTGTTTCAGGGTGGTAATACCGCTCCCGACCAGTGAAGACCAGTTCATTTCATCGAACCCGACCAGCCCGGCATCGGTACCGGTGACAACCGCTTGCGCCTGCAACGCTTTCACCACCTGTAATGTCAGCGGCCCGTTAGCGGAGATAATGGCACAGCGCTGATGGCGGTGACGGTGCAGGAAATCTTTCAGACAAAGACTCAGCTCCGATGTCTGATGCAGGGCAATCTCCGCATTTTCACCCTCGACATCGGGACAGGCAGCGATTGTCTGCCGGAAAGTCTCAAGTCTTTCACGGCGGGTATTGACGCTGCCAATGGGTTCACTGATAAACAACAGAGCCGTGTATCCATTATCAGCCAGATGACGGGTCACTTTTTCTGACGCTTCATGGTTATCGAGGCCGATAACATCACAATCGAAATCAGCAATTTTCCGATCAATCAGGGTCATCGGCAGGCGCGATTGTTGTAACCTGCCGAGTTCTTCTTCCCGCATGCCGACAGCATTAACGATAATTCCTTCCACCTGATAGCTGCTCAGCAACTGGATATAGTATTGCTCCAGGGCAAGTTCGTTATTGGTATTACACATCAGCAGGGTAAAGCCATAGTCTCTGCAGGCGGCTTCAATGCCGCACATTATCTCAACTGAATAGGCATTGGTGATATCCGCAATAATCAGACCAATCAGTCGTGTCCGGCCGCGTTTCAGGCTGCGAGCCATCTGGCTTGGCCGGTAATCGAGGGCGGCAATTGCCTGCGCGATGCGTTCTTTTAACGCGGGAGATAATATATCCAGCTCACCATTAAGGTAGCGGGAAACACTGGTTTTACCTGTGCCCGCGGCTCTGGCGACGTCGCTGATTGTGGCTCTTGCTGGCCTGCTGGTCATTCCGTCTGTCTCCTGTTAAACCCGCAGGAAAGCGGATCCTTTGGGTTAATTATGCCTGTCTGTAAGGAGAGATTCGACCCTGCAGTACGTTCATCGGGTTATTTACCGGCATTCACTGACCGGAGGGGAGGTTATCCTGGTGGCAAAAACAGTCCGTCTGGTGATCGATAATCATACCTGTCGCCTGCATAAATGCATGGCAGATGGTCGGTCCGATAAAGGTAAACCCCCGCTTTTTCAGGGCCGCGGACAGGCGGGTTGCCTGAGGGCTGGTGGTCGGTGCGTCACGATAGCAGGCATAGCGGCTCACCTGTGGCTGATGATTGACGAATCCCCATAAAAAATCACTGAATGGCTCACCGGCCGACTCCATCGCCAGCATCGCCCTGGCATTGGTAAGCAGTGACGTTATTTTCCCCCGGTGACGAATTATTGAGGGATCGCGCAAGCGTTGTTCAATATCGTCATCAGTCATGCCGGCTATTTTACGGGCCGAAAACTGGTGGAATAATCGCCGGTAGGCCTCGCGCTTACGCAGTACGGTTATCCACGACAGACCGGCCTGCTGACCTTCGAGGCACAGCATTTCAAATAAGCGCTGCGGATCTTTAACGGGGACGCCCCATTCATGGTCATGGTAGGCAATATAAAGCGGGTCATCACTGACCCAGCCACAACGTGTAATCACCATTCTTCTCTCCTGCCAGTGAGTGCCGAGCCTGCCCGTTACCGCCAGACAGTGTCTTTCTGGCCGTCATATTGATCTCATGTTTTTGCGATCCGCGACGACAAACTTGATACACTATCTGCCGGTGGTTCGGTGGTGTCATTCATACCCTGAACAGAAAATTCTATAACATCAGGTTCTGCTATGCCGGTTAAAATTTTAGCCTCATCAATCATCGGGCTGGATGAATTCAGCCAGGATCCCGTTTCTGCACTGCAAAGCGCCGGGCAGGGAACGCTTGCGGTATTTAACCAGAATGCCCCGGTGATGTATGCGCTGACCGCTGAGCGGCTGGCAGAACTGTTAGCTGCGGAAACTGCGCTGCAACGACCGGCGGATATCGTGCTGGATGAACAGTTCTTTGACCCGCAAGCGGCATCGCCCGCCGCCTTACGTATTCCGGCCGGTAAGTTTCCGATGTTTGCCGGCTGGCAGCCTGATAAAGATTTTCAGCGTCAGGCAGCACTGTGGGGAATAGCCCTGAGTGAACCAGTTACCGATGAAGAGCTGGCCTCATTTGTCGCTTACTGGCAGGCTGAAGGACGGGTGTTTCATCATGTCCAGTGGCAGCAGAAACTGGCCCGCTCTCTGCAGACAGGCAGAGTGACTAAATACAGCCAGGGACGCCGTGACCTGACCGGGGTAGCAGAACCGGACCGTCAGACACCTAATGGCTTCAGGGGGGAATAATGAAAACACCGGAAAATCTTTTCAGTCGTTTACAAAGATTAATGCCTGCCGGGATCCAGCCTAAATTTACCAGTGGCGAGGAGTTACTGGCGTGGAATAAGCAGCAAGGCTTGCTGCGCTCGCAGGCAATTGTGCGTGAAAATCGTGCGATGAAAATGCAGCGTATTATGGGGCGTTCCGGGATCAGAGAGCTGCATATTAACTGCTCATTTGATAATTATCGTGTGGAATGTGAAGCACAGGGTAAGGCCCTGGCCATGGCGAGACAGTACGCCGCTGAATTTGAACACAGTATTGCCAGTTTTGTGTTTTCCGGTCGTCCCGGTACCGGCAAAAATCACCTGGCAGCGGCAATAGGTAACGATCTTATTTTACGGGGTAAGAGTGTACTGATTGTGACAGTCGCTGATCTTATGTCCAATATGAAAGGCACCTTTAGCGGCGACAGCGACCTGACCGAAGAAGGGCTGATCCATGATCTGAGTAGTGTGGATTTGCTGGTGATTGATGAAATCGGTATGCAGACAGAATCGCGCTATGAAAAGGTTATTATTAACCAGATAGTTGATCGTCGTTCTTCTTCTAAACGGCCGACCGGTATGCTTTCTAACCTCAATCACGATGGGATGAACGCATTACTGGGTGAACGTGTGATGGATCGTATGCGGCTGGGGAACAGTATGTGGGTGCGTTTTGACTGGGATAGCTACCGTGATCGGGTGCGGGGTGATGAGTACTAAGCCGTGGCCGGGAGTCAGTGCTCCGTCACCGACTGATGTAAACATTGCAGGGTTGTCAGGGTAAAATCGGAGAAATTTTTGCAGTGTCGCAGTAATAATGCAGATTTCCGGCACATCAGAGCGACAAACAGTTCATAGAGCGCCATGATTTCTGCATATTCGGTTTTACTGATCGCCAGCAAAAAAATGACATAGGCCCGTTCTTCTCCCCAGGGCACACCGTCTGGTGCCAGCAAAGTATAAACCACGGTTTTTTTGGCTTGCAGCCCGATGGCGTGAGGCAGGGCAATACCTTCACCCAGCAGCGTACTGACAATTTGCTCACGTTCGCTCACCGAAGCATAAAAGTGTTCATCAACAATATCTTCCTGCTGTAACTGATCACATACTCTGCGGAACAGTTCTGCACGGGTCAGCGGCTGGCTGAGGATCATAAAATGACGGGCATCAAAAAAACGTTCCAGCATCCGTGGCCAGGTACGATCTGTAAATACCTGACGACCAATCATCTCCCACTGATATTCACTCGGGAAGGGTGACATTACGACGACCGGTTTATTTTTGGTACTGAGACGTACGGTGGAGATAACAAAGTCTTCTTCAATGACAGACTGCTGTTGATACTCTCGCAGGGTAACCGTCTTTTTGATCATAATCTGCGGGTAGCGACGCAGCAGCAGAGCTTCGATGACCCTGATAGTTGATTGACCGGTATTACAGACCACCAGGACTTGCGGCTGATATTGTTTACCCGACGGAGACAGTCTTTCCAGACCGACCCCGATATGCAGAACCAGAAATCCGATTTCATTTTCACTGATCGGGTAATGCATTTTCCCGGCACATTCAGAGACCGCAGCCAGGGTCATATCATAGGCCATCGGGTAATACTGTTTGATATTGCTGAGTAAGGGATTCGGGATGGTAATTTGGTAACGTACGCGGGTCAGCATAGTGCGGATATGGGCGAGAAGATCACTGCATAACTGTGTATCGTGACACAGGTCAAAATTATAATGCCGGCCGATATAACTCAGAATAGCATTCATCAGCCGGAGGCTTTCATCAGGAAACCAGAGGCTGACTGTGTCTTCTCCGTGACGACGGGCGGCAATGTTGATACCGAGACAGGTCTCCTCGGCTTCCGGGACCTCTGACCCGCCGGGCAGTAGCTGGCGTATAATCTGCCGTGCGGCATGGCGTACCTCGGGGGCCATATCATCGGCGGTAAAATCATCAAGCCGATATCCCGCTTTCAGGCGTTGCAGCGAAATACTACAATATAACTGCAGATAAAGGACATTATTATCGCTCATACGGATGTTATAGCGGCTGAAACTCTGGTGGAGAATATCGGGTAGTGCCGGGTTTATCTCCGGGCTGAACAGGGTGATGGCATTATCAGGCTGGATCTGCTGACAGTAAAAGTCAGTCAGACAATGACGGAGCGCCCGTTCACTACCGAACAATTTCATGCCATACCTTGGCCTGTTTTCTATGGTCAGCCGGTAACGGTGGAATGTCTGGCGTACTTCTGCCATTTCACTTTGCAGGGTCGCGCGGCTGATAAAACATTCATCGGCCAGCTCTTCCAGCTTTACCGCCCCGCTGGCCGTGAGAAAGCGGTGCAGTAAATAATGTACCCGGGCAGCAGGAGAACGCGGGACATTATCCGGCCGGGTGCTCTGCGGCAACTGACTGAAGCGGGTTTTATCCGTAATCTGCAACTGGTAGCCCGCTCCGCGGATAAGACGGCAGCGGGCACCGTAGTCAGCCAGTGACTGGTTCAGACAGGTGATGTCCGTACGCAGTGTACGTGTGGAAACCGTGAGCCGCCTCGCCAGTTCATCCGGCGGCAGTACTTCGTTTTGCAACTGTTCAAAGAGCAGCGCAATGCGCTGACTAGGGAATTTCACGGTTTCCTTTCTCCGGAGGTTATCAGCCTAATTGCTGCATTGTCATCTCAAGCAGCTTACCCACATCCTGCGGGCGCGAGTTACCTGTCTGCGGATCAATAATCGAACTGTAAATATGCGGAATAATTTTTTCGACCCCTGCATCCAGCGCTATTTTCAGGATTGCCGGATAATTTTGCAGGGTGATACCCCCTGTCGGTTCGAGCCAGAACCCCTGATCAGCACAGGCTTCGGCAACCGCTTTGTACTCATCAATCGCCTGCAGGCCGCCCATCGGGAAATATTTTACCGAACTTCCCCCCATGTCTCTGAGCAATGCAATGGCACTGGCCACGGGCACAATTGCATCCGCCGCCCGTGAACTCAGGGGACCGGTAGATATTTTTACCTGGCCCGGAATACCGGCAGGGGAGATCAGCCCATTGACAATGGTCTGCGTCTGCCCCAGTAAAGCCCTGCAGGTCGCAACACCGGTAAAAACCTGATTTACATGCTGCGGCTGAAGCCGGGCAGCAATCGCACTGACCATCGCTGATTGTTGCGGGTCTCCGCCCCCTAAACCCACTGACAGGGCATTTTCGGTGACGGCTGCATACTCGCGCATATCTGCCACAGCACTGTCGACCGACGTATACTTTTTAGATAAGACCCCAATCAGTACATAACCTTTTGCCGCCAGCCAGAGTTGCCTGGCATTTTCTTTCGAACCGGCCAGTACATTCAGACAGACCCGATTCTGATAAAAATGAGTGGTCAGGGACATAGGATTTTTTCTCCGTTGAGGATGGTAGTAATCCGCTGGAAAATAAAAGTCAGCTGTGTGGTACTGATACTGCGTACATCCACTTCTATACTGCCTTCGCTGGCGTTATAACCGCGGCAATAGATAGCAATATCGCCTTCCTGTAATTGCTGAAGGATCTGTCCGGCCGTCTGGCCGGTCACTGTTTTATCAAACTGAATCCGCGTCCGGGCAATCTGGCGGCCTGCGGTGTCATACACCACACTGGCATCAACACCGCTAAGCGTATTAAGCTGGCGGATAAAAGGCGCCATTTTTGCTTCCATATCGGCCATGGCGGGCCTGCTGCGTTGCAGGTAACGCTCTATCGCCTTGCTGAGGCCAAGAATACTTTCCTTGCCGACCTTCATGGCACGTCCGATGCCGGATGATTGTTGCCTCACCCATCTGACGGGCTGCTGCCGGCCAGCCACCAACCCGCTGGCTGGTCCTTCAATGGCTTTCGCACCACTGTAAATCACCAGGTCAGCACCACAGTGAGAGTAATACTGCAGGTCTTCCTCGGCGGCGGCATCGACGATCAGCGGGACATGGTGTTGTCTGGCGACTGTGACCGCCTGTTCAATACTAAGATGGCTCTTCTGCACACAATGGTGGGATTTGATATATAAAATAGCCGCCGTTCGCGGAGTAATGGCCATCGCCAGCTGTGCGGGCGTGCACTGGTTAGCGTAACCGGCTTCTTTGAGTTGTCCGCCGCCCAGTGCCACCAGGGTACCTACGGGAGCGCCAAAATTCACGTTGTGCCCTTTGGCTATCACTATTTCATGGGGAACCTGTAATGGTGCCGTGTGCAGGTTTTCCAGTAACCAGGGATCATCTTTGACGATGACTCCGGCGATGGCCTGAGTGATACCGGCCGCAGCACAGGATACGACCACGGCATCTTCGGTCCCGAGTAAACCGGCAATATATCGCCCGCTATTCTCTGCCAGTGCCTGCATTTCGAAATAGTGGCTCAGACCGTCACTGACCGCCCGGATAACATCATCATCCGGGGTTGAAACACCGAGGATAGTCATACGGCCAGAGGCATTAATCACCTCTTTCAGTCCGTATTTTTCATACACTGAAGACATGGTTTTTTTTTCCTTCATCAGTTATACACCAGTGCCCGCCGGTAATGGCTGCCAGCGGCCGTAGCAGATACTCGCCATCCAGGATATTGCCCTCCGCATCAGTAAACTGTTGCCGGTCCCTGCTGAGATCAAAAATAGTCAGGTCAGCATCCGCGCCTGGCGCCAGGCGGCCTTTTCCCTGTAAATTCAGCGCAAGGGCCGGATGGCAAGTTACACGGTCAAGGACTTGCGAGAGGGTCATCCCGAGATGAAGAAATGCGGACATTACCCGCGCAAGACTCCGGACCGGGCCCTGTCGCCGGTTCTGGCAGTAAATATCGGAGCTGATGGTATCGGGCAAAATCCCCCGGCCAATCGCTGTACGCGCCACCTCAAAAACGAAACTGGCACTGCCATGCCCGACATCCAGCAGGACGCCGCGCTGCAATGCATGGCTGACAGAGGTTTTCAATCCCCCGTCGGGGGTAAGTATCTGATTGGGTTTGCCGTTAAAACAATGGGTAATAATATCGCCCTGTCGCAACTGCCGGGTAATCTCATCAAGCCCGGGCGGCGCATTTCCCAGATGAACCATCAGGGGCAAGCCGGGATTTTCCTGCTGCATCTGGCGGGCGATTAATAAGGGCGTTATGCCATTATCTCCGACGACACTGCTGCTCATCCGGGCTTTCAGGCCCACAATAAACGCCGGATAATCCTGTATTGCCCGCCGGACGGCAGTATTATCAATCAGTGACAGTGCGGAGAGTTCATCCTGTCGGGCAATACCGCAGCGGGCAATATTCAGCAGGGCATAGACACAGGTACGGACCGTTCGGGTTAACTGATAGAAATCGCCGATGTTATCGGCACCGGTACTGCCGGCATCAATAATGGTGGTGACCCCTTGTTCCACACCGACCTTATCCGGTTCATCATGATAAACCGGTGATGGCGGGTAACAATGCACATGGCAATCTATCCAGCCGGCACTGACCAGGTAACGGCCATTCAGCGGGTATTCCCTGAGAGCATTACCGGGAAACTGCCCGAGTGCCGCAATCCTGCCCTCTTGTACCGCGATATCTGCCAGTTTCCCGTCACCGAGACGCGCACCGCGAATGATAAAATCAAACATCAGAACTCCTTATCCGTCAGACAATCATTCTGCCTCCGTCATGATCATCCGTCGGGAAGCAGAGCCGCCGCACTCACAGAGAGACAGGGAAAAGGGTACCCAGTAACATTGCACCGAGAATAGCACCGCCGGTAATCGGCTTATCCCACAGATAAAACAGCAGTGCACCGGCCAGTGACCCGAGGCCAATCGGTATGGACGTTGCCATGGCTGACAGAATAATCAGTGGCCCGAGAAAACGGCCTGATGCGTTACCGGCCCCCATCATGACGTCAGCACCGTAGGTTGAATGGCTGTTATTAATCGTGAATTTCCTTGCCAGGATAATAATGTAGCCAATCGCCAGCCCGAGCAGAAAACCGGTGACCAGAGATAACAGAAAGCTGGTCACCGGTAAGGTGATCCCTGCGGCCAGCAGCAGAGCCGGTACCCCCAGGCCGATACCGGTCTGGATTGCGCCACCGATATCCAGGATACCGACCAGTGAACCTTCGATTATCCTGGCGAACAGGAAACTGGCACCGAATGCGGCGACAGCGCCATAGACACCGGTTTCTATCCCGGAACGCAGCATTGAAACAAAGGCCACCTCATTAAATGCCCCGATACCATAGACGTAGTACATATGGGTTCCGGCGAAGACACCGGCAGAGAGCAGGCCGACAAACAGAGGAAACGCGCGGTCGGCGTACCAGAAGTTGTCTTGTGACGATTCCATGGTGATAAGTCTCCTATTTACCGTTCAGCAGGTTATGCAGAGCTCCCAGCCAGCCAGGAACATCCAGCCGGAAGGATTGCAACATCTGGATATCGAATCCGCGGAAGAAAGCGCTCATGGCAAACAGGACGATAACGGCGGCCATCATAATATTAGTGATCCTGTTCCAGCCACTTTCCTCCACACCCTTACCAATCAGGATCCCCAGTACGACACCGGGAACAGCATTCCCCATGATCAGCTGGGATAACCCGCCAAAAACCGTGGCCCAGAGGCCAGACTTTTTACCGGCATCGATCGCTGCCAGCCAGAAGATCACCGGCATAACCGTGTTAACCAGCAGGTTGGCCGCCGGGACCAGTACTTTCACCGCCGTAACCTGCAGCGCCGCCGGCACCGCCGAAGCCGTCGAATTGAGAAATGTCACCACCAGCATCCCGATCAGGGTGCAGGCAAGGGTCATTTTTTTCGGATCGTGCAGGGTTTTCGCGACATTACGGTTGCTGATTAGCAGAACGGCAGCTCCCCAGTTGGGGATAATACGATGGTCAACATCCTGGGTGAATGCACCCGCAGCGACCGAGGATGCCCAGGCATTAAAGAAAAACCCCAGTCCGAAGGAGAAATGAGAAGCAGGATCACCGGCACAGGAATTAAGCTCACCTAACGTTCTGAATGCTCCCATACCTTGTGTCGCCGGCGCATGAAACATACGCGCTGCCCCGGCACCGACCCCCGCGCCCACCAGACCGCCAATAATCAGTGATTTAAATAAAATGAGTAAAAACATAGTGCTTTCCTCGTCGCAGAGCTACTGCAGGGTGAAATTGATACTTTCCGTATCAACGGCAGAAACACTGGCGGTAATTTCCAGCTCAATACTGTAGCGGTAACGTTTTCTCGCCAGGAAAAAGAACAAAAATCGCTCACGCTTACACTGATAATTGGCCTGAATCACTTTCACTTCCCGGGGTTCAATGCGCAGTAACACTTTACGTGTCGATAACAATACCGTCCTCTGTACCTGGCCGAGGGCATCAGTAAAGGCACTGACTTTGCTGATACCGTTTCCCCTGACCCTGACGGTGGTGACAAATTGTTCCTTCATCGGCTATCCACCGTATTTTTTTATCCAGGCCTGCACCAGCCGCTCTCCGAGTACTTCCTGATCCATAAAACCGAAGCCCAGCACTTTGTTTCCCTCGTTAATCGCCGTGACACCCTCGTCAACCGAACGCATGCCATACTTTGCCGGATACCCATATGTTGTCCGGGCGGTAATCGCTCCTGCGCCGCCGCTGCCGCAAAAGGAGAGGCCGAATGATGCACCCTGCGCATGCATGGTTTCGCCCAGCTTCATATCTGCCGCAACGCCGGCAATCACGATGGCGGTACCTCCCGCTTTTTCTACCCCGGCCGCGACTTTCTGACCTTTGCCCAGACGGTCTCCAATCACTACGATCACCTTTGACATATTTTCTTCCTTATTGAGGGGGGGGATAACGCGCCTGTACTGTTTTTCAGGCGTGGCTGCAGGCGACAAAACCTCAGGGGGATTCTCTGGCCACTTCGAAATGAACCGATAATAGCCATGCTTCTTCCTGCGGCAGATTACCGAACAGGCTGACGATGCTGGTGGCCAGTGCCATTGACGCCGGGGAGATTTCATCAAATAGCTCCCTGTCGACCACTGGCAAGGCTTCGCCGGTTCGTGAGCGCAGAGCCATGGCCTGAACGTGTGATTGCAACATCTGTTGCTGTACCGCGGTGGGATGGATACCTGAGGCGGTAAACAGGCAGTGAATCTGTGACATTATCTGGTCGGCAAGTCCCTGAATGGCGAGTTGCTGATCTGTCATTGCTGCTGCCTGCTCCATAGTGACTCCTTTTGCCTGCTGTTTCGCGAAGAACACTGAATCCCTGTTTACGGAATCAATACAGTAGCCTGTGGCAGCGGGGCTGTGTAGCCGGCAGTTTTTCCTGCTGGCTGTGGAAAAAGTCGCGGTGAAGATGATCAGTCGCACAAAAAAACAGCGCATACACCAACGGATTATCTAATTCTGTTATGGCGGCAGAATGCTCCTGACGCAGCAGCCACGTGTGTATAACGGATGTGGACTTTCCTGTGACAGATTCTGATGTCATTATCGGAACCGTCGCCTTATACAGCGTATTATCTATTCAGACAGGAGCCGGTTATGCCGCATATTGAAATACAGTCTTTTCCACGTGAGTTAACTGATGAGCAAAAAACAGCCCTGGCCGGGGCCATGACCGCAGTGTTACAGGAACATCTGAACAGCAGTGATTCAGCGGTCAGTATTGCACTGAAATATGTGCCGCAGGAAAACTGGAAATCCACGGTCTGGGATACGCAAATTGCGCCACAGATGGATCAACTGATAAAGAAACCCGGCTATCAGCTATAAAATAACCGCATAACAGCCATCCGCGTAGCCGGCGGTACGGATTATTCATATCCGGCAATAGCTTTGCCGGATATATTATTTTTCCTTAACCGGTAATTCTGTCATGCTGTGGACACATTTTCTGCTGAAAACAACACACTGATAAGGGGACAGTCATGCGGGTAGTGACTTTAGCCGGAAGTCCGCGTTTTCCTTCGCGCTCTGCGGCATTACTGACACGTAGCCAGAAAATACTTGAATCCCGGGGGGTCGAAGTCCTGCCGTGGAATATTCAGCATTTTGAGCCCGCGGATTTAATTCAGGCCCGGTTTGATGCACCTGCAATCTCTCTGTTTAAAGAAGACCTTGCCAGTGCGCAGGGACTGATTATTGCAACGCCGGTATATAAAGCGTCTTACTCCGGAGCATTAAAAACCGTACTGGATCTGTTACCTGAACGGGCACTGGAAAATAAAGTAGTATTACCGGTGGCGACTGCCGGCAGTCATGCGCATATGCTGGCAATCGATTATGCACTTAAACCGGTGCTGGGTGCCCTGAAAGCCAGGGATATTCTGCATGGGGTTTTTGCCAACGATTCGCAAATCATCCCTGGAGAAAGGGATGTACAGATTGATGATGTGATCCTCACACGGCTCAATGATGAACTGGACGCGTTTCTCAATGCGCTGAACCGTTTGCACAGGGTGTCTGCTGAGCTTGTTGCCTGACCGATACGCGACGGTCGTTTCGGCCGTCCGTGTCTGTCACCCGTCTCATTGTGCGGTAGTTGTACTCTGCTGAACGGCGCGGTTCCGCGAAAAAATGGCGTTTTTGCTATTCCGTACTGGCGTATTGAATAAAATCCTATAACAATATGCTGTATACTTTACATCCGGGCACTGACCCTGATGACGCTTTTTCGCTGTTGCTACGTTTTGGAAATCTGAGTATGTCTGACGCTATCGAAAGAAAACCACTTCCTCTGCCAGGTGGTCATAATAAAGTATTACTGCATTCCTGCTGTGCCCCTTGCTCCGGGGAAGTGATGGAAGCCATGCTGGCATCGGGGATTGAATACACCATTTTCTTCTATAATCCGAATATCCATCCGCTGAAAGAATACGAATTACGTAAAGAAGAAAACATTCGGTTTGCCGAGAAATTTGGTGTGCCTTTTGTGGATGCGGACTATGACCGTGACAACTGGTTTGAGCGGGCTAAAGGAATGGAGTGGTCTCCGGAACGCGGAGAACGCTGTACGATGTGTTTCGATATGCGTTTCGAGCGTACTGCATTATATGCCCACGAGCATGGTTTCCCGGTGATCACTTCGTCGCTGGGGATTTCCCGCTGGAAGGATATGAAGCAAATCAATGGTTGCGGTGTCCGTGCGGCGGAAAAATATCCGGACATGATGTACTGGGAGTTTAACTGGCGTAAAGGCGGTGGCTCCGCCCGGATGATCGATATCAGTAAGCGGGAACGTTTTTATCAGCAGGAATATTGTGGCTGTATCTACTCGTTGCGTGACACTAACCGTCACCGTGTAGCGACGGGCCGTGAACGTATTACCATCGGGGTACAGTATTACGAACCGGAGAATAAAAAATAATTTTTCCGGTCAGTGAAAAGGCGTCCCCGCGGACGCCTTTTTTTGTGCTGCTCTGTCTGCCGGCGATTAGCGGGTCAGAATTTTCTGCTCAGCTAATTCCAGAGCAAAATAACTCATAATAATATCGGCACCGGCGCGTTTTATAGCGCCCAGGCTTTCCAGAACAACGTTCTGCTCATCGATAGCACCGGCCTGAGCAGCGAATTTAATCATCGCATACTCACCACTGACCTGATACGCCGCCAGCGGTAAATCAGTACGTTCGCGAATATCACGCAATATATCCAGATAGGCACCGGCCGGTTTCACCATCAGCGCATCGGCCCCTTCAGCCTCATCAATCAGTGACTCACGGATAGCCTCGCGGCGGTTCATCGGGTTCATCTGATAGGTTTTACGATCCCCTTTCAGTGCTGTGCCGGCGGCTTCGCGGAACGGGCCGTAAAAGGCAGACGCAAATTTGGTGGAATAGGACATAATGGCCGTATCAGTAAATCCGGCAGCATCCAGCGCCTGACGGATCGCTTTTACCTGGCCATCCATCGCTGCGGAAGGGGCGATAAAATCAGCACCGGCAGAGGCTGCGGCAACCGCCTGTTTACCCAGGTTAACCAGCGTCTGATCATTATGTACCGCACCGTTGCACAGGACCCCGCAGTGCCCATGAGAGGTATATTCGCAGAAGCAGGTATCTGACATAACCACCATGTCCGGCACCGTGTCTTTGCAGATACGTGACATTCTTGAGACCAGGCCATTCTCTGCCCAGCTGTCGCTGCCGGTGTCATCCAGATGGTGAGAGATGCCAAAGGTCATCACTGAACGGATCCCTGCCCGGGCAATACGCTCTATTTCATAGGCCAGCCGCTTTTCAGGAATTCGTACCACGCCAGGCATGGCCGTGATTGGCTGATAATCATCCAGCCCTTCTTCGACAAAGATTGGCAATACCAGATCATTCAGGCTCAGAGAGGTTTCTTTGAAGAGTTCACGGACAGATGAGTTTTTACGCAGCCTTCTTGGACGCTGCACAAGAGAGAAATCGGACATACTATACCCGGCACTGATTAAAATGTGATTCCAGTCTACTCCTTTTAACCAGCAGAGACGATGTAAGCCGCAATAATTGTTACATAATATCCCTCAGCGGGGGCCCGCTGAGGGAGAGGGGATTACTCGTTAATGTCCGGATGCTGTTGTACCAGGGTTTTCCGTTTAGCTTCCAGGCGGGCAATTTCCTCGTCAATATCTTCAATTTTGTGTTCGATATTGTCGTGGTGTTCCTGCAGAATCTCTCTGGCTTCTGCCAGATCAGAAGCTGCCGGTGTTGCACCGCTTAAAGGTTTGTTGGCGGTTTCTTTCATAAAGATACCGGTCAGTAAGCCAATCACCGCGATAACCATCAGATAATAAGCCGGCATAAACAGGTTATTGGTCGCCTCCACCAGCCAGGCGGCGAGTGTCGGGGTCAGACCGGCAACCAGAATCGAAATATTAAAGGCACAGGCCAGCGCACTATAACGGATATGGGTCGGAAACATTGCCGGCAGGGTAGAAGCCATGACGCCGGTAAAGGCATTGAGGATCACTGCCAGAATCAGCAGCCCTGCAAAGATCAGTCCGAGTACATTACTGGTGATCAGCATAAACGCCGGAGTCGCAAAAATCAGCAGGGCAATACTGCCGATAATTACAAACGGACGACGCCCGAAACGGTCACTGAGCATACCCATTACCGGCTGAACGAACAGCATACCAATCATTATTGCAATGATGATCAGTACCCCGTGATCTTCTGAATAATGCAGATTATGGGTCAGATAGCTGGGCATATAGGTCAGTAACATGTAATAGGTCACATTGGTCGAAATCACCAGACCGACACAGGACAACAGGCTTTTCCAGTGTTTGGTGGCAATTTCTCTGAATGAGACTTTCGGACCATCCTGTAACCCTTCACGGTCGCCTTGCTCAAGTTTATCCACATGCTGCTGAAACGCAGGCGTTTCTTCCAGGGCGTGGCGTAAATAGAGCCCGACCACCCCTAACGGTAATGCCAGGAAGAACGGCAAACGCCAGCCCCATTCCATGAATTTTTCGTCACCGACGATGGTAGAGATAAGCACCACAATCCCTGCACCGAGGACAAAGCCGATAATGGAACCAAAGTCGAGCCAGCTACCCATAAAACCGCGTTTACGGTCAGGGGAGTATTCGGCAACAAAAATAGATGCTCCGGTATATTCTCCGCCGACGGAGAACCCCTGCGCCATTTTAGCAATTAACAGCAGGATCGGTGCCCAGATACCGATGGAGGCATATGAGGGGATAAGTCCTATACAGAAAGTACTGATCGACATAATGACGATAGTGATGGACAGGATTTTCTGTCGGCCGTATTTATCGCCGAGCATACCGAAGAACAGCCCACCCAACGGGCGGATCAGGAACGGAACAGAGAAGGTGGCGAGAGCCGCAATCATCTGGATACCGGGAGATGCTGAAGGGAAAAATACTTTACCTAATGCAAAGGCAACAAATCCATAAACCCCGAAATCAAACCATTCCATGGCGTTGCCTAGCGATGCAGCAGTAATCGCCTTCCGCAACCTGGCGTCATCGATAATGGTGACGTCATCAATCCCAATGGGTTTTATACGCTTCCTACGCAATTTCATATGAATACCTGTATTTTGTTCATAAGTTATCAGCATGATCCCCGGTAATCGATGTGTAAAAATATTACCGGCGATAGTAAGCATAGATGCAAATTGTCGTTTCGGACCACCCTGATCGTACAATAAATTAACGGACTTATTATTGTAATGAACGGTTAAGTATAGCCTTTTTGTATACTAAAAGATATTTTGGGTATTTTTTGGTCGTTATGGAGAAGTCAGGGGGAAATGGCAGGTATGTGTCTCACTGACAGAACAGGATTATCACGCCCTGACGAGGCGTGATAATCGTCACTGAAAATTATTTCAGTGTAATTGTTTTCACAATATTTTCGGCGGTAGTTTGTGACTGGGCCTGATTATCGGCAGGTAATGAGATTTGCAGAGTAATCAGTTTTCCGTCAACTTTGGTCATCACCACCGTTGACCAGTTTGTCTGGTTTTTGGCAGAAATAACGCTGTCCAGCTGCTGCGCCGGGTGACCACTCAGGGTAATTTCTTTATCAGAGACGACCTGCAACTGCGGGTCACGGTTGCGCTGCTGTTGTTCCAGCCGCTGACTGAGTACATCCAGTGCTTCACTGGTGTTATCACCGGTAATCACGATAATCGCCTGTTGCCCATTATTGTTTGCATAAACATGCATGTTATTGCCGGTGGTGCCGAGTTTCCCGGTCTGATCTGTCATTCCTGATGGCAGGGTGAAACTCAGTTTTCCCCCAGCCAGGGTCACGGTTTGTGGATCCTGCTGGCTGGCGGCGGCATGCTGCCCGGCAGTATCCTCTTTCTTCTGGTCACATGCAGCCAGACCGATGACCAGTAATCCGACACTGAGGTATTTAAGTAACTTGCTCATCTGAATTCCTTTTTATATTTCACATCGGGTGATCACAACGAAAATGAACGGGAAAAGCAATCCGTTGATTGTCACCAAATCTTAGCTGTTGTCACAGACCCGGTCATTCAGTGTTAACCTGAACTGACCGCGGGTTGTTGCGTCCTGCCGGACATCTTTTTCAGGATAGCATTCAGCAGCACACCATAGGCAGGCAGGAAAAAGACCAGGCAAATAAATATCTTATAACTGTAGTCCGCCAGGGCGATTTCGAACCAGTGCTGAGCCATAAACGCATCACTGCTGTGATAAAATGCGATAAAGAAAAATGCCAGTGTATCGCTGATATTTCCCAGAAACATTGCCGCAGCCGGAGCCAGCCACCAGCGGGACAGGCGGCGCAGCCGGTCGAATACGTAAATATCCAGTATTTGTCCCAGAACATAAGCCATAAAGCTGGCCAGCGCTATTCTGGCGACGACGACATTGATGTGCTGCAGTGAATCCCAGCCCTGCCAGCTGCCCTGATAAAAAAAACAGGACACAACGTAAGAAACCCCCAGAGCAGGGAGCATCACCAGCAAAATAATGCGTCTGGCCAGCGGTGCACCAAAAATGCGTACCGTCAGGTCAGTGGCGAGGAAGATAAACGGAAAACTGAATGCACCCCAGGTGGTATGAAACCCGAAAATATCGACGGGCAACTGCACCAGGTAATTACTTGAGGTAATAATCAGTAAATGAAATACAGACAAAACGACACCGGCAAACCATTGCTGGCGGGGAGTAAAGGTGATCATAGCTGGCCTTTTTAGGTTGGGGTGAGGGAACCCATATATCGGCCGGAGGGCTGCGTGAACGCAGGCAGTCTTCCGGCATTACAGTGTACAATAAACCGCTCGCATGTTACCTGCCTGGCGAGACAATGCAAGGAAAGTCTCTGTTGATCACCGCACCTCAGGCGTTTGTCTGGCTGCCGGGCGCGGGGTAGAATAACCATCCTTTATGTTTATCAGAGTACGTCATGAGTGATCTCTTCAGTAGCGCCGATCATACCCTCGATGCGCTGGGTCTGCGTTGTCCCGAACCGGTAATGATGGTGCGTAAAACCATTCGTTATATGCAGGAAGGTGAGACTTTATTAATTATTGCCGATGATCCGGCAACCACACGCGATATTCCGGGGTTTTGTCGTTTTATGGAACATACCTTGCTGGAACAGGACACCGCGCAGTTGCCTTTTCATTATCTGGTAAAAAAAGGTCTCTGAGACAACAGCACCGCAGACAAAAATTACGGTGTCTGCCTGCGGGTCTGTATCAGGAAAGCCACAGGGAACGAATAATCATAAAGTGGCCGAGGATAAATAAGGCTTCATAAATTGCTCTGTCGGCCGGGAAACGATGACGGAAAAAACTGATTAACCAGCAAAAATTCGCCAGTAACAGTAAAATGGCCCCGGCCATTAAAGACAGCGTCTGATCGGTTTGCAGGCTGACATATTGCAGGATCGCCAGCCAGCACATCACTAATACCATGGTCAGCATGGTGCATACCGGCCAGCAGAGCTCGTCCAGTTGCTTACGAATGGTCATCAGTACCAGCAGACCGGCGACCAGCAGGGCTACCGGGACAGGCCAGTAAATCGTCAGGGTTATCCCGCGGGTCAGACTGAGCGTATACAGTAAATACGACAGGAACATGGTACCGAAGGCGTAGACCAGTTGCGGACGTGACAACAGACTCAGGACCCCGCCAGCCATAGCGGCAACCAGTCCGCCAATCAGTAAATAATCCGTGACCGAGCGGACAGGGGCCTGCCATGCCCATGCCAGCATTAGCAGAAAAGTTACGGGTTTAAACAACCAGCGCTGCCAGCGCGGGCCACGGTAAGAGGCGTCAATATACAGCCATCCGGAAAACAGTACTGCAAGAAATGACCAAAGCATATGCTCTTCCTTAATCCTTTTCGAATCTGGCCGGTAACGGGCAAGAGCGGTGCTATCCGCGATACCCTTTGACTTTCGGCCACTGCCAGCGATTATTACTGTGAATGATGAAAAATACAGGAAAAATAATACAGATTTTATTTCTTCCTGCGCACTGCCCCGGAGGCCTGATGAGTAAACCACCGCTTATTTTTATTATCGTCATCGTTGCTATTATTCTGCTGGCCGGCCGGCAGTTTTTCAGACAACGCAGTGAAAATGCCCTGAATGATGCGTCACCGGTGGTTACACAACAGGCGCTGGTGGTCAGTAAACGCGACTTTACGGCTGATAACCGGCGTTCACGACAACGAGAAGTGATTGCCGGTGAAATAGTGCGTTATGAAGTGACGTTCCGCCGCGAACCGGTGGGTGATGACTTCAGCGTACAGATGTCAGAGGAGCAGTATAATCAGTGCAGGGTCGGGACAACGGGCGCCTTACGTATGCAGGGCACCCGTTTTATCGGTTTTACCGCCGGCGGCCACTGATCAGGGAGTGGCGTTCCGTTGACGGAGTCGCTCAGTGTTTAGGATAATTTTTCTTCTGCCAAGCCAGCAGTTCAAAAACGCCAAAAAAAAATATTTTCAACTGAGTCAGACCGCCGAGTGCCGGCCCGTCTTTGGGCTGGGTGGCACGCAGTAAAACCAGCTGCAGGCCGTGCATCACCACCATAAAAAACAGTGCCACATCAATAAAGTATTTCAATGGTTTCGGGGCCGGATGCACTATATTCATCAGTAAAAAAGCCCAGACAAACAGCATCAGGATACGTCCGCCGATAAGTAACATAATTATTCTCCCTGAGAGTCCGGTGCAGAGTGATGATAGAGGCGATAAGCGACCTGACCTGCCACTTTCTCACGGTGCAGTTGCCAGCTGGCAGGTACCTGCGGAGCGCCTTGTTCCACTTCACATTCAATATAGATCAAGGCATTGCTGGCCAGCCAGCCGCCGGTATCCAGTAAGGTGATTGTCTGTGCCAGCAGTCCTTTACGGAAAGGGGGATCGATAAACACAATATCGTACGGCTGACCGGGAGTCCCTAACCAGCGCAGGGTGTCTGCCTGTATTACCTGTCCGGCGCTACTGTTAAGGGTACGCAGATTCTCTGTCAGCTGACGCGCCACCTGAGGTTCCAGCTCAACTAAGGTGACATGTCCCGCATAACGTGACAATGCCTCGATACCCAGAGCACCACTTCCGGCAAAACAGTCCAGGCAACGGGCCTGTGGCAGGTCTGCCGCCAGCCAGTTGAACAGGGTTTCCCGTACCCGGTCAGTGGTTGGCCGCAGCCCGGCACTTTCCGGGACCGGAAGTTTCCGGCCTCGCCATTGTCCGCCAATAATTCGTATTTGTCCGGCACCTGCCGGTGCCCGGGAATGTTTCTTCATTTCAATCACAACTCTTCATAATTTGTTGCTTAGTTTAACGGGCAGCGGCGTGATAAGAAACGGTAAAAAAGGGTGCTGTAATGCAATGCCAGGAAAATGATAGACTATCTGACTATGCTTTCACGATCTCTGCGGGTGCCTGATCGCGGCAGGGATTTGATAAATTAACATCTATGTTCCGAATTTTTTCTGGCAGAACCTGACGCGGTTCTCTGATTCGGGCCTAAAGGAGTGTCGTTAGATAATGGCAAAAGAAAAAAAACGGGGCTTTTTCTCCTGGCTGGGTTTTGGTCGCGATGAAGATACCGCAGAACCGGAAAAACAACCCGCAGAACAAAAAGAAACCCCGGACGCTGGCCCTGCGCAGGATCCCGCATCTGATACGGAAACCCCTGCGGCCGGCAGTACAGATGTTCCTGTAGTGACAGAAGAAACCTCAGAGCTACCTGCGGCGGCAGATATGGCTGCTGAGATTACAGAGGCTGAGTCGCAACGGCCACCGGCAGTCCCTGACCAGCCGGTTGACGTTGCTTCACCGGAGACAGAACAGCCGGTGACGGCTGACGTGCCTGAACCTGTGACCCTGATACAGGAACCCGGGGTGATGTCCGGCGTTACGGCACCTGACACGGATACGGAGCAGCTACTGGCGGCGAAAGTGGCTGAACAGCAGATGCCTGTTGCGGCTCCGGTCCCGGAGCACGCCGCTCAGGACAGTAACAGCCTGTCTGAATCCTCAGCGGCTGTCGTCGAAAGCCGTCAGGAGATACCGGCAACGATCGCGACGCAAAGCGAAAACGTTCCCTCCGTGTCTCAGAATAGTCCGGAAGCGCAGGTTGTTGATGCCCCTGAATCAGCGAGAGTTACCGAGCAGGAACGTCCGACACGGGAAGGTTTTTTTGCCCGTTTAAAACGCAGCCTGGTGAAAACACGACAGAATCTTGGCTCCGGTTTTATCGGTTTATTTCGCGGTAAAAAAATCGATGATGATCTGTTTGAAGAGCTTGAAGAACAACTACTTATCGCCGATGTCGGGGTTGAAACGACCCGTAAGATTATTGGCAGTCTGACAGAACATGCCAGCCGGAAACAGTTACGGGATGCGGAGGCGCTTTATGGTCTGTTAAAAGACGAAATGTCCTCCATTCTGGATAAAGTTGAACAACCGCTGGATATTGAAGGAAAAACACCTTTTGTTATCCTGATGGTCGGTGTGAATGGTGTGGGTAAAACCACGACCATCGGTAAGCTGGCACGCCAGTTTCAGTCTCAGGGGAAATCGGTCATGCTGGCCGCCGGAGATACCTTCCGTGCCGCTGCGGTGGAACAGCTGGAAGTCTGGGGCAAACGCAACAATATTCCGGTGGTTGCCCAGCACACGGGCGCGGATTCAGCATCGGTGATTTTCGATGCAATTCAGGCGGCTAAATCCCGCGGGATTGATGTGCTGATCGCCGATACCGCAGGGCGTCTGCAGAATAAATCTCACCTGATGGAAGAACTGAAGAAAATCACCCGTGTGATGAGCAAACTGGATGACAGCGCTCCCCATGAGGTGATGCTGACCCTGGACGCCAGCACCGGGCAGAATGCGATCAGTCAGGCGAAATTATTCAATGAAGCCGTTGGCCTGAGCGGTATTACACTGACTAAACTGGATGGTACAGCTAAAGGCGGGGTGATTTTCTCCGTGGCTGACCAGTTCAATATTCCTATCCGGTACATTGGTGTCGGTGAAGGCATTGATGATTTACGGCCATTTAAGGCCGGCGATTTTATAGAGGCATTGTTTGCCCGAGAGGACTAATTTGGATGATTCGCTTTGAAGAGGTCAGTAAAGCTTATCTGGGGGGACGCCAGGCGCTTCAGGGTGTGGATTTTCATCTGCGTCAGGGAGAAATGGCGTTTCTGACAGGTCATTCGGGAGCAGGTAAAAGTACATTGCTCAAATTGATCTGCGGAATTGAACGTCCCAGTGCCGGACAAATCTGGTTTAGCGGCCATAATATAACGCGTTTGCGTAATAGCGAGATCCCGTTCCTGCGCCGGCAAATCGGGATGATCTTTCAGGATCATCATTTGCTGATGGACAGAACGGTCTACGATAATATCGCCATCCCGTTAATTATTTCCGGCGCCAGTGGCGAAGATATCCGCCGCCGGGTGTCTGCCGCACTGGATAAGGTCGGCCTTCTCGATAAAGCGAAAAGTTTTCCGATACAACTTTCCGGGGGTGAGCAGCAACGTGTTGGTATCGCCAGAGCAGTGGTGAATAAACCGGCATTATTACTGGCGGACGAACCGACCGGTAATCTTGATCACGCCTTATCTGAAGATATCCTGCGTTTATTTGAAGAATTTAACCGCGTTGGTGTCACTGTATTGATGGCAACTCATGATATGTCTCTTATTTCCCGTAGAAATTATCGTGTGATGACCCTCAGTCAGGGACGTTTACATGGGGGAGTGGCATGAAGTTCGGTAAGGGAAATCAGGTTAACCGGCGGGTTAAAAAGTCGCCTGCGGCAGCGGCCAGACCAAGGTCTAAGCCAAAGCCAAAACGGGTATCTAAAGAGAAAGCACTGCGCGGCGGGTGGCAGGAGCAATGGCATTATGCCTGGCGCGGAATGCTTGCCGATATGCTGCGTCAGCCGTTAGCGACCTTACTGACGGTAACCGTTATCGCTATTTCACTGACACTGCCCAGTGTCTGTTATATCGTCTGGAAAAACGTCGATCAGGCTGCGACCGAATGGTATCCGGCACCTCAGCTGACGGTCTATCTGTCGAAAACACTGGATGATGACGCAGCACAGAATGTGATTAACCAGCTGAAACAGACAGACGGCGTGCAGCATGTGGATTATCTCAGCCGAGAAGAAGCACTGAATGAATTCCGTAACTGGTCCGGATTTGGCGGTGCGATGGATATGCTTGAGCAGAATCCTCTGCCAGCGGTGGCGATTATCACGCCGGCACTGAATTTCCAGAATTCAGAGACCATGAATACCCTGCGTGATCGGGTAGCAAAAGTGAGTGGTATTGATGAGGTCCGGATGGATGACAGCTGGTTTGCCCGGCTTTCAGCTCTGACCGGACTTGTCGGTCAGGTGGCTTTAATGATCGGGCTGCTGATGGTGGTGGCCGTCTTCCTGGTGATTGGTAACAGTGTCCGGCTGAGTATTTTTGCCCGCCGCGATACGATTAATGTACAGAAACTGATCGGTGCAACGGATGGCTTTATTCTGCGCCCCTTTGTTTACGGCGGTGCGATGCTTGGATTATCCGGCGCTTTTGTCTCGCTGATTTTATCAGAGGTTCTGGTCTTCCGGCTGGAGTCGGTGGTCTCCCATGTCGCCAGTGTGTTCAGTACTTCTTTTACACTTACGGGTTTCTCATGGGATGAAGCGTTACTGCTATTACTGGTTTCGGCGATGGTGGGCTGGATAGCCGCCTGGCTGGCGACGGCACAACATTTACGCCGTTTTACACCGCAGTAATCAGGGGAAATATTTTTTTGCTATACTTTTCCTCTGTTGCCAAAGGTCGGGGAGCAGAGGAGCTTTCCCCGCAGTACTCCGGGCCTTGTCAAAATATTCACAGGTAAAAATGAACCTGTGGATAACTTTTGTGTCTTAATGATTAATAGCACGCATTGCTTTCGATCTTTTGACACGGCTGACATAATAGAGGTGCTGGTTGTAAGGATCAGGCAATATTTTTTATGAATTCTGAGAGGGTTTGAATGACCAAAGAAATGCAAGCTCTGGCTATTGCTCCTCTGGGTAATCTTGATGCATATATCCGGGCGGCTAATGGCTGCCCGATGCTGACAGCCGATGAGGAAAAAATGCTGGCTGAACGGCTGCATTACCAAGGCGATCTGGATGCAGCCAAAAAGCTGATCCTGTCACATTTGCGCTTTGTGGTTCATATCGCTCGTAATTATGCAGGTTATGGTTTACCTCAGGCTGACCTTGTTCAGGAAGGTAATATCGGTCTGATGAAGGCGGTACGCCGTTTTAACCCCGAAGTGGGTGTGCGTCTGGTCTCGTTCGCGGTGCACTGGATCAAAGCTGAAATTCACGAATATGTACTGCGTAACTGGCGGATCGTGAAAGTAGCAACCACCAAAGCACAGCGGAAGTTATTCTTTAATCTGCGTAAAACCAAACAGCGGCTTGGCTGGTTTAACCAGGATGAAGTTGAAATGGTGGCGCGCGAGCTGGGTGTCAGCAGTAAAGACGTACGTGAGATGGAATCGCGGATGGCGGCTCAGGATATGACTTTCGATCCGACTCCGGACGATGAAAATGCCGAGGGTAAGTCTGCAGCACCGGTGTTTTATCTGCAGGACAAAACGTCTGATTTTGCTGATGGTATCGAAGAAGATAACTGGGAATCACACGCAGCCGACAAACTCAGTGATGCTATGCAGGGGCTCGACGAACGCAGCCAGCATATTATTCGCGCCCGCTGGCTGGATGATGACAACAAAACCACATTGCAGGAGCTGGCCGATAAGTACGGTGTTTCCGCTGAGCGTGTTCGTCAGCTGGAAAAAAATGCGATGAAAAAACTGCGTGTTGCTATCGAAGCATGATAAGACGACAGTGCAGTCACAGCAGGGTGGCCCATGGCCACCCTTTTTTATGCCTGTTATTCAACGGGTTTTAGACCAGCACTGCGGGTGCTGTGGCTGAAAACCACAGTATTGTAAAAAAAGGCAGGCCGCGTCAGAAAACGGGAACCCTGCCGTGCTGATTTCCCAGTGGCTGATCGCCGGATTCATCCGCAGGGTTTCTTCCAGCAAAAAATATCCGACACCGCGTCTGCGGGTGGCTTCCCTTACCATGAACTGCCGGATATTCCCGGTCTGGTGTTGCACCTGTAATTCAAGCCCTGCCAGCAGCCGCTGATTAAAACGGGCAACATACCATTCCGGGTGATCCGTGCTGTTCAGGTACTGTTCTGCCGGGGTCTCCGGCCATATTTTCTTCAGGTCAGCCAGGTCCTGTGCTGAGGGATCGGACAGTCGTTCTATGGTCAGTCTCATGGTGATATCCGGTTCTGTTGGCAGGCCGGGGAAAGGCATCCGGGCGAAGATACTATGATCTTTTCCTGATATCTGTCATTACCCGGTCATATCTCTGTCATCTTATATTAATTTTTCTGTCATTTTTCCGTGTCATTTTACCTCGCGAACTTCCCATAGCGCACGATCATGCCACAGGATAAAACTATGTCAGTTCTTAAATTTCGTCGTCATGCCGCATGTGTAATGCTGGCATTAGGGTTGAGCGGAAATGCTTTCGCTGTGACCGAAATACCTTTCTGGCATTCCATGGAAGGCGGGCTGGGTACCGAAGTTGATTCGCTGGCCCAGCGTTTTAACCAGACACACCCGGAATATAAAATTGTACCGGTGTACAAAGGTAACTACGAACAGAGCCTTGCGGCCGGTATTGCTGCTGTTCGCAGCGGTGATGCACCTGCAATATTACAGGTGTATGAAGTGGGTACGGCTACCATGATGGCATCGCATGCGATTAAACCGGTCTATCAGGTCTTTAAAGATGCCGGTGTGCCTTTTGATGAGCAGCAGTTTGTACCGACGATCGTTGGTTATTACAGTGACGCAAAAACCGGTCATATGCTGTCTGAGCCTTTTAACAGCTCGACACCGGTACTGTATTACAACAAGGATGCGTTCAAAAAAGCCGGCCTGAATCCTGATCAGCCACCAAAAACCTGGCAGGAACTTGAAGCGGATGCTGCTGCACTGCGTAAGTCAGGGATGAGCTGCGGTTATGCCAGTGGCTGGCAAGGCTGGATTCAGCTCGAAGAATTCAGTGCATGGCATGGTCTGCCGTTTGCTTCTGAGAATAACGGGTTTGATGGCACAGACGCCAAACTGGTGTTTAATGGCCCTGAGCAGATTCGCCATATTGAGATGCTGGAACGCATGAACAAGGCAGGTACCTTTACCTACTTTGGGCGGAAAGATGAGTCGACTGCTAAGTTCTACAGTGGTGACTGCGGAATGACAACCGCCTCGTCCGCCTCTCTGGCAGATATCCGGCAGTATGCCAAATTTAATTTTGGTGTCGGGATGATGCCATACGATGAAACAGTGAAGAACGCACCGCAGAATGCCATGATTGGCGGAGCCAGTCTGTGGGTGATGCGTGGTCAGAATGATGCAACTTATAAAGGGGTCGCTGAGTTTCTGAAATACCTTGCACAGCCGGAAATTGCTGCCGAATGGCATCAGAAAACCGGTTACCTGCCGGCAACAACGGCAGCCTATGATCTTAGTCGCCAGCAGGGCTTCTACCAGAAGAACCCCGGTGCTGATATCGCCATGAAACAAATGCTGAACAAGCCGCCGCTCGCCTTTACTAAAGGTCTGCGTCTGGGCAATATGCCACAGATCCGTACCGTGGTGGATGAAGAACTGGAAAGTGTCTGGACCGGGAAAGAAACCCCGAAAGCAGCACTGGATAATGCCGTTACACGTGGTAATCAGTTACTTCGTCGCTTCCAGCAGCAGGTTAATTAGTCAAATTACCTGCGGAAAAAGCCGCGTCTGTCAGAGATTACTCCAGTATAACTGACAGTCGCGGCCCGGAGGTCTACCGCCTGAGGTCAGGGTTTTATGTCATCTTCTCGTCCCGTTTTTCGTCACCGTACACTGCCTTATCTGCTGCTGCTGCCCCAGATTGTGATTACGGTTATTTTCTTTATCTGGCCTGCCGCCGAAGCCTTGTGGTATTCGGTACTAAACCTCGACCCGTTTGGTTTTTCGGCACATTTTGTCGGGCTGGAGAATTTTACTCAGCTATTCCGGGATCCTTACTATCTGGACTCCTTTAAAACCACCCTGGTTTTCAGCTTTCTGGTGGCGGGTATCGGGTTGTTGATTTCGTTATTTCTGGCGGCACTGGTCGACCATGTACTGCGGCTGAAAAAGTTCTATCAGACCCTGTTGCTGCTTCCTTATGCGGTTGCTCCGGCGATTGCCGCGGTACTCTGGATGTTCCTGTTTAACCCGGGGATGGGTGTTATCAGCCATTTTTTGCAAAGTATTGGCTATAACTGGAACTATGCGCAAAACAGTGGCCAGGCGATGTTCCTGGTGGTACTGGCCTCCATATGGCAGCAGATCAGTTACAACTTCCTGTTCTTTTTTGCCGGATTACAGTCGATACCCCGGTCACTGGTCGAAGCGGCTGCGCTGGATGGTGCCGGGCCGGTCAGGCGTTTTATACATCTTTCGTTACCACTGATCGCTCCCGTCAGTTTCTTTTTGCTGGTAGTCAATCTGGTGTATGCCTTCTTTGATACCTTCCCGGTGATAGATGCCGCCACCCAGGGCGGGCCGGTACAGTCAACCACCACGCTGATTTATAAAATTTATCGTGAAGGTTTTACTGGTCTTGATCTCAGCTCATCAGCCGCACAGTCGGTCGTTCTGATGGTCATTGTGATTTTGCTGACGGTTGTGCAGTTCCGTTTTATTGAACGTAAGGTTCGTTATCAATGATAGAAAATCGCCGTGGATTAGATATCTTCAGTCACGTCATGTTATGGCTGGGGATCCTTACTATTCTGTTTCCGCTGTATGTCGCTTTTGTTGCGGCCACAATGGATAACCATCAGGTGTTCCAGTCCCCGATATCCCTGTTGCCGGGCGGCCATTTCTGGCAAAACATCGATACGATTTGGACCCGGGGTGTCAGCCCGAACAGCCCGCCCATCGGTCAGATGCTGTTGAATAGCATCATCATGGCACTGGGGATTACGGTCGGTAAAATTGCTATTTCGATCATTTCTGCGTTTGCGCTGGTGTGGTTCCGTTTCCCGTTACGGCAGTTTTTTTTCTGGATGATTTTTATCACTCTGATGTTACCGGTGGAAGTGCGTATTTTCCCCACCGTGGAAGTGATTTCAAAATTACATATGCTGAACAGCTACAACGGATTGATCCTGCCGATGATGGCTTCTGCCACCGCGACATTCCTGTTTCGTCAGTTCTTTATGTCGATGCCCAACGAGTTGATAGAAGCAGCGCGGATCGATGGTGCCAGCCCGATGCGTTTTTTCTTCGATATCGTCTTACCCTTATCGAAAACTAACCTGGCGGCACTGTTCGTTATTACATTTATATACGGCTGGAACCAGTATCTCTGGCCTCTGTTAATTACCAGTGATTCACGGATGAGTACCGCGGTCGCCGGGATCCGCAGCATGATTTCTCTGGGAGAAGGGGTGACCCAGTGGAATCTGGTGATGGCGGCGATGTTACTGACTCTGATCCCGCCATTAGTCGTGGTCCTTATTATGCAGCGTGCCTTTGTGAAAGGCCTGGTAGAGAGTGAGAAATAGTTATGGCAAGTGTGCATTTTCAGGCAGTCACCAAATCTTACGACGGTAAAAACCGCATCCTCCAGCCTCTGGATATCACCATTAATGAAGGTGAATTTATGGTAATGGTCGGCCCTTCAGGGTGCGGTAAATCGACGTTACTGCGGATGGTTGCCGGACTGGAAACCGTCAGTTCCGGTGATATCTATATTGATCAGCGGTGTGTTACCCGGCTGGAGCCAAAAGAGCGTGGCATTGCGATGGTATTCCAGAACTACGCGCTGTACCCGCATATGACGGTTGAGCAGAATATGGGTTATGGACTAAAGATCCGTGGTATGGGTAAAGAGCAGATCCGTCAGCGGGTACTGAATGCAGCCCGTAGCCTGGAACTGGATGCATTACTGACCCGCCACCCGCGTGAACTGTCAGGCGGACAACGTCAGCGGGTCGCCATGGGCAGGGCGATCGTCCGTGAGCCTTCAGTGTTCCTGTTTGATGAACCGTTATCTAACCTTGATGCCCGGCTAAGATCACAGATGCGGCTGGAATTACAGCAATTACATCAGCGGTTAAACACCACCAGTCTCTATGTTACCCATGATCAGGTAGAAGCGATGACGCTTGCCCAGCGGGTGATGGTGATGAATAAAGGCGTGGTGGAACAGGTGGGAACTCCGTCACAAGTTTATGAGAAACCTGCTACCACTTTTGTGGCCGGTTTTATCGGTTCACCGGCGATGAATCTGCTGCCGGGCAAAGTCAGTGCCGATGGCCGTGAGCTGGTGATAGATCCGCAATGCCGGATACTCCTGGCAGAACAACAGCCGGCACTGGCGAATCAGCTGGTGACTCTGGGGATCCGTCCTGAGCATATTCAGACGGTGGCTCAGTCTGCCAGCGCGATAGCCATGCAGGTGGAAACGCTGGAAATCCTGGGTGCAGATAATTTAGTGCATGGTAAAATCGGTGGTCAGCGGCTGGTGGTTCGGTTACCTCATGAACAGCGGCCTGCAGCCGGTACATTACTCTGGCTGGACTTTCCGTATCATGGACGGCATTTATTTAATACCACCACAGGATTACGTCTGGAATGATATATCAGCACTGGCCCTATCCGCATATCGTCGCCCACCGTGGCGGCGGAAAATATGCACCTGAAAATACCCTCGCGGCAATCGATACCGGGCATCGTTACGGTCATACCATGATCGAATTTGATGCCAAACTGTCTGCCGACGGGCAGGTTTTCTTACTGCATGATGATTCACTGGAACGTACGACCAACGGCCACGGGATTGCCGGGCTGCAGACATGGCAAAGCTTATCCGGTCTGGATGCCGGCAGCTGGTTTTCTGAGCAGTTCAGTGCAGAGCCTCTGGCGACGCTGCCGCAGGTTGCAGAACGTTGCCGCCAGTACAGGATGCTGGCAAACATCGAAATTAAGCCGACCCGCGGTGAAGATACGATGACAGGCCGTGCTGTCGCACTGGCAGCAGAAAAACTCTGGCAGGGTCAGACGGCGCCGTTATTGTCTTCTTTTTCTCTGCAGGCACTGGCGGCTGCACAGCAGGCAGTGCCGGGGCTTCCGCGCGGACTGTTACTGGACCAATGGCGCGACGACTGGCAGCAACTGACGACCCGGCTGGGATGTGTGGCCATTCACCTTAATCACCGGTTACTGGATGCTGAACGTGTCCGGTTACTGAAAGAGGCGGGGCTGCGTATTCTGGCTTATACGGTTAATCAGCCAGAGCGGGCCCGGCAGTTGCTCGGGCTGGGGGTCGATATGATTTGTACGGATAATATTGAGTATATCGGTCCTGATTTTCGCTGAGTTGACGGGCGGGTTCTTTCCCCGCCCGTGATATATCAGGGTTGTGCATGAGTAATACGCTGCTGTGCGCGGTTTTGTTGCTGTTGTATTTTTTGCTGTAATGCCTGTGACTCCATCTGCTGATCATTACGCAGTTGCATTTGCTGCTGTTGCTGCTGCATTTGCATCTGATTCAGCATGCGTTGTTGTGACGGGTTATACATCCTGTCCGGCGGGCGAACTCCTGAAGGATCATTATTGAGCGCTGCAGCGGCCAGCAGAGGACAGGCAGCAATAAGCACTGTCAGTAGCATTTTTTTCATTGTGACCTCCGGTCTGAATCTCATCTGACAACAGAGTTTCTGCAGCGGCCTGCGGATAACGGGCCTTTGTCGTGCAGAAAACGTATCTTCTCAAAGGCGGTCACAGTTTTTTTCCCGGCTAGTGCGGTTTTCCGCTGAAACATCAGCTACGCGGCGTAGTGATAAAAAAGCAAAATTTATCTTTACAAGTGATAATGATAATGATTATTATTCAGTTGTCTTCACGAGACATCTCACTCAGATAGCTGGTGAAGACACGACATTGCTCACATTGCTTCCAGTATTTTTTGCCAGCCGTCAGGCTGGCTTTTTTTTGCCCACAGCCTGCCAGCAGCAACCTTCATTTTTTTTGAACAGACCCATGAACTTTTTCCGCTATTTTTTCAGGCAGTTCGGGGTCAGACTATAAAAAACGGAGGATTAGCGAATGATTTATTTACGTAAAGCGCAGGACCGTGGTTATGCACAGCATGGCTGGCTGGAAAGCTGGCATACTTTTTCCTTTGCCGGCTATCATGACCCGGATTTTATGGGATTTTCGGCACTCAGGGTAATCAACGAAGATATTATTGCTCCGGGGCAGGGATTCGGAACCCATCCCCATAAAGATATGGAAATTCTGACCTATGTTCTGTCCGGAACGGTGGAACATCAGGACAGTATGGGCAATAAAGAACAGATTCCGGCGGGGGAATTTCAGATAATGAGTGCCGGGACCGGTGTCCGTCACTCAGAATATAATCCCAGTGGCACAGAGCCGTTACATCTGTACCAGATCTGGATTATTCCGCAGACTACCGGCATCACTCCCCGCTATGGACAACGGCGATTTGCTGACCAGCAGGGACGGCAGTGGGTATTGACACCCGATGGCCGGGAAGACTCGCTCACCGTCTGGCAGGATATGACATTATCCCGCTGGGCATTAGTGACCGGGGAGCAGGGGATATTATCACCGCAAGCGGGGCGTAATATCTGGGTTCAGGTGGTAAAAGGCCGTCTGACCATCAATGGGCAACAGGTGAATACCAGCGATGCTCTGGCTATCCGCGATGAAGCCGAATTACAGATCACTGCTGACAGTGACGCCGAAATTCTTATCTTTGATTTACCCCCGGTCTGAAAATAATCTCCAACACCAGGGCCCTGCCGGAATGATCGCCGGCGGGGCATTTTGTCTGCGGAATTGATGCTAAACTCTGCCTAATTTCTCTGGTGTGAGTTGCGATAACAATGAAGAAAAAAAGACCCGTGCTTCAGGATGTTGCCGACCAGCTGGGTGTCACAAAAATGACAGTCAGCCGCTATTTACGTAACCCCGGCCAGGTCTCTGCCGCATTGGGGGAGAAAATAGGGAGAGTACTGGATGAGCTCGGGTATATCCCTAACCGTGTACCGGATATGCTGTCCAGCGCGACCAGCCGCGCCATCGGTGTTTTGTTACCCTCACTGACCAACCATGTGTTTGCCGATGTGCTGCAGGGCATTGAAGCCGTGACGGATAATGCGGGGTACCAGACGCTGGTGGCTCACTTTGGTTATCAGCCAGAAAAAGAGGAACGACAGCTGCGTTCATTACTGGGATGGAATGTCGACGGGGTGATCCTCACCGAGCGAACCCATACCCCGGCAACCTTACGGATGCTGGAAACAGCCGGTATCCCGGTGGTTGAAATTATGGACTCAGTCTCTCCCTGCCTCGATATGGCTGTCGGGTTTGATAATGTAGACGCTGCCCGGCAAATGACCCGGATGCTGATCAGTCACGGTTACCGGTCAGTGGTTTATCTGGGGGCCCGCCTTGATGAACGTACCCTGCAAAAACAGCAGGGTTACGTGCTGGCGATGCGTGAAGCCGGCCTTGAACCACAGAGTGTGATGGACGAAATGCCCTCTTCATTTACCACGGGGGCAGTGTTGTTGCGCCATGCCCTGCAGCGCTTTCCCCGTATGGACAGCCTGTGTTGTACGAACGATGACCTGGCCGTCGGGGCGATGTTTGAATGTCAGCGGCAGGGGATTGCCGTTCCGCAACAGATAGCCATTATGGGGTTCCATGGGCACGATATTACCCGGGTGGTCTCACCGGCACTGGCCACGGTGATAACTCCCCGTAAACAAATCGGAGAAACGGCGGCCGCCATGCTGTTGCAACGTCTGCGAGGTGAAACGGTGACAGACAAAGTCCGTAACCTGGGTTTCAGTCTGTATCGTGGCGGCAGTGTTTAGCTGATTTTATGATTCAGTTCACAGTTTGATGTTTTATTTGCCAAAGCTGTTGCCAGTAATTGTCCGGGTCATGACAATGTTTTAATCAATTGTTATCGGTAACATTACTGTATCTACAGTCGGAGCAAAAAATGACTACACCCTCTTCAAATCATTATGTGTTTATTCTGATGGGCGTTTCCGGCAGTGGGAAATCGGTGGTTGCAAGCCGTGTCGCCCACCAGCTGCAAACCGCATTTCTCGATGGTGATTTTCTGCATCCGAGAGCCAATATCTTAAAAATGGCCGACGGGCACCCCCTGAATGACCAGGATCGTCAGCCCTGGCTACAGGCAATTAATGATGCGGCTTTTGCGATGCAGCGTACTCAGGCTGTATCGTTAATTGTGTGCTCGTCCCTGAAGAAAAGTTACCGTGATATCCTGCGGCAAGGGAATCACAATCTTAACTTTATCTATCTGAAAGGTGATTTTGACACCATAGAATCACGCCTTAAAGCACGGAAAGGGCATTTCTTTAAACCGGCAATGCTGGTGACTCAGTTCGCCACCCTGCAGGAACCTGCTGAGAATGAACACGATGTGATTACGGTAGATATCCGTCAGTCTGTTGATCAGGTTGTTGCGGATACCGTTGCAGCGATAAAACACGCGATTCAGTAAGGGCAGATAATGATGAGTACCGCTACACTGGTATTAACGGCAGCGGGATCTGTGCTGCTGTTACTATTGTTAGTAATGAAAGCACGGATGCATGCTTTTGTGGCCCTGATGTTAGTGTCGGTCGGTGCTGGGATTATGTCCGGAATGCCGCTGGAAAAAATTACCGAAGCAATGCAGGCAGGCATGGGCGGAACCCTGGGTTTTCTGGCGATTGTCGTCGGACTGGGGGCCATGTTCGGGAAAATTTTACATGAAACAGGGGCGGTGGATCAGATAGCGATCCGTATGCTGAAAACTTTTGGTGAAAAGCGTGCCCATTATGCGATGGGGATCGCCGGATTTATCTGTGCGCTGCCACTGTTTTTCGAAGTGGCGATTGTATTACTGATCAGTATTGCCTTCGCCGTTGCCAGACGTACCGGCGGTAACCTGGTACGGCTGGTTATCCCGTTATTCGCCGGGGTAGCCGCTGCAGCGGCTTTCGTACTGCCGGGGCCTGCGCCGATGCTGGTGGCTGCCCAGATGCATGCTGATTTTGGCTGGATGATCCTGTTAGGACTGTGCGCCGCCATTCCCGGTATGCTGATTGCCGGGCCATTATTTGGCAGTTTTATTTCCCGGCATGTGCATTTTTCATTGCCGGAAGATGATGTGCCGCCGCCAGCCGGAACCCATCAGTTACCTTCCTTTGGTTTCAGTATCTCACTGATATTATTTCCGTTAGTGCTGGTCGGGTTAAAAACCATCGGGGCACATTTTGTAACTCAGGGCTCGTCGCTGGATCACCTGCTGGAGTTTATCGGCCATCCGTTTATTGCCATTTTACTGGCCTGCCTTATTACCATCTATGGCCTGGCTTACCGTCAGGGGATGGACAAAACCCGTATCATGCAGATCTGTGGTGAAGCATTACAGCCTGCGGGGATTATTCTGCTGGTGATAGGTGCCGGCGGGGTATTCAAACAGGTACTGGTGGACTCCGGTGTGGGGCCGGCACTGGGTGATGCTGTTGCCGGTGCCGGTATGCCGGTTGCGGTGGCGTGTTTTATTCTGGCCGGTGTTGTCAGGATTATCCAGGGCTCTGCGACTGTTGCCTGTCTGACGGCAGTCGGACTGATTATGCCGGTGATCACCCCGCTTCATTACAGTGGTGCTCAGCTGGCAGCCCTCTCTGTCTGTATCGGCGGCGGATCTATTATCTGTAGTCACGTGAATGATGCGGGGTTCTGGTTATTTGGCCGTTTTACCGGAGCATCTGAAGCGCAGACTTTGAAGACCTGGACTCTGATGGAAACTATTCTGGGGACGACCGGCGGGGTTATCGGCATGATCGCTTTCTGGTTACTTAGTTAAGGAGTTGTCCCGTGTAAAATGCCGCAGCAGGTCACCTGCTGCGGCATTTTTTTATAATTTCATATAGGCGCGGATACCGTCGAGAAACATTTGTGTTGCCAGCATAATCAAAATCAGCCCCATCAGCCGTTCCAGCGCATTGACCCCTTTATTCCCCAGCAACCGTAAAAAGACACCGGACAGTAACAGAATGGTCGAGGTAATCGCCCAGGCGAGCAGCAGTGCCACGACCAGCGTCCCCGGCTGACCAGGATACTGGTGAGACATCAGCATCAGGGTTGCCAGCAGCGACGGCCCTGCCACCAGCGGAATGGCGAGGGGAACCAGGAAAGGTTCTTCGCCTGCCGGCAGCCCGGAACTTTCATTGTCAGGTCCGGGGAAAATCATTTTTATCGCGATCAGAAATAAAATAATTCCGCCGGAAATAGACACGGTTTCTGCCCGCAAATTAAGGAACGACAGTATTTTTTCGCCGGTAAACAGAAACAGCAGCATAATAGCTAACGCAATTAACAGTTCACGAATAATGACGATACGCCGCCGCCGGGGTTCCAGATGTTTAAGCACTGACATAAAGATCGGCAGGTTACCCAGCGGATCCATGATCAGCAGAAGCAGTACAGTGGCAGAAATCATTTCGGTCATAAGAGCGTTAGTATCCTTTAGCTAAACGACAACTATTAGTGCAATTGTTGAAAATGCCCGGCGTATCGAATTAATTCACTTGCCAGACAGTGTGCATTTTGTAGAGTTGGGGGTTACAGGTAAATATGATTATGACACTGAGTACCCTGCAGGGGTATTTTAGTGAATTTTTTTTCATTAATAAGCACCGGACCGGAATCTGGTGACTCAGGGATCGTATAATCCTCTGGTCCGTTGTCAATGTTCCTGACGGTATGGCGTGGAAAAATCTGGCTCAGAATACAGGATAAGCAGGCATAACATGAAAAATGTAGGTTTTATTGGCTGGCGCGGTATGGTGGGTTCCGTACTGATGTCGAGAATGACAGAAGAACGTGATTTTGACAGTATCAATCCGATCTTTTTCTCCACTTCACAGCACGGACAACCGGCGCCTGCGTTTGGCGGCGGTCAGAATGGTGTGTTACAGGATGCGGGAGATATTGACGCATTACGGGCGCTGGATATTATCGTGACCTGCCAGGGGGGCGATTATACCAGCGAGATCTATCCCAGACTGCGGGCATCTGGCTGGCAGGGATACTGGATTGATGCAGCGTCAACCCTGCGGATGAACGATGATGCCATTATTATTCTTGATCCGGTAAACCAGCAGGTTATTCATCAGGGACTGGATAAAGGCATCAAAACCTTTGTCGGCGGTAACTGTACTGTCAGTCTGATGCTGATGTCACTCGGTGGCCTGTTTACACAGGATTTAGTGGAATGGGCCTCAGTCGCGACTTACCAGGCGGCTTCCGGGGGCGGTGCCCGGCATATGCGTGAATTATTAAGCCAGATGGGCATGCTGCATAATCATGTCGCGAAAGAGTTGCAGGATCCTGCGTCAGCGATTCTGGATATTGAGCGTAAGGTAACAGAGTTAACCCGTTCCGGTACCTTACCTGCGGATAACTTCGGTGTGCCGCTGGCAGGCAGTCTTATCCCGTGGATTGATAAACAGCTGGATAACGGGCAGAGCCGCGAAGAGTGGAAAGGCCAGGCGGAGACTAATAAGATCCTTGCGACCCGCCAGCCAGTACCGGTAGACGGCTTATGTGTGCGGGTTGGTGCTCTGCGTTGCCATAGTCAGGCGTTTACCCTGAAACTGAAAAAAGATATTCCGCTGGCTGAAATTGAACAGCTGCTGGCGGGACATAATGAATGGGCCAGAGTAATCCCTAATGATCGTGAACTGACTATGCGTGAACTGACACCTGCGGCGGTGACAGGTACGCTGAATACCCCGGTAGGCCGGTTGCGTAAACTGAATATGGGTCCTGAATACCTGTCGGCCTTTACGGTGGGTGATCAGCTGCTATGGGGGGCTGCTGAGCCTCTGAGAAGAATGCTGCGTCAGCTGGCAGGTTAAGCGGTCATAAAGGTGAAAAAGGCGACGGTTATGTCGCCTTTTTAGATTACGCAGCGAGTCAGAGGGTACGGGTTTCTGCGGCGGCCGGGCGGGGGATCGTCTGTGGATAACGGACCTGCAGCCATTCAGTAATACGGGCCTGCTGTGCTGGCGTCAGCCACATACCTTGTTTGGTTCTGCGCCAGATGGCATCATCAAGTTCGCGTACCCATTCGTTATCTGCCAGATAGCGCAGTTCGGCCTCATAAAATTCATGACCAAAATTTTCACCCAGCTCTGCCAGTTGCTGCGCATCTCCCAGTAATTTCTCCGTATTACTGCCGTAGGTCCGTGCGTAATGAGTCGCCATACTGGTCGTGATAAACGGATAACGTCTGCGCAGTCCGGCAGCCAGATCCTCTCTGCTGCCGGAGAAGTGACCGCCGGGCAGTACCGCATTTTTCGTCCAGGCCGGGCCGGCTTGCGGGTAGTATTTCGCCAGTTTTTCCAGCGCATGTTCTGCCAGTTTGCGGTAGGTGGTCAGCTTACCGCCAAAAACGGATAATAGCGGGGCTTTACCCTGCTCATCATGCACATCAAGGGTGTAGTCACGGGTCACGGCCTGGGGTGAATCAGACTCATCATCACATAATGGCCGGACGCCGGAGTATGTCCAGACAATGTCCTGACGTGACAGGTTGTGACGGAAATGCTGGTTAAATACTGTTAGCAGGTAGTCAATTTCGTTGTCGTCAATAGCAACCTGCGCCGGATCACCATGGTATTCAACATCGGTGGTGCCAATGATAGAAAATTCGTCCATCCACGGGATGACAAAAACTATCCGGTGATCTTCATTTTGCAGGATATAGGCTTGTTTATCGTTATGTACCCGCGGGACGACAATATGGCTGCCTTTGATTAAACGGATACCGTACGGCGATTTAAGCTGCAGGCCGTGATCAAAAAATTCTTTAACCCAGGGGCCGGCAGCATTTACCAGCCCTCTCGCCTGCCAGCGAAATATTTCTCCCTTGTCCGTATCTTCGGCTTCGACCATCCACAGACCGTTTTCGCGCCAGGCGCGGGTGACCCGGGTACGGGTTCTGACTTCCCCGCCACGTTCCGTGACTGCCTGAGCATTGAGCACAACCATCCGCGCATCATCGACCCAGCAGTCCGAATACTCAAAGCCACGGGTGATTTCGGGTTTCAGTACCGAGTCCTGACCAAAGCTGATCCCCCGGCTGGCGGGCAGACTGGTACGTTTGCCTAAATGATCATACAGGAACAATCCGGCGCGGATCATCCACGCGGGGCGCAGATGCGGGCGATGCGGCAGACGAAATCGCATCGGAAACGCCAGATGCGGTGCCATTCTGAGCAGAACTTCACGTTCGGCAAGGGCTTCACTGACCAGACGGAATTCATAATGTTCCAGATAGCGTAAGCCACCGTGGATCAGTTTCGAACTGGCAGAAGAAGTCGCAGAGGCAAAATCCCTGGCTTCCAGCATCAATACGGACAGGCCGCGTCCGGCGGCATCTGCCGCAATACCGGCACCGTTGATACCGCCACCGATGACGATCAGATCTTTGGTTTCCACGTAGTATCCCCCGGGGTTCGGAAAATCATGTTATGTTCGTTTTCGAGCTTTATGGTAGTCGAAAACAAACATTGACGCCAATGGTTAACCAGAAGAAAACAATTTTGCGTGATACAGGTAACATAAACACACAACAAAAAAACTGACGATTATTTTTTAACGGATTATTGAGCGCCGGGATCAGGTTACAATGTGCGGCAGTGAACTGATGAGATGAATGAGAGAGATTATGGAAACCTATGAGTGTATCAGTGTGCAGCAGGCCGATGAAAAGTTACAGCAGGGGGCATTGCTGGTGGATATTCGTGACCCGCAAAGTTTTGACGCCGCCCATGTGGCAGAAGCTTTTCACCTTACCCAGGGCACTCTTAACACTTTTATGGAAAAAGCTGATCCGGATCAGCCGGTGATGGTGCTTTGTTATCACGGTAACAGCAGCAAAGGGGCTGCCCAGTACCTGATCAATCAGGGCTTTGACCAGGTCTACAGTGTGGATGGTGGTTTCGATGCCTGGCGGACAGCTTTTCCGGCTCAGATTTGTACTGATGCCCGTCAGAGCTGACAGACGATCACAGAGGGGAACTCCATGAAACGTATCTCTCAGCTTGCGAATCCACGCATGGCTCAGGCGTTTATCGACTATATGGCCACCCGCGGTATCAGGCTGCACCTTGAACAGCAGCAGCAATATTATCTGTTATGGCTGGACGATGATGAGCAACTGGCACTGGTCGAAAGCGAATACGCGCTCTTTATCCGGGATCCTGATCATCCGCGTTACCAGGATGCCAGCTGGAAAAGTGGCGATACCCGGTTTCAGATAAATTACCCGCGTGGGCATCTGTGGCGTACCGTTCGTGAGCGCGGTGGTCCGATAACGATGACGGTGTCAGCCCTCTGTATTCTGGTATTTATTCTGATGCAGTTGCTGGGGGAGGATAGGGTACTGAGCTGGCTGGCATGGCCGCAGGGGCCGGACCAGTATTTTCAGGTCTGGCGCTGGGTCAGCCCCGCATTTTTGCATTTTTCTTTTTTACATATCCTGTTCAACTTACTGTGGTGGTGGTATCTCGGCGGGGCGGTTGAAAAAAGACTGGGCAGCGGAAAACTGTTTGTGATTACACTGATTTCCGCCTTACTGAGTGGCTGGATGCAGGCTAAATTCAGCGGTGTCTGGTTTGGCGGCCTCTCCGGGGTAGTGTATGCCCTGATGGGATATTGCTGGCTACGCGGTGAACTGGATCCTGACAGCGGGGTGTATCTGGAGCGCGGCCTGATCGTGTTTTCCATTCTCTGGCTGGTGGTGGGATATTACGGTTTATTCGGGATGTCGATCGCCAATATGGCGCATTTCACCGGGTTACTGACCGGCCTGGCAATGGCTTTTGTCGACAGCCGTGCTGCCGGTAAAGCAGGCAGAAAGTAATCTGAACAGCCCGGCAATCTGCCGGCAAAGGAGAGTTATGTGAAGCAGACCCAGCGGCATGACGTAATTATTGAGCTGGTCAAACGTCAGGGATATGTGAGTACCGAAGAACTGGTCGAATATTTCGCGGTAAGCCCGCAGACGATCCGTCGTGATTTAAATGAGCTTGCTGAACAAAACCGTATTCAACGGCATCATGGCGGTGCGGCATTACCTTCCAGTGCAGAAAATACCGCCTGGCATGACCGTAAAATGATGTATTCCGAAGAAAAAGCCCGGATTGCACAGAAGGTAGCAGCGCAAATCCCTGACGGGTCAACCCTGTTTATTGATATCGGGACAACGCCTGAAGCGGTTGCCCATGCTCTGCTTAATCATAACCAATTACAGGTCGTGACCAATAATCTGAATGTGGCGATATTACTGATGGCAAAGCCTGATTTCAGGGTGATTATTGCCGGAGGTGATGTCCGTTCAAGGGACGGCGGAATTATCGGTGAAGCCACCATGGACTTTATCTCTCAGTTCCGTCTGGACTACGGAATACTCGGGATTAGCGGTATTGATATGGATGGTGCCTTGCTGGAGTTTGATTATCATGAAGTTCGCACCAAGCGGGCGATCATCGAAAGTTCACGTAACGTTATACTGGTCACTGATCATTCAAAATTTGGCCGCAGTGCGATGGTGAATCTTGGCAGTATCGATATGCTCGACAGCTTATATACAGATAAGAAACCGCCGGAAGCGGTGCTGAAAGCGATTACACAGGGAGATGTGCAGCTGGTGCTGTGCTGAAACCCGTAAACACCACAGGTCCGTAGCGGGACCTGTGGCATCACTCTTAATAGTAAGAGTGTTCACCTGGCTGATGTTCTGTTAAATCACGTACACCCTTCAGTTCAGGGAATGCGGCCAGCAGCTCTTTTTCGATGCCTTCTTTTAATGTTACATCGACCATAGAACAGCCATTACAACCGCCGCCAAATTGCAAAATGGCGTAACCATCCTCAGTAATTTCCATCAGGGACACTTTTCCGCCATGGCTGGCAAGCTGCGGGTTAATCTGTGCCTGTAACTGATATTCGACCCGCTCAAGTAATGGCGCATCGTCAGCCACCTTACGCATTTTTGCGTTAGGTGCCTTAAGGGTCAGTTGTGAGCCCAGATTGTCGGTTACAAAATCAATTTCTGCCTCTTCAAGGTAAGGGGCACTCAGCTCATCAACATAAGCGATCAGATTATCGAACCTGAGTTCGGTATCTGTACTTTCTACCGCATCAGGCGGGCAATAGGACACACCACATTCTGCACCTGGCGTCCCCGGATTGATCACAAAGACACGGATTTGTGTGCCTTCTTCTTGTTTAGCGAGAAGCTTAGCGAAATGCTCCTGGGCAGTGTCAGTAATACGGATCATAGCATTGCTCAATAGTTGACTGAAACAGTGGGTTATAATACGCCCATCACTGTGACTCTACAAGGTTCGGCACAGGCACCAAACCTGGATGCTGGCCACAGCATGCAGGGACAGTAAGCGTGATATTTCACCGGCGGTACTGCCGCTGGTGACGACATCATCGACCAGGGCAACATGGCGGCCAGTGAGGTCTTTTTCGACGCAAAAGGCATTGCGTAAATTACGTTTTCTCTGACGTATATTCAGCAGGTGCTGCACGGCCGTTTTGCGATGACGGCGTAAGGCAAAGGGTGCAAACTCGCAGGATAACCAATGTGCCAGTGGCTGTGCCAGTAAAGCCGATTGATTAAATCCCCGTTGCCAGAGTCGCTGTCTGTGCAGGGGGGAGCATAGCAGGATATCCGGCTTTCGCAGACCATAGTCTCTGTGCTGCTGCAGAAAGCTTAGCAAAATAAGTCTGGCGAGCATCACCGAGAGTGCGGTGTTGCCGGAAAATTTGAATTTATGCAGTAAACGACTGAGTGGCGGGAGATAGTCTCCGGCACACACCAGATGCTGCCACGGGGGCGGGTCTGTCAGACAACGGCCACATTCAGCGGTGTCCGGGGCGGCAGGTAACCCACAACGGCGGCATAAAAAGGGCAGCGGCGGCAGCCGGCGCTGACAGCCGGTACAGATACCGGTGGTCTTTAACATCAGCGGCAGATGGCATAACCAGCAATAACTCTTCAGTATCAGCATGGTATCCTGTGATTTTTGACGGGGGAATTCATTATGTCGCTTTTCTGGCATACCTGTGGCGCGGGAGACAGGGATCTTGTGTTGTTGCACGGATGGGGGCTTAACGCCGAAGTCTGGAATTGTGTCACCGCACGGCTTAGCCCGCATTTTCGTTTGCATCTGGTCGATTTGCCGGGGTACGGCCGCAGTCAGGGCGTAACGGCGCTGACGCTGGATCACATGGTCACCCTGCTGGAACCCCGGTTACCGGAAAATGCCATTATTGTCGGCTGGTCTCTTGGCGGGCTGGTGGCTACCAGACTGGCCCGGAGTGCTTCGGTTACGGTACGGGGGTTAATTACGGTTGCCTCTTCCCCTTGCTTTTCAGCACAACAGGGCTGGCCGGGCATTAAGCCTTCGGTATTGCAGGGGTTTCAGCAGCAACTGAGCAGCCACTTTGAAAAGACTATTGATCGCTTTATGGCGCTGCAAACTCTCGGAACCGACACTGCCCGCCATGATGCACGATTACTGCGACAGGCTGTTTTGTCTCAGCCATTACCGGAAGTGACAGTATTAAACGCCGGGCTGGGTATCCTGCAGTCTGCGGATCTCCGTCGCGAACTGTCGTCGGTTAATCTGCCATTCCTGCGTATTTACGGAGCGCTTGATGGGCTGGTACCCCGTGATATTGCCGGGCAAGTCGATACACTGGCGGGCGGTGGCCTCTCCGTCGTGATGCCGAAAGCCGGCCATGCGCCGTTTATTTCCCATCCCGCAGAATTTTGCGAGCAGGTTCTCGCTTTTTCGTCTGAATTATAGAAACAGCGGCGGTTTTATTGCTGTTTCCCCTAACCGGAACTAATAATTCAGAGGTGCCTGACACTCCCGGCAAACGGCCTGTGCTGATCTCCGGTGACTGTCAGTAGCACAGGCAGTGAATTTTGTTACGGCAATACCATAAGGGGCTTATGCTATGAAAATGACGAAATATACGGTGAGTGTGCTGATGGCAGGCATCCTGTCTTTTTCTGCTGTTGCTGCGGAAGAAGTGACTCAGGCACAGGCAGACAGTCAGCAGCTGGTCTCTCTGGGGACCGTATCTACCACGGCTGAAACGACATCGCCGATGGATGCTAAAAAAGAACTCTCCAGACTGGCGGATGAAAAAGGCGGTAAGTATTTTAAAGTGATTGCCGGGCGTGAGCATGGCCGCATCAGCGCGGTTGCCGAAGTGTATAAATAATCCACCCCCGGCGCCGGTAACTGTGGCGGGGGAGTGTTTTATCCCCTGATGCGACAGGGTCCGGTGCCGGTTGCCATCTTCCCCGTGAGCATTGCATACTTAATCACGCTGGAAACTATACCGGTTGTGTTCCGGTATGCCGTGTTAATCACTTCTGCAAGAAGGTCAGATATGAGCCAGGTTATTACTGTTACTGCATTGATTACAGCGAAAGCAGGGGAAGAACAGATCGTTGCTGACGCATTGAAAACAGCCGAAAAAGAGGTTCAGGGAGAACCGGGTTGCGAGTCCTATGTATTACATCAGAATACGCAAAATACCGCCCAGTATCTTATGCTGGAACGCTGGAGCTCCGGACAGCACCTGGCGGATCACGAACAGGCACCTGCATTTCAAAAACTGGCTGCAGCACTGGCTGGCCGTGCTGAATTACAGGTTATTACCTCAACGGCAGTCACTGGTGGTGTGAATAAATAAAATACTGAAACGCCCCGTGAGGGGCATTTCAGTATGCAGGCCGGAGTCAGGATCAGCGCTTCTTACCGAAGGCCGCGGCCAGAGCATCTTCCATTGCACTGTTGGTGACAGGTTTCTGCCGTGGCTTCGCTGAAGGCTGTCGTGTCTGCGGGCGTGGCTGACCGGCAGAAGCGGCAGGCGATCCGGATTTACGGCCTTCCTGAGGCTGTTCATCAAGACGCATCGTCAGAGCAATCCGCTTACGCTGCAGGTCGACTTCCATGACTTTGACTTTCACAATATCACCCGCTTTCACCACCTGATGCGGGTCTTCGACAAATTTGTCGGACAGTGACGAAATATGCACCAGTCCGTCCTGGTGAACACCGATATCCACAAAGGCACCAAAATTGGTGACATTAGTGACAGACCCTTCTAATACCATGCCCGGCAGCAGGTCAGACAGGGTATCCACACCGTCAGCAAAGGTTGCTGTTTTGAATTCAGGCCGTGGGTCGCGGCCGGGTTTTTCCAGTTCTTTTAAAATATCGTTAACCGTCGGCAAGCCAAAACGTTCATCGGTAAACTGTGATGCGGCCAGGGCACGTACTGCTGAACTGTTTCCCATTAATTCATTTAATGCCTGACGGGTCGCGGTAAGAATGCGCTCCACCACCGGATACGCTTCCGGATGGACTGTCGATGCATCCAGCGGGTTATCGCCCTGGTTAATACGCAGGAAGCCGGCACATTGTTCAAAGGCTTTTGGCCCCAGCCTGCTGACTTTCAGCAACTGCTGGCGGTTATGAAAACGACCATTTTCATCACGCCAGTTAACGACATTTTGCGCCATAGTACGGGTCAGACCTGCCACCCGGGTCAGCAGGGCAACCGAGGCGGTATTCAGATCCACACCGACGGCGTTAACACAGTCTTCCACCACGGCATCCAGTTTTTTGGCCAGCAGGCTCTGACTGACATCATGCTGGTACTGGCCGACACCAATCGATTTAGGATCGATTTTTACCAGCTCTGCGAGAGGATCCTGCAGACGGCGGGCAATAGAAACCGCGCCACGCAGTGAAACATCCAGCTCAGGGAATTCCAGAGCAGCCAGTTCTGATGCCGAATAAACCGAGGCTCCGGCTTCACTGACGATCACTTTCTGGGCGGTTACCTGCGGGAACTGCTGCTGAAGATCGAGGAAAAAACGTTCTGTTTCACGTGATGCCGTACCGTTACCGATGGCCACCAGTTCTACCTGATGACGTGAACAAAGTGCCGCAACGGCCGCCGCCGCTTTTGCCGCCTGGCCGGTGTGGGGATAAACCGTATCGGTCGCGACCAGTTTACCGGTGGCATCGACAACCGCGACTTTGACGCCGGTACGTAAGCCCGGATCGAGACCCATCGTCGCGCGCATACCGGCCGGGGCTGCCATCAACAGATCATGCATATTACGGGCAAACACGTTGATTGCTTCGTCTTCTGCACGTTCACGAAGCGTCCCCATCAGCTCGGTTTCCATATGCAGTAAGACTTTAATACGCCATGTCCAGCTGATAACCGCTTTGCGCCAGTTATCGGCGGGGGCATTATTAAAGATTACCTGCAGATGGCTGGCGATCAGTGTTTCACCATAGCTTTCGCGGGGAGGTTCGTCTGACTGCGGGTCCGGATTGACTGACAGCTGAAGGATGCCTTCATTACGACCACGGAACATCGCCAGGGCACGGTGTGACGGTACCGCAGACAGTGGCTCATGATGGTCGAAATAATCCCGGAACTTTGCACCTTCTGCTTCTTTCCCTTCCACGACCCGTGACACAAGGTGTGCATTGCGGGACAGATAATCACGGACTTTGGCCAGTAATACGGCATCTTCGGCGAACCGCTCCATCAGGATGTAACGTGCACCATCGAGGGCGGCTTTACTGTCAGCAATGCCGTTATCCGCATTGATATAAGCCTGCGCGCTGGCTTCAGGGTCCTGCTGAGGATCCTGCCACAGGCTGGTGGCCAGAGGTTCCAGCCCTGCTTCGATGGCAATCTGACCACGGGTACGGCGTTTGGGTTTAAACGGCAGGTAAAGGTCTTCCAGTTCCGTTTTACTCAGGGTGGCGGTCAGGGCGCTGGCAAGTGCGGGGGTCATTTTCCCCTGTTCTTCAATCGAACGGAGAATTGTCTGGCGGCGGTCTTCGAGTTCACGCAGGTAACTCAGACGGGACTCCAGCTGGCGTAACTGTGTGTCATCCAGCCCGCCGGTGACTTCTTTACGATAACGTGCAATAAATGGCACGGTATTCCCTTCGTCCAACAGATGTACGGCAGAATCAACCTGCTCTGTCCGTACCTGAAGTTCACTGGCAATAATCTGATTTGGTGAATTTTTCATCTTTAGCATCAGGTTTGTACGGGGTAAGTTTATAGGGGACAGTTATACGGATTGAGCGAGTAAAATGCCAGCCGCTGTGGTCGCTTTGCAGGATATTCCTATCCGGCGTCGGGGTAGGTTATCTCATTGATGTACCAGACTGCACTGCCCGCGGGTGTGTCGACCCGTGCCGCATCACCGGTTTCTTTTTTTAACAGGGCGCGTGCCATTGGTGAGTCTATGGAGATGTAATCTTTACGCCCGAAAATTTCGTCGTAACCGACAATACGAAACTGCTTAGTTTCACCTTCATCATTTTCGATTTCCACCCGCGCACCGAAAAAGACTTTCCCCTGTTGTTGTGGCGAATAATCGACGATACGCAGTATCCCGAGGCTTTTTGTCAGGTAGCGGACCCTGCGGTCAATTTCCCGTAGCCGCTTTTTGTTATACTGGTAATCAGCATTCTCGCTGCGATCACCCAGACTGGCAGCCCAGGTGACTTTTTTTGTCACTTCAGGACGTTCTTCACGCCACAGATAATCAAGTTCCTGCTTTAATTGATTGTAGCCTTCGCGTGTAATCAGTGGCGTTCTCATTTGGGACCCCTGCAGCTGTCATGGTAGTTGTCAGTTAATTGTCCGTTTTGTTGTTATATGCGTTCGTCAGCGCCTTATCAGCGCGCTATTCGTCCGGTGTAACCGCGGGGGTTAATTTTTATGAATTGACGAACGCCCGGCGAGCCGGCAGAAAAGGCTGAGCGAATTCAGGGCATTTTTTCTGCAATGCCAGACAAAAGCAGACATAACTTGCTGTTTAATATGCTTTGTAACAATTTTGGCCAGAATATAAACCATTATAAACTGTCACTGTAATATATCTTTTTTAACAATACAGCATCAGGCAATTGTGCCTTTGGGAGTGAAGAAATGCAGGAAAATTACAAAGTTTTAGTCGTTGATGATGATATGCGACTGCGTGCACTGCTGGAAAGATATCTGACGGAACAAGGTTTTCAGGTCCGTAGCGTTGCGAATGCTGAACAAATGGATCGTCTGCTGACCCGCGAGTCCTTTCACCTGATGGTGCTGGACCTGATGTTACCGGGGGAAGACGGGTTGTCGATTTGCCGCCGTTTGCGCAGCCAGAGTAACCCGATGCCGATTATTATGGTGACTGCCAAGGGTGAAGAAGTGGACCGGATTGTCGGGCTGGAAATCGGTGCTGACGACTATATTCCTAAACCGTTTAACCCGCGAGAACTACTGGCGCGTATTCGCGCAGTATTGCGTCGTCAGGCGAACGAATTACCGGGAGCTCCTTCACAGGAAGAAGCAGTTATTGCCTTTGGTAAGTTCAAACTGAACCTCGGAACCCGTGAAATGTTCCGCGAAGATGAACCTATGCCGTTAACCAGTGGCGAATTCGCGGTACTGAAAGCGCTGGTCAGCCACCCGCGTGAGCCTTTGTCACGGGATAAGCTAATGAACCTGGCGCGCGGACGTGAATATAGTGCGATGGAACGTTCCATCGATGTACAGATCTCCCGGTTACGTCGTATGGTCGAAGAAGATCCTGCCCATCCGCGTTATATCCAGACGGTCTGGGGCCTGGGCTATGTGTTTGTGCCGGATGGCAGTAAAGCATGAAGCGATTCCGCTTCTCGCCTCGCAGTTCCTTTGCCCGTACCTTGCTATTGATCGTTACCTTGCTGTTTGTCAGTCTGGTAACGACCTATCTGGTGGTACTTAACTTCGCGATTTTGCCGAGTCTGCAGCAATTTAATAAAGTTCTGGCGTATGAAGTCAGGATGCTGATGACGGATAAACTGCAACTGGAAGATGGCACGCAGCTGGAAGTTCCGCCGGCCTTCCGCCGGGAGATCTACCGTGAGTTAGGTATTTCACTGTATACCAATGCGGCAGCAGAGGAAGGAGGATTGCGCTGGGCGCAGCATTATGAATTTCTGAGTGATCAGATGGCACAACAACTGGGAGGCCCTACCGATGTTCGTGTCGAGGTCAATAAAAACTCTCCGGTTGTCTGGCTGAAAACCTGGTTGTCGCCTGATATCTGGGTACGGGTACCGCTGACAGAAATTCATCAGGGTGATTTTTCCCCGCTGTTCCGTTATACCCTGGCGATAATGCTGCTGGCGATTTGCGGTGCCTGGTTATTTATACGAATGCAGAATCGTCCATTGGTCGAACTTGAAAATGCGGCTCTGCAGGTCGGACAAGGGATTATTCCTCCACCGTTACGGGAATACGGTGCTTCTGAAGTCCGTTCGGTAACCCGTGCTTTTAACCAGATGGCGGCAGGGATCAAACAGCTCGCAGAAGACCGTACATTATTAATGGCCGGTGTCAGTCATGACTTACGTACACCCCTGACACGTATCCGTCTGGCAACGGAAATGATGGGCGAGGAAGAGAAATATCTTTCTGAGTCTATCAACAAAGACATTGAAGAATGTAATGCGATAATCGAACAGTTTATCGATTATCTGCGTACCGGTCAGGAAATGCAGACCGAACGTGTCGATCTCAATACCGTACTGGGTGAAGTTGTTGCTGCCGAAAGTGGTTATGAACGGGAAATTGATAATGCCGTCATGGACAGTGAGCTGTTGCTTGATATTAATCCGTTATCGATTAAGCGAGCAGTCGCCAATATGGTGGTAAATGCTGCCAGGTATGGTAATGGCTGGATCCGTGTAAGCAGCGGCCGTGAGCTAAACCGTGGCTGGTTCCAGGTTGAAGATAATGGTCCCGGCATTGAGCCCGGACAGATTGAACATTTGTTGCAGCCCTTTGTGCGTGGTGATAGTGCACGCAGTACCAGTGGTACAGGTTTAGGACTGGCGATTGTACAGCGTATTATTGATGCTCACCGGGGAGAACTGGAGATCGGAAAAAGTGAACGGGGAGGGTTACGTATTCGTGCCTGGTTGCCCGTCCCGGCCACTGAGCCGCCTCTGCCTGCCGCCTCCGCTCACTGACCATCCGTTGAACTGACGGGTATTATACTTAAGCATAATCCCGTCAGTTCTCTGTCAGCTATGCAGTGCCGGGCCTGCTTCCGCCAGTGCTTTACCGGCAGGGGTATCCGTATACTGTTCAAAGTTATCGACAAACTTGCGGGCAAGGGTAATGGCATTCTCCTGCCATTGTTCTGCGGTTTCCCAGCTGTTTCTCGGATCCAGTATCTGTTTGTCGACCTGTTTCAGTGCCACCGGCACCTGCAGGTTAAATACCGGCAGTGTCTGGAACGTCGCCTGCTGTAATTCATCATTAAGAATCGCGTTAATGATGGCGCGGGTATCTTTCAGCGAAATCCTTTGGCCTTTGCCATTCCAGCCCGTATTCACCAGATACGCTTCGGCCCCTGCTGTCTGCATCCGTTTCAACAGGACTTCTGCATAGCGGGTCGGGTGCAGGGTTAAAAAAGCCGCACCAAAGCAGGCAGAGAAGGTCGGTGACGGCGTGATTATGCCCCGTTCAGTCCCTGCCAGTTTAGCCGTGAACCCGGACAGAAAATGGTACTGTGTCTGCTCCGGCGTCAGTCTGGCAACCGGCGGTAAAATACCGAAAGCATCAGCGGTCAGAAAAATGACTTTCCGTGCATGACCGGCTTTTGATACGGGGCTGACAATATTATCAATATGACTGATAGGGTAAGATACCCGTGTATTTTCGGTCTTACTGTTGTCATTGAAGTCAATACTGCCATCTGCCCGTACGACCACGTTTTCCAGTAACGCATCACGGCGTATTGCCTGATAGATTTCCGGCTCAGCCTGCTCTGACAGATGGATAGTTTTGGCATAGCAGCCGCCTTCAAAATTAAAGACGCCGTCGTTATCCCAGCCGTGTTCATCGTCACCGATTAACTGACGGGCCGGATCTGTGGATAAGGTGGTTTTACCGGTACCGGATAAGCCAAAGAACACGGCAACATCACCCTGCTTACCGACATTGGCAGAACAGTGCATGGACGCGATATCCTGCAGTGGCAGCAGATAATTCATTACTGAAAATAACCCTTTTTTCATCTCGCCGCCGTACCAGGTGCCGCCGATTAACTGAATACGCTCTGTCAGGTTAAATGCCACGAAATTCTCAGAATGCAGTCCGCGGGCCTGCCAGTCAGGACAGGTACATTTCGCCCCATTGAGTACCACAAAGTCAGGTTCGAACTGCTCCAGCTCTGTTTCCGATGGCCGGATAAACATGTTTTTGACAAAATGGGCCTGCCATGCAACTTCGGTGATAAATCTGACGCTCAGACGGCTGTCAGCATTCGCCCCGCAGAATGCATCCACGACAAATAGCCGTTTCCCGGACAACTGTTCGCTAACCAGATTTTTCAGCACCTGCCAGGTTTCCTGTGACAGTGGCTGGTTGTCATTTTTTCCTTTACTGCTGTCACTCCACCAGACGTTGTGGCGGGTGGTTTCATCCCGGACAATATATTTATCTTTGGGCGAACGGCCGGTAAAAATACCGGTATCGACCGAAACAGCACCGCTTTGGGTGAGAGTCGCGCGCTCACAGCCCCGGAGCTCAGGACGGGTTTCCTCATTGAACAACACTTCATAGTCAGGGTTATAAATAACCTCGACAGGGTCGCTGATACCTAGCGATGAGAGGTCGGGTAATTTCCTGCGTCTGGAAGACATGCTGCTGCTCCTTCAATCCTGTATTTGCAAGTGAATATGCCCGCGTCAGTTCTGGCAGATTTATCACACATGGGGACGCTCTGTCTGATAAGCGGAGGCAGTTTACACCGGATAGATAATGCAGAAAGTGGACGCAGGAAAAACTGTGAGGAGAGTTGTACTTCACCGACACAGTTGCCAGAAAACTGACTAATTTATGCCAACTGTGCCGGTTTTTGGGAAGGCCCTGATGCGGGCAGGCCTTCCCCGAAGTGATTAGTGAATGGCGTCGTGAGTGTCGCTGCCGGTCACGGTATTATTACGGATATTTGCCACATCAACAGCATCATATAAGTAATGTGCACCACAGTAATCGCAGTGCATATCAATCTTGCCGTCTTCGGCCAGTATCTGATCAATCTCTTCGCTGGCGACAGTTTTCAGTACATCGCCGCAGCGCTGACGGGAACAGGTACATTTGAATTCAATATCTGCCGGATCAAATACGGTCACGTCTTCCTGATGATAGAGACGCCACAACACATCATTTGCCGGCAGAGACACCAGTTCTTCGGCTTTAATGGTGTCAGATAACGTCGCTAAGTGCTCGAAGTCGTCGGTACTGGTATCCTGTGCCGGGAGGACTTGCAGCAATATGCCGCCCGCGCCCTGCGGGTTCTGACGAATAATCATCCGGGTCGGTAACTGCTCTGAGCGCATAAAATAGTCTTCCAGACAGGCCGCAACGGTATCCCCTTCCAGTCCGACAACACCCTGATAGCGCTCTCCTTTTTCCGGAGTAATGGTAATAATCAGGTAACCGTTGCCAGCCATCTGTTTCAGAGTACTGCCTGCGTCGATATCACCGCGGGTGCGGGCAACGCCGCGAAATTGCTGATGATTATTACCATTAATCACCGCCATGGACAACGGACCATCACCCTGTAGCTGTACCGTGATATTCCCTTCAAACTTGAGTGTCGCTGTCATCAGGCTGGTAGCAACCAGCAGTTCCGCCAGCAGTTCCTGTACCGGTTGTGGGTAGTCGTGATCCTTAACAATATCTTTAAGGGTATGTGAAACATTGACGAGTTCACCACGAACCGCGACATTATTAAATAAATAGCGATGGAGCTGGTCTTTTACTGGCATAAGTGTCTCTCTTTGGGTGTGTGATTTACTCATCACCCGTTAATTTAAATTTAATCAAATGACGGCGCTCTTTTTTATCCGGACGTCTGTCAGGATGCGGCATCGTCAGTGCAAACTGTTTGCGGGCGATGGCCTGTGCTTCGCGTTTCCCGATACTTTCCGGAGTTTCCCGGTACAGTAACTGAGCATCGGTTGCACTGCCTCGCCGGCCTGTTATTCCGGTAATAATCACCGTCCGTTGCTCATTGCCCTGACGGAGGCTCAGCTGTGCACTGGCTTCAACCTGTTTACCGGGTTTAGCCCGCTGGCCGTTGTAATGGACTTTACCGCCTTCGATCATCTCTCTGGCGATAGCCCGGGTCTTATAAAAACGGGCTGCCCATAGCCATTTGTCCAGCCGGACACCCTGTTCCTGATTCTGTGATTTCATGCTGACTCCCGCAACATAAGCATGTTTTTGTGAGTTATCTTGTCAGAAACCGGCCAGCCGTGGTTATTATTCCTGTTGACGGAGCGTGCCGGTAAGCGGCTGCACCGGGAATAGCAGCACGCCTGACACACAGGAATCATCGGGTCAGAACCCTGTTGATATTATCCTGTGCCGGATGATCCATAGATATGGGTGGATATAAATAAATCAAGGCAGTGAGCACATCCTGTTCATGGCACTGTCTGTTTAACATCCGGGCTGCGGCCGGGGGCGGCAGGTTACCATAAACAATGACAATGTCAGAACAGTGAACGTGTATCCGCGGGGTGACTCAGGGTCGGGTTAAAGCACTTATCGTAGTATCGCTGAATTGCCAGGCTGCGCTGACGGTCTTTATGGATCCCGCGCAGCAGGAATATAACATTGACCAGCAGGCATGCGATAAGGGCAATCAGAAACAGAGATGTCCCCAGATAACGCCATAGCAGGAATTTACCCGGGACCTCATGTAATGAGACATGAGTTGTACCGTTAGCATCGACAGCAAGAGCAGTAATGATACCTGACGCACTGAATGGCGTATGGAGCAGCATTGCTGAAATACGTTGTAGTTCATCCCACTGTTGCGGGGCATCCAGGTTAAATAACGGCACATCCGGCTGAGGTTGTCTGACAAACTGCCGTCCCTGATCACTGATCAGCAGATACCCCCCCGGCGGCGGACTGTTCAGTGTCTCTATCGCTTTACGTGTTTCGCTGGTAAAAAAGGTTGCAGCAGCATTGTTTACCAGGCTTTCCAGCGTATCCGCACTCACCGGACGCAGTAATACATTAATACCGTTTAGCTGACCAGACTTAGCCTTATCCACCAGAGATGGCCAGTCTTTGGCATTTTCCAGATTAACCAGTGCATTTTTCAGGCGTGTGCAGTCCATCGGTTGTCCGCACAACTGATTGGCGCGGATGACGATATCCGAAAAGTCATCCAGCAGGATCATGCCGGATTTTTCGATAGCCAGGGCCAGTTGCGGATTAATCTTCATATTTTCTGCTGATCCCGGATGTAGCTGTCGACGGATAGTCTCCAGTAAGGCCATGGTTTCATCGACGGTTTCTGACTGGGGTAATGGCAGCGGAGTGGCGTTATTCCAGTAAATTGCAGAGCAGTCAAAGGGCATATATCCGTACATTCTGTTTCCCTGATAACTGCCGGGAACGGAGCACATTCCCTGGCCTTTCACATCCAGTAAATCCCCGACCCGGAGTTTCATGGCTGAAAGCTGGCTGAGAGATGTCACCTCAATACGCTGTGTTCCCTGTAACCAGGCAAGACTCAGTTTAAACGGCATGCCCAGCGGTACCCAGCTGGCCATCATTATCAGTACCAATAAAGCACCGCTGGCCAGAACGGCATTTCTGCGCCAGTGACGGAGAGGGTATTCACGAATCTCATCATGCAGAGAAAGGAAGCGGCCCTGACGCACCACCAGCTTCTCTGCATTAATATCAATATCTGTCACTTTCCCCAGGTCGTGGTGAATATAGGGTTTCCAGTAATCCGGATATTGCAGGTCGATAACTCCCAGAGAAATGTTGCTCTGCTCCTGATTAGACTCACCAAATAGTCCCCAGCGTTTAGGAATACCCCGCATACAGTGAATATCCTGGTAGTCGCTCAGTTTTACGGGACGATACATCAGCCACAGACATCCGGCGATAATAAGTAAGGCCGGAATAACCAGCCACAACATAACGACGGTGGGGACCAGCTGGCTGAGGAACAGGATCAGCAGTGCCAGACAGATAATCACCGCTTCGGTTGTGCCGTCTGGTCGTGAAAGCTGATGTTCCTCCGGTGTCTCTTTGCGAATCTGCAGCAGTTCTACATTACTGCTTTTCTCTTTACGGATAGAGGCGGGGGAGTTGACTTGTTCCGGGGGAGGCAGAGGACGCTCAGTGACCTCTTTATCATAATCAATCAGCTGGTGACCATTCAGCGAAGTCACCAGCAGGGTATTACCGGCAGGGATTAATTCAATGGTGTTTTCTGCGGTAATAAATTGTTCCCAGAGGGGCGGCAGATGAATTTCCAGCGTGTCCAGATAGTAACGCCATTGCCGGGGTGACTCTGTTGATAATCCGTAACGGGTTATCGGGTGAGTTACCGAATAAACTTTGTGGCTCTGTAAGGTAAATACCGGGTCTTTACTGGTCTTCTGGCGAGTCAGACGCGAGAAAAATGATGGTTCAGCAGTCCTGAGTGTTGACAGGTACTTAATTACAGCCTGTTTCTCATCAGGATAAATCTTCCGGCAGGAGGCGGGTATCCGTAAGAGTAATTTCTCCGGAAATGAGCGATATCTTGTGAAGTACACTATTGCGGCGACTGCCAGTATAATTGCCAATGCCAATATAGTAATCATCATACTCATGCAATGTTCAACCTGGCCCTGAAAAATCCACGAAGGTGAGTTGCCCTGGAAAAAAACGCTATTGTCATTTTTACCGAAAAGATAGCGGCTGACCGCCAGCGATGCAATGGAAGTACTCCCATTATCAGCGGGGCGTAAACTCCGGGATGATTGATAAATACGCTATGCCGGACATATTTTACGGCACAAAGTGCTCTCAGTGTATCGGTTAATTCTGATTGTGTTGTGCGCTTTTTCAGGGATGGTGTTGGCGAAAATAATGCCTTAGCCAGTGCCTGTTGTGAAGAGTTAACACCGGGATATTTGAGCTTAACAGGGCAGCTGTGGTTCAATAGCAGCTAATAATATACGCGTTCATTACGACGCTCTTTTCGAGGTTATCAATGGGTTCCCTGAAAAAACCGGAAATTTTAAATGTCAGTGAGGTTGCCCGTTCCCGGCTGTTTACGATTCAGGAAGTCAGTCTGGAATTCAGTAACGGAGAGCGACGGGTCTATGAACGGATGAAGCCGAACGGCAGAGAAGCAGTCATGATCCTTGCTCTCGACGGGGATTCGGTTCTGCTGATTGAAGAGTATGCAGTCGGACTTGAAAGTTATGAACTGGGCTTCCCTAAAGGATTAATTGATCCCGGGGAAACACCGTTGCAGGCGGCACAGCGCGAGCTTAAGGAAGAGGTGGGTTTTGGTGCCGGAAAGACAGAGCTGCTGGCGAGCCTGACGATGGCCCCTTCCTACTTTTCCAGCCGTATGAATATTATTGTTGCACAGGACCTCTACCCTGAAAAGCTGGCAGGGGATGAACCTGAGCCACTTGTTGTCCATCGCTGGCCGGTGGATGATTTGCTTTCCTTGCTGGATAAAGAACAGTTTAGTGAGGCCCGTAATATCAGCGCACTGTTTTTATTACGTGAATGGCTGCTGAAACAGAGCACTGGCGCGGAATAACCCTCAAATCTGACAAAAAGCCGGCAGTGCCGGCTTTTTGTTGCTCAGTGAACCTCAGAATAGGTCATGGCTCTGGCCATTATCCATAATAGTCGGGCTGCTATCGCTGACTGAATATTCCGTCGGCTCGGTACCGGTAATAAAATATTCCTGGCGACTGTTACTTCCGCCTTTAGATAACTTACCGGTACTGCGATCGATAGTGACTGTCGTAATTCCCTCCGGCGGTATCAGTGGTTGCAGGGCAACACCGTCCAGAGCGACTTTCATATAATCATCCCACGCCGGCTGGGCTGTTTTGGCTCCACCCTCATAGCCGGAAGCCTGATCTTTTATCACGCCGGACAAGGTACTGCGGCCCAGGTCTCTGCGGGCATCATCGAAACCGATCCAGACGGATGTCGCAATGTCCGGACCATAACCGGAAAACCATGCATCTTTAGAACTATTGGTGGTTCCGGTTTTGCCGCCGATATCATTACGTTTCAGGTCTCTCCCTGCACGCCAGCCAGTTCCTTGCCAGCCCGGTTCGCCGAAAATATTTGAGTTCATTGCACTTTTAATCAGGAAAGATAGCTGAGTACTGATGACATGGGGTGCGTATTGTTGATCGGTAGCCGGCTGACCGGGAGCCTGCTCAAGATCGGTCTGCGGCGGTGCCGGTTCCGTGACCGGAGTTTCATCCGGCCGGGCCACGTTCTCGATACTGTCTTCATTCAGTGCCGCAGATTTCGGTGTATCACCATAAATCACCGGGATATTACACTGCGGGCAGGCAATTTTGGGTTTTTCCTCAAATACGGTATCCCCCGATGGATCTTCGATTCGCTGGATAAACCAGGGATCAATCAGGAAGCCGCCATTGGTTAAGGTTGCATACCCACGGACGACCTGCATCGGGGTGAAAGATGCCGCACCTAACGCCAGTGATTCGGTGCGCACAATATTCTGTGCCGGGAATCCGAGACGTTGCAGATACTGCACTGCATAGTCTACGCCCATCGCCCGCATTGCTCTGACCATCACCACGTTTTTCGACAGACCCAGGCCTTCACGTAAGCGGATAGGCCCGTCATAGGTATTTGGCGAATTATGGGGGCGCCAGTCAGTGCCGGCACCGGCATCCCAGCGGGAAATCGGTACATCGTTTAACATGGTTGCCAGTGTCAGCCCTTTATCCAGAGCAGCGGTATAAAGGAGAGGTTTAATATTAGAACCTACCTGGCGTAATGCCTGAGTGGCCCGGTTAAACATACTCTGGCTGAAGTCAAAACCACCGACCAGTGCTATGACAGCCCCGGTTTTAGAGTTCAGAGAAACTAACGCCGAGTTAACTTCCGGAACCTGTGCCAGTAACCACTGGCTGTTATCCTGACGTACCCAAATCTGTTGTCCGGCCTGGAGAACCTGGCTGACCGAACGTGGTACCGGGCCCTGCACAGTGTCTGACCGAAAAGGTCTCGCCCAGCGTACTGCAGCAAGGTCGAGGGATAGCCTGTTACCGCCTTTTATCACCACGCTGGCAGCAGTGCTGTCAGCAGAGGTGACTACCGCAGGGATCAGGGGACCGTAAACCGGCAGGCTGTTCAGCTCGTCATTGATCTTTGAAGGTGCCCAGGCCTGCTCCTGAGGTTTCCACAATACTTTTTGTGGTCCGCGATAGCCGTGGCGCATATCATAATCAATCACATTCTTCCGGACGGCATCCTGGGCCGCGGTCTGTAACCGGCGGGTGATAGTGGTGTATACCTTGAAGCCATCAGTATACGCATTATCCCCGTAGCGTTTAATCATCTCCTGACGCACCATTTCGGTAATATACGGTGCGGTAAAAACCACTTCCGGACCATGATAGCTGGCATCAATTTTCTGCTGACGGGCGTCATCATATTGCTGGCGGGTAATATAGTTCTGGTCCAGCATACGGGACAGAACAACGTTACGGCGTGCCAGAGCTCGCTCAGGGGAATAGAGCGGGTTAAACGTGGAAGGGGCTTTCGGCAATCCGGCAATCATTGCCATCTCACTCAATGTCAGCTGGTCAACATTTTTGCCGAAGTACACCTGCGCTGCCGCACCCACACCATAAGCCCTGTAGCCGAGATAAATTTTATTCAGATACAACTCAAGAATTTCATCTTTACTGAGCAGCTGTTCGATACGGATAGCGAGGAACGCTTCTTTGATTTTCCTCATCAGCGTTTTTTCCGGGGTGAGGAAAAAGTTCCGTGCTAATTGCTGGGTAATAGTACTGGCACCCTGGCTGGCATGGCCGGAGACCAGCGCAATACTCGCGGCGCGGAAAACGCCGACAGGATCAACCCCGTGGTGCTCATAAAAACGACTGTCTTCGGTCGCGATGAACGCTTTTACCATCTCCGGCGGGATCTGATTAAGTTTTAACGGCACACGGCGTTTTTCGCCAAATTGTGCGATGAGGTCGCCGTCAGCACTGTACACCTGCATGGGTGTCTGCAGGCGAACGTCTTTCAGCGTGTTAACGTCGGGTAACTGAGGCTCTATATATTTATATAAGCCATAAACCGAGCCCACGCCCAGTAGCACGCAACACACTGCCAAAATGAATAAATACTTTAAGAACTTCACCTGAAATTTCCCGCTATAGGTCAACCGGACAGTTTATAAACAATCGGCGCGTAGTATAAAGGCTGTCGGAATGGTTTGATACGTCATTTTACGCACAGACACAATGGAGGTGTCCTGGATGAAGGCAAATTACTGGCATATCGGGCTTGATATTCAGCCCGGGCAGGTTACCGCCCTCGGGGTTCAGCCGCGACGTAATGGCTGGCAACTACGCCACTGGTGGCAACAACCTGTTCCCTGTCAGGATAGCAATCAGGATATGAATGGCCCCCGGACCGTGCTGGTCCGGTTATTAGAGCACTGGCGCAGATTACTGCCGCGAAAGTTCTCATTACGTGTAGGGTTACCGCCACACCTGGTATTACAGCGGCAGCTGGATGTTCCGTCTGCTGTTGCCTGCGAACCTGTGTTGGGAAGTTATATCAGGGCGGCCGCAGGGCGGTTATTTCCTGAAGGCAGCGGCCCGTTAGCGATAGATTATCAGCCGGCTGTCCTGCAGTCTGACAGTGTCAGTATTACGGTAGCCAGTCAGACAGTTATTGAACAATGGCAAAATATTTTCTATCGGGCCGGACTCAGCCCTGATGTTTTTGAACTAATGCATGGCAGTCTTGCGGTCGCCCTGAGTATGCAGGGTTCCGGTCATGACCGGATCCTTGTCCATGAAAGCGATACATTCTGGCTATGGGCCTGCTATCGTCAGGGTAAGCTGCAACATGGCTGGCAGTTTCGGCAGCAGTGTCCCGATGCTGAATTCATATGTACGCAGCAATGCCCTGAGGCAGAGGCTCGTTTTTTTTGTGGCAGTCAGCTTCCGCCACGGGTCCCCGCCGGATTTCGTCTTTTTTCGCCTTTCCCTGCCATTGTGTATCGCCAGCCGCCGTTACCGGCAGAAGAAAGCAGTTTTACGTTAGCTGCCGGGCTGGCACTGCGTCAGGACGATCGTCTGTGATCCGGGTAAATTTATTACCATGGCGGGAAGCTGTATTGCAACGCAGGAAGCAGCAATGGCTGACCCGTGCTCTGTTAATGCTGGTTGTCCTTCTGACGGTCAATAGTGCCCTGTGGTTATCTCTGACACAGTCCGGGAAACAGACCGCGGTATGGGTTGCCCAGCAGAAAAAATTACAGGCACTGACCAGTCGCCTGCTGGCAGAGCAACAACAGTTATCTCAGCAGTTAGTTAACCGACAGCAACAGGATGAAGCCCGTCAGGCACTGGCCGACAGACTGGATAACTGGCGCCGTTTCTGGGTGAAGTTACCGGCCCTGATGCCTTTATCTCTGTGGCTGATATCGGTAGCACAGGAACAGACGACACTGACGTTTCGTGGCCAGGCGGATACCCTCTCCAGCCTGATGTTGTTTACAAGAAACCTCCGGCGACAAGCATTCTTCACCCGGGTCGATATTCAGGAAATGCAGGGGACAGGGCAGGGGGATTACCGTTTTACCCTCAGGGCCTATCTGGCGGTAAGCATGCAGCTGTACGGGGGATGGGCAGATGACTGAATGGGCAACTGGCATGCTTTATCGGCCGCATTATCAGCAATGGGGCCTGTTTCTCCTGACCTCCGCGTGTGGTCTGCTATTTTCTGCACTGCTGCTGATTCTTCCGGAATGGCAGCGCTGGCAGCGCAGTGAACAACAGTATCTGCGTCAGGACAACTTTCTCCGACAGCAACAGGAACAATTATCCCGTTTACTGCCAGCGGAGCAGTTACGTGACCAGTTACTGATTCGACGAAACACACAACAGCAGAAAACAGGGATTGCCCTGGAAGAAATACTGGCAGGCAACGAGATAACCCTCAGACGCTGGCGTAATACAGAGTCACCGGCAGAGGTACAATTGCAGCTTGACTGGCCGCAAGTTGCGGTCTTTTTCAGACAGATGAGGATATTACAGCCCTCTCTGTTACCGATCCGGTTTGGTCTTGAATACCGGGAAGAGGGGCTGGAAATGGTGATGTGGTTAAATCCTGATGAATAATATTCATTATTACTCGCTGATGTTTTTTTGCTGCTTTTACGTATCAGGAGCGGCCCGCAACCCTTTTCAGCCACCCGGTATCAGTCTCCAGTGCCGCCTGCCGGACAGGGGGGAACCACAATGGCGCTTACAGGGGACAGTACTGCAACAGGATAAACAAGCAGCCCGGCTTTCACATCCCTCACAGGGCTATTACTTGTTGTTCGCCGGACAGTACTTACCGGGAACGTTATGGCAGGTCGAACAGATAACGCGGGGCCGTGTGATATTACGCAATACGGGTGAATGCCAGACCCCTTTATGGCTACTGACAATGGCCACTGGTCATGCCCGTGAACGCTAAACTGCTGTGTTTTTTGCTCTCTGTTGCAGTGACCGGCAGTGTCACTGCAAACCCTGTGACCGTGGATTTTGAGGATACACCGGTAGCACAAATATTTTATCACCTCGCCGAGTTCCGGCAGGCTAACCTGGTGATCGCTCCCGGGGTGAGCGGAAGCTTAACTGTCAGATTACGCGACGTTGAATGGCCGCAGGCAGTAGCGCTGGTGGCAGAAATGGCGGGGGTGACCGCCCGGTGTAAACAAAATATTTTACGTATATCTCCACGCTCCGGAGATGAGAAAACCGGACATCCGCCGCTGGATTCAGTTGAAGCAGCATTACCTCTGGAAACCCGCCGTTTTGTACTGCGCTATACGGATGTTAATCAGGTCAGGTCATTGTTGCTTAAGGAGAACGCTGGCCCTCTGACTCCCCGGGGACGAATCTCTCTGAATAGCAGAGCAAATATGTTAATTATCCGCGATACCGGCCCGGCGCTGGTCAGCATTGCGCAGTGGATAACCCTGTTCGATATACCCGTCCCGCAGGTAGAAATTACGGCCCATATCGTGACTATCAGTGAAGAGCAGTTACGTGAACTGGGTGTCGGCTGGGGACTGGGTGGTGTTTCATCGGTGAATGATATTCTGGCATCGCCGTCGCTGGATATACCGTTAAGTGTTGAGTCGGCTTTCTTCTCTGCGGGAATGACGCTGGCCAGAATCAATGGTCAGTTGCTGAATCTTGAACTGAGCGCACTTGAGCAGGAAAACCAGATTGAGATCATCGCCAGCCCGCGTCTGATAACCTCACATGGTAATGTGGCCTCCATAAAACAGGGGACAGAAATCCCTTATATTGTCTCGCAGGGCAGAAATGAAAACGCGACCGTGGAATTTAAAGAAGCGGTACTGGGGATGCAGATTACACCGGAAGTGCTGGGAGAAGGCAATGTCAGGCTGACCATCCGGCTGAGCCAGAATGTCCCGGGCAAGGCCCTGCAAAAAGGCAATAATGTGCCTCTGAGTATTGATAAGCAGGAAATTGAGACCAAAGTCACTATTCAGGACGGACAGACGGTAGCACTTGGCGGGATCTTTCAGCAACAGACGAATAACCAGCAGAACAAAGTCCCGGTTATCGGGGAATTACCCGCGATTGGCCGTCTTTTCCGGCAGGATGTCAGCCAGCAGACGAAGCGGGAACTGGTGATATTTATCACCCCCAGATTGGTATTTCCCTGATTATTCCCTGTAATTATCCCCACAGCAGGGAACAACGTTGACGCAGCGTAATATTTAGCATAAAAGATTAGCGATTTTGTAAACCTGTATGTAGTTATCCGGGACCAGATAAAGTATCAGGTTATCTTTGTTGTCTGCAGCAATGTTGTTGTAAAAATGAACAAAAGATACGATTTAATATCGCTCCGGAGGAGAAAGCTTCGCCGGAAATCATTTATTTGGTTGCCAAACGACCCATAGTGTTGAGATAATTTTTTGTCTGACTCTTATTAACGCTTATGAGGTCTCAGTTTCTGTCCCGCCTGTCAGCAAGGCTGAACGCGGGGTATCATCAACGAATTCTTAGTAATACCGATAAAATGGCAGAGAAACGAAATATCTTTCTGGTTGGGCCTATGGGTGCCGGCAAAAGCACTATTGGTCGTCAGTTAGCTCAGCAACTCAATATGGAATTTTATGATTCCGATCAGGAAATTGAGCGACGTACCGGAGCTGATGTTGGCTGGGTATTTGATGTAGAAGGCGAAGATGGTTTTCGTGATCGTGAAGAAAAAATCATCAACGAGCTGACTGAAAAACAAGGCATTGTTCTTGCGACGGGGGGGGGCTCAGTAAAATCACGTGAAACCCGCAATCGTCTTTCCGCCCGTGGTGTGGTTGTGTATCTGGAAACGACAATAGAAAAGCAACTGGCACGTACACAGCGTGACAAACGACGTCCTTTACTTCAGGTTGATTCTCCTCCGCGGGAAGTGCTGGAAGAACTGGCGGGTGAGCGAAATCCGCTGTATGAAGAAATTGCAGATGTGACCATTCGAACTGATGAGCAAAGTGCTAAAGTGGTCGCGAACCAGATTATTCATATGCTGGAAAGTAATTAATTTATCTTAAGCAGACTAAGTTGCAGGGTATCGATCATTATGGAGCAGATCACGGTCTCACTTGAAGAACGTAGTTATCCGATAAGAATAGCTGCAGGTTTGTTTGATGATCCTGCCTCATACTGGCCGCTGGGTGCCGGAAATCCTGTAATGGTGGTGACCAATGATACATTGGCACCGCTGTATCTGGATGCTGTGACTGAAAAACTATCAGCTGCAGGCGTTTTAGTTGACCAGGTTATATTGCCTGACGGTGAACAGTATAAAACGCTGACTGTCCTTGAACAAATATTCACCGCATTACTTGAAAAACCTCATGGCCGTGATACCACCCTGATCGCTCTCGGCGGCGGTGTAATTGGCGACATGACGGGTTTTGCTGCGGCCTGCTATCAGCGTGGTGTCCGCTTTATTCAAATACCCACCACCTTACTCTCACAGGTAGATTCCTCTGTCGGGGGAAAAACAGCGGTAAACCATCCGCTGGGTAAAAATATGATCGGCGCGTTTTATCAGCCTGCCTCGGTCATCATTGATACTGATTGTCTGAAAACGCTGCCCCCGCGTGAACTTTCGTCCGGACTGGCAGAAGTGATTAAATACGGTATCATTCTGGATAATGATTTTTTCGTATGGCTGGAAAACCATATGGAAGCATTAGTTGCTCTGGATGAAAAAGCACTGGCGCAGTGTATTCGTCGTTGCTGTGAGCTTAAAGCCCGGGTTGTGGCTGCCGATGAGCGTGAGTCCGGTGTCCGGGCCCTGCTTAATCTGGGGCATACCTTCGGTCATGCGATTGAAGCACATATGGGCTATGGCAACTGGCTGCACGGCGAAGCGGTGTCTGCCGGTATAGTGATGGCGGCCAGGACCGCTGAATATATCAATGGTTTCAGCCCTGATGATACTCAACGTATTATTAAGTTACTGGAGCGTGCCGGTTTGCCGGTGCACGGACCGCGGGAAATGACCGCCAGCCAGTATCTGCCGCATATGATGCGGGATAAAAAGGTATTAGCCGGTGAACTTCGTCTGGTTCTGCCTCGTAATATCGGGCAGTCAGAAGTGAGAGGCGATATTTCTCATGATATTGTTACCAGGGCAATCAATGATTGTCTGCCCGGCTGATAATACGGCATACAGTGTTCCCGCGGCACGAAAAGGCAGCGAGAGATCAATGGTTAAGTATGAGGTGGTTTAATGGATGAGTTTCAACCGGAAGATGAGTTAAAGCCTGACGCCAGTGATCGTCCTGCTGCGCGAAACCGTAAACCCTCTGCAGGGCCGAAATTACCGGTATCATTACCGGTATCTAAGCAACATATTATGATTGCCGTCGGGATTCTGGTGCTGTTACTGTTGATCCTCGGTATTGGTTCTGCACTGAAATCACCCTCCGGACATGCACCTGCTGCCCCGGCCAGCTCATCCGGCAGTGCTGGTAAAGATATTGATCTTTCAGGTACCTCTGCCATGAGCGGGCAGTCTGCCCCGGCGTCTGCTGCCGCGACAGAGACACCCTCAGATACTGAGACACCTGCCAATAATGCCTCCGCCGGAAGTAACACTATTGCTATGCCCGCTATCTCGTCGACGCCATCTCAGGCAGCGGCAGGGACGGCTCCGGCTGATCAGCAGCGTATTACGGTGGCTGGCGGGATAAACAGTGCGCTGAATAATACACAGGTACCGGCAGAGTCCGCGGCGGCTACAACATCTTTGCCGTTGGCTCCTGCCACGCTTGACCGCAGTGGAAAACTGGCCAATCCCATACCGGCGACTGGTCAGACAGGTAACCTGAACGCTCCGGCCAATAAGCCGTCAGTCGTTCACCGGACTCCGCAAAACAGCGCCAGCCAGGCGAATGAACGTAAAACAGTCGCCGCTGAACGTGAGCGTCAACGGGAAAATCGTCGCAGTGCAGAACGGCGTCGTACAGAAGAACAACGCCGGGCGGTACAACAGCGTCAGGCAGCTGAACAGAAAAAAACGGCCCCCCCCGTCGCATCAGCCACGGTGAGGAAGCATGAACCTGTCCCGCCAGTAACCCGTGCCGCAGACCCTGCCCGCCAGTTACCTGCCGGTCAATATACCCTGCAACTCAGTGGTACAACCCATGAAGCTGCTCTGAATACATGGGCTAAACAGCAACAGCTGGGCAGTTACCATATTTACCAGACGCAACGTAACGGGCAGCCATGGTTTGTATTGGTCAGCGGTTCTTATGCAACCCCGGCAGAAGCAAAACGTGCTATCAGTGCGCTTCCTGACGCTGTACGGGCAAAAAGTCCATGGGTTAAACCCGTGAGTCAGGTCAAAAAAGAGGCCGGAAAGTGATAATCATCGGGGCTGCTGCCGGCAGCCCCATTTATAAGCGCAGATCTGCTGTCGGTTTATCCACAGCCATCAATGAAAAAATCTCTATTACGACAGCATGAAAAAACACCGCGCTTTCCTGAAGTGGGCAGGGGGTAAATACCACCTGCTGGATGACATTCGTCGATGCTTACCCGAAGGGGACTGTTTAGTTGAACCTTTTGTAGGTGCCGGCTCTGTTTTTCTGAATACTGACTATCAGAATTATCAACTGGCTGATATTAATAGCGATTTAATTAATCTCTACAATATTATTAAGACCAACAGTACCTCGTTTATTGCAGATGCCCGCCGGTTATTTACGGCAGAGGAAAATAAATCAGAGGCTTACTATGCCCATCGGGTAGAGTTTAACCTGAGCCGTGATGCCTACCACCGTGCATTGTTATTTTTATATCTTAACCGCCATGGCTATAACGGTCTTTGTCGTTATAACCTGCGTGGTGAATTCAATGTACCTTTCGGCCGTTATCAGAAACCCTATTTTCCTGAAGCCGAGCTGTTGTGGTTCGCAGAGCGTGCCCAGAAGGCTACTTTCGTCTGTCAGTCTTATGGCCCTACGATGCGGGAAGCCAGCAGTGGCTGTGTGGTGTATTGTGATCCCCCGTATGCACCGTTGTCAGCAACAGCTAATTTTACTGCCTACCATACCAACAGTTTCAGCCTGCATGAGCAGATCCATCTGGCGGAGCTTGCCGAAGAACTGGCAAAAGAAAGATCAGTACCTGTGCTAATCTCTAATCATGATACGGAGCTGACTCAGCAATGGTATAACGCGGCGGTAAAGCATATCGTTAAAGCAAGACGATCCATTAGCCGCAATGTGAACGGTCGCACCAAAGTCAACGAAATACTGGCCCTTTATCGTTAAACTGACCATAAACAGCGGCATTGTTCAGGGAATTACGCTGAATAATATTATCGGGAGAATCAGATGAAAGACTACTTGATAGCACCATCAATATTGTCGGCAAATTTTGCCCGACTGGGTGAAGATACGGCAAAAGTACTGGCCGCCGGCGGAGATGTTGTCCATTTTGACGTGATGGATAACCACTACGTCCCTAACCTGACGATGGGGCCGATGGTGCTGAAAGCCCTGCGGGATTATGGTATTTCTGCGCCGATTGATGTTCATTTAATGGTTTCTCCTGTGGATAGTCTGATCCCGCAATTCGCTAAAGCCGGTGCCAGCTATATCACCTTTCATCCGGAAGCCACTTTACATGTTGATCGTACTCTGCAACTGATTAAAGAACATGGCTGCAAAGCCGGACTGGTATTTAATCCTGCCACCCCCCTGAGTTACCTTGATTATGTGATGGACAAACTTGATGTGATCCTGCTGATGTCGGTTAACCCTGGTTTTGGCGGTCAGAGCTTCCTGCCTTCGACATTGAATAAGCTCCGTGAGGTACGCCAGCGTATCGACCACAGTGGTTTTGATATCCGTCTTGAGGTTGATGGCGGGGTAAAAGTTGATAATATCGGGCAGATCGCCGCTGCAGGTGCGGATATGTTTGTTGCCGGCTCGGCGATTTTCGGTCACCCCGATTATAAGAAAATTATTGATGATATGCGCAGAGCACTGGAGACAGCTAATGGCTCATTTCACTAATATTCGTGCGCTGGCCTTTGACCTGGACGGAACCCTGACAGACAGTGCCCCCGGACTGGCTGCCGCTGTCGATATGGCATTACAGCAGATGACGCTGCCAGAGGCCGGTGTCGCCCGGGTCTCCACCTGGATAGGTAACGGGGCAGATATCATGATGCAGCGTGCGTTGACTTATGCCCTGCAGCGGGCACCTGCGCCTTATGAGGCTGCACAGGCGCGCCAGCTGTTTGATAAGTTTTATGCACAGACGGCAGAGCAAGGCAGTGCGTTATTTCCCGGTGTGAAACAGACACTGCAAATACTTTGTCAGCAGAATATGCCAATGGCGATAGTGACCAACAAACCTACACCCTTTGTAGCCCCTTTACTTAAATCACTGGGTATTGATCAGTTCTTCTCGCTGGTGATTGGCGGTGATGATGTCACTGCCAAAAAACCGCATCCGGCAGCTGTCTATCTGGTACTGGGTAAGCTGGGACTGACCGCCGGTGAGTTACTGTTTATTGGTGATTCGCGTAATGATATCCGTGCGGCGAAGTCTGCGGGAGTACCATGTGCAGGGCTGAGCTACGGATATAACTATGGCGAGCCAATTGCAGACAGTCACCCGGATTGTGTGCTGGATAGCTTTGACCAACTTCTGCCCGCACTTGGGCTGTAATAAATCAGGATAAAATTTATGAGTAAACCCATTGTTTTTAGTGGCGCGCAGCCTTCAGGTGAACTAACCATTGGTAATTACATGGGGGCACTTCGTCAATGGGTACAGATGCAGGATGATTACCACTGTATTTATTGTATTGTTGACCAGCATGCGATTACTGTCCGTCAGGATCCGCAAGCACTGCATAAAGCGACACTGGATACTCTGGCCCTGTATCTGGCCTGTGGTATTGACCCTGAAAAATCGACCATCTTTGTACAGTCACATGTGCCGGAGCATGCACAGCTTTCATGGCTGCTGAACTGCTACACCTATTTCGGTGAGCTGAGCCGTATGACCCAGTTTAAAGATAAGTCGTCACGTTATGCTGAAAATATTAATGCCGGTCTGTTTGATTATCCGGTATTGATGGCGGCAGATATTCTGCTGTATCAGACTAACCAGGTACCGGTCGGGGAAGATCAGAAACAACATCTGGAACTGAGTCGCGATATTGCACAGCGTTTTAACTCTCTTTATGGTGATATTTTCCGGGTTCCTGAGCCTTTTATTCCTAAGTCCGGTGCGAGGGTGATGTCGCTGCTGGAACCGACGAAGAAAATGTCTAAATCCGATGATAACCGTAATAATGTGATTGGATTACTGGAAGATCCTAAAGCGGTTGTGAAAAAGATTAAACGTGCAGTGACTGACTCTGACGAGCCACCGGTAGTCCGTTATGACATTAAAAATAAGGCCGGAGTATCTAACCTGCTGGATATTCTGTCGGGTGTGACCGGACAAACCGTCAGCGAGCTGGAACAGGAATTCAGCGGTAAAATGTACGGACATCTGAAAGGTGCCGTTGCCGACGCTGTTTCCGGGATGCTGGCAGAGTTACAACAACGCTTTGAACACTTCCGCAATGATGAACAGTTACTGAACCGGATCATGAAAGAAGGTGCAGATAAAGCCAGCAGCAGAGCACGTGAGACACTGGATAAAGTTTACCAGGCGGTAGGTTTTGTCGCCCGGCCTAAAGGCTGAAAATAAGCCAGAGCCAGTGCAGGGACCATCAGCAGATGGTCCTTTTTTATTTCTCAGAAAAAACGCCGGTTATCCGGCGTTTTTTGCTGAATAATCACGGATTACTCTTTAACCGGCGCGATATTGTTCAGACGATGTTTGCTGACAAAACCCAGCAACAGACACAGGATAAATACCACCCCGTATAAGCCATTGGCGGTCATCAGTGCCGCATGTGGTCCGCTGTGTTCTACTATCGGGCTGGTCACGACAAATGTCAGCATGGTACCGATAGTCCCGCAGGTCAGAATAAAGTTAACCAGTTTCGGTGATGACACGCGGGTCTGCTGTGAACCCAGAGTAATGATGGTGGTGTAAATTGCACTGGAAAAGAAACCTAAAATCATAATGATAATATGCAGCATTGCGACAGTTTCTGTATGAGTAAACCAGTACATCAGTGCAGTGGCCAGGGCAGTGATAACCACGAGGATTTTTTGCAGATCAACGAAGCGCAGTACCACACTGAATACCCACATACCGACCATATAGGCAGTCCAGAAATTACCGACCAGCTGTCCCGCATCAGAAATCTGTACCCCCAGATTCTTGGTGGCATATTCCGGAACCCAGGAAATAAAGCCCAGCTGACCGAGGATATAACACAGTGCCGCCAGTGCCAGCAGGAAAACACCACTGCCCCATTTCTCTCTTTCTGCCTGCTGTTGGTGGCTTTTTTTCGTCAGCACCGGAAATTCAATCATTAAGGTCAGAATAAAGATAGCCACATAAATCAGACCGATACAGCAGTACACCCAATACCATGGCAGTTGTCTGGCCAGCAGAACCCCTGCAATAATCGGGAACAGGGTTCCGGCCATACTGAAGAAAGAGTCAGTAAACAACAGGCGTGAACCACGCTGACGACCCTGGTAAAGGTGGGTAATCAGGAAGGTACCGATAGACATAGTAATTCCGCTGACCACCCCCAGTACAAACATGCATACCGAGAACATAGCGATACTGTGGCCGGTGACTAATCCGCCAATCGCCAGTAGCATTAATATAAACCCGAAGATTAACTGGCGTTTTAACGGAATAATTTCCATCAGCCAGGCATTAAGGAAGATAGCAACCAGAATCCCTGTATTAAGAAAAGTAAAAGTATTACTCATGCTTGATACGGGAACATTAAAGTACTGGGCAATATTATCCATGACCATCCCGGTCACAATTACTAATGCGCCGGTCAGGGCATAGGAAAAAAAGCTGATCCAGGTCAGGCCAGTCAGATTGGTCTTTGTCATTGTTAGAGACCCTAGTAAGAAGAAAGGTGAGAATTATCCCATGGGATTATAGAGTGAACCGTGATCCTGATAAATAATCAATGAAACATCATTTTCTTATTTCATCAATAATATGATCTTATTCACATATTTTTATACCGGTAATGATCTTTTCCTGCGGCCAGCAGATGGCCTGCAGGTAAATATCTGGTTCTCCTGCTGTGATCTCTCTACAATTAGCTTCGTTTTCCGTGTGGTTTATTCAATCAGGGAGTTTTTATGTTGAAACGTACTCTGGCGGCTGCCGTCGCGTTGCTGGCTCTTTCTTCAGCATCGGTACTGGCTGATACTCATGTACTGCTGACAACTTCAGCAGGTAATATTGAACTGGCGCTTAATGATCAAAAAGCCCCGGTGAGCGTCAAAAATTTTGTAAGCTACGTTAATAGTGGTTTTTATAACAACACTGTGTTTCATCGGGTCATTCCGGGTTTTATGATTCAGGGCGGAGGCTTTACTGCCGATATGACGCAAAAACCTGTCGGTGCGCCTATTAAGAATGAAGCTGATAATGGGCTGCGTAATCTGCGCGGTACTATTGCCATGGCCCGTACCGCTGATCCTGACAGTGCGACCAGCCAGTTCTTTATTAACGTCGCAGATAACGCATTTCTGGATCACGGCCAGCGTGATTTTGGTTACGCAGTATTTGGTAAGGTGATTAAAGGGATGGATGTTGCCGATAATATTGCCCGGGTTCAGACCTCCAATATCGGCCCTTATCAGAACGTTCCTGTAAAACCGGTCACTATTCTTTCTGCGAAAGTATTGCCGTAACAATGACAGGCCAGTGGACACTGGCCAGCAGTCCGGAGGATAAATACCCTGCTACTGGTTCAGTCTCTGCCCGGAGTACAGATAACCAGACGATGCGTCTGACAGTCAGGCGGGGCATACCAGCCATGTTACTTCTTATCGATAACTACGATTCCTTTACCTGGAATCTGTACCAGTATTTTTCCGTGACCGGTGTTGAGGTCAGGGTAGTACGCAACGACGCTATTACTCTCCCCGAAATTGCTGCATTACCTTTAAGCCATCTGGTGATTTCTCCGGGACCCTGTACTCCGGATCAGTCCGGAGTCTCGGTTGAGGCCATCAGATATTTCGCCGGTAAAATACCTATTCTGGGTGTATGCCTTGGGCATCAGGCGATTACTGTCGCTTTCGGGGGTAAGGTGGTACGTGCCCGTCAGCCGATGCATGGTAAAACCTCAGTGATTACCCACAATGACAAGGGGGTATTCAGACGTCTGAATAATCCTCTGACCGTGACCCGCTACCATTCGTTAGTTGCGGAAGCAGAATCACTGCCTGAGTGCTTTGAAGTCACCGCCCGGAGTGAATCGGAGCGGCAGTTTGATGAAATTATGGGGATAAAGCATAAAACATTACCCATTGAAGGCGTTCAGTTTCATCCTGAAAGCATTATGAGTGAGCAGGGACTTCAGTTATTGAAAAATTTTGTCGAACAGGCCGGTTAATATTTGCCTTTGGTTGATTTTTTATGCATATTTTTTGACTTATTATTTATATTTTCATGCACGGATAAATCAGGCGGACAATTCAATGGCAAAAGAGACGATAGCAGTTAACCGGGAAACGTTTGATCAGGTCATTTTGCCTGTTTATGCACCCGCTCAGTTTGTGCCAGTCAAAGGTAAAGGCAGTCGGGTCTGGGATCAGCAGGGTAAAGAGTATGTCGATTTCTCCGGTGGAATTGCGGTAACTGCCCTGGGCCATTGCCACCCGGCATTGGTCGACACCCTGAAAACACAAGGTGAAACCCTGTGGCATACCAGTAATGTGTTTACTAATGAGCCGGCACTGCGCCTCGCCAGTAAGCTGACTGACGCAACGTTTGCCGAACGGGTATTTTTCGCCAACTCCGGGGCCGAAGCCAATGAAGCCGCATTTAAACTGGCCCGTTACTACGCATCGGTACGCCATAGCCCTTATAAAACCAAAATTATTGCTTTTCACCACGGGTTCCATGGCCGTACGTTATTTACCGTGTCAGTGGGTGGCCAGCCAAAATATTCGGACGGTTTCGGGCCGAAACCTGCCGATATAGTGCATGTTCCTTTTAATGATCTCGGGGCAGTAAAAGCCGTTATTGACGATCATACCTGTGCGGTTGTTCTGGAACCTATTCAGGGAGAAGGAGGCATTACCCCGGCAACACCTGAGTTTATGCAAGGGCTGAGGGATTTATGTGATCAGCATCAGGCGTTACTGGTGATGGACGAAGTGCAGAGTGGTATGGGCCGCAGCGGCAAATTATTTGCCTATGAACATTATGGTGTGACCCCCGATATTCTGACCACGGCCAAAGCGCTGGGGGGCGGTTTCCCTGTGAGTGCAATGCTGACAACAAATGAAATTGCATCAGCGATGTCTCCCGGTACCCATGGGACAACCTATGGGGGTAACCCTCTGGCTTGCGCTATCGCAGAAACTGCGCTCGATACGATTAACACCCCTGAGGTCTTACAGGGTGTAGAAATACGGCGTCAGTGGTTTACAGAGGAGCTGGAAAAAATTAACCGGCATTTTTCGCTGTTCAGTGAGATTCGCGGCAAGGGGCTGTTGATCGGAGCAGAACTGAAGCCACAGTATCAGCCGAAGGCCCGGGATTTGTTACATGCGGCAGCGGCCGAAGGTGTGATGATCCTTACGGCAGGTAGCGGTGTTATCCGTTTTGCCCCCTCACTGGTGATCACCGAGCAGGACATACGTGAAGGAATGGCCCGTTTATCCGTAGCCGTCGGAAAGGTATTTGGCTAACTTACTGACCGCCAGCCTCCTTGCGGACGCTGGCGGGTTTGCTTCAGACTTTCTTTTTCTTATTTATCAGCCACTGTCCGTGACGGGGACGTTGTCGCCAGACAATCGACGAAATAGTCCGCATAACTCTCAGGTGGCTTAATATCTGATCGAGCTGCCGCTCCATAATGGTTACCGGCCCCAGAGGAACCTTGTCGGGAGTATCCATTACCGCACTGCTGCGGTCATCTTCACTCTGGTAACTCAGGCGCTGCTGACATTGTTGTAATGCAATCTCACAGGACTCCAGGTAGCTGCGGGCCAGCCCGGGGCTGAGCATAGTATGTTCATGGGCAAGCGTCGTCAGCACATTAATATGTTCGACAATAAACTGGCTATGGGTAACCCACAGATGCATTTCGTTCAGATATTCAGTATTAAAGCCGGGTTCCTGCATAGCCTGGTTCATTGAACTGAAAAGGGCATTATGCCGCTGGTTTACCTTGATTCTGATACTTTCTAACTCATCGGCGGTGTGCTGCGGAGCAAGTAAGATCTGCAGGGCATGCTGATAGGTCTCCAGGACATCCAGGGCATTTTTTCGTAACAGGGCACTTTGCCACTGCGGCCATAGCCATAGCATGCCGGCGAAAGCAATCAGGCACCCCAGCAGGGTATCCAGCAGGCGGGGCACCAGGAAATTCACCCCGTTAAGGGACAGTAACTGCAGGCTGTATACTGCAGTGACGGTGAAACCAATGGTTGCCCAGCCGTAGTACTGACGGGAAAAGAGATTACTGAACAAGGTCAGCAATAACATTGTCAGCAGGATCACCGATTCCGGCGCGGCCATTTTCAGAGACCAGGCGGCAATCATCAGGCCGGCAAATGTGCCGAGGGCACGGTGCTGAATCCGGACCCGGGTTGCAGCATAACTGTTCTGACTGACCAGAATAATGGTCATTAATACCCAGTAGGGCTTCGGCATATTCAAAGACAGGGCCAGAGTACTGGCCGTCATCAGCATGACCGAAAAACGGCCGGCAGTCCGCAGGGCGACAGACTTTAACGAAATATAGCTGCGTAATGCGGCCAGCAAGGGCAGTCGTCGCTGGCTGTCTGCCATAAGGTCACGGCGGTAGAGTGGTTTCCTTGTTTGCAGTACTGTTGCAATTTTACTGAAATGGTACAGATAGAACTGGCCGACAGGGTTATCAGGGTACTGGCGGACGATATTCTGTAATTCTGACAGAGACTCACGCATCGAAAAGTCCGCCGGAATCTGGTGATAAAGGATATTATCGGCGGTCTTGCGCAGTTGTCCGGCAACCAGATTAGCGGTGCGTTTGATAATTTCTCCCGACTGACTTTTCTGTACCAGATCTCTGACATCCTCACTCTGGCTGAGAGTCACTGAAATATGCTCCTGCAGGTCTTCTGCCATCATAAAGGTACGGATCAGGTATTTTTCACGGCTGTTTTTTTCCGCGGAAAGCATATGGATTTGCTGATAGGCGGTGGTGATTAAATCGACGACTTTCTGCTGGTAATTCAGTAATGCGGGTAATGATTTATCATAATCACTGCTGCTGAGCAGAGTATATTTTTCCTCGCAATATTTCGCCAGAGCGCGGTATAACAGGCTGAGTGTTTCACGCAGCGGCTGATCCTTAGACAGCCTGAACCAGTACCAGTTAAACAGTCCGTACCATAAAGTACCGCAGCCATAGAGCAAAGGGGGGCCCCACAGGGGCATTCGTCCGACCAGGCTCAGCGTAAATGTCATGGCGATCAGGGACCCCGGTAGCAGACGTCCATGCAACGGGCTTATTTCACCGCATACTCCGATTAATAATGGAAGCGCACCGACAATAAACGGTAACGGGACATTACGCAGCAGCAGCCACTGTAGTAAGAAACTACTGAGCGCAAACAGAGTACCGCCGATAACAATTCGCTTAAAAAAATGGCGATGCGGGGTATCCAGTCCGGCGATATTGCAGCAGGCTGGTACCAGAGAAAACAGCAGACCTTTCTGCAGATCGCCGGCCAGCCATCCGGCGGCGACAGGAAGACACAGGATAAGTGTCTGGCGCAAGGCATAGTTAACTTCAGGGTGATAAACAATTCTGCGCCACATCAGATACAACCGCAGGTCAATAATAAACAAGACACGGCAGTCACCTGCCGTGCAGCGGACAGTATGATCCGTTAACGGGTACCGTAGACGACGATGGTTTTCCCGTGGGCTGAAATCAGGTTCTGATCTTCCAGCATTTTCAGGATCCGGCCGACGGTTTCGCGGGAACAACCGACGATTTGGCCGATCTCCTGACGGGTAATTTTGATCTGCATTCCGTCAGGATGAGTCATTGCATCGGGCTGACGTGCCAGGTTAAGCAGGGTCTGGGCAATGCGTCCGGTAACGTCAAGAAAGGCCAGATTACCGACTTTTTCCGACGTTACCTGTAAACGGCGTGCCATCTGTGATGATAAGCGCATCAGAATTTCGGGATTCACCTGAATAAGCTGACGGAATTTCTTGTAAGAAATCTCCGCAACCTCACAGGCAACTTTGGCGCGCACCCAGGCAGTACGTTCCTGGCCTTCCTCAAATAATCCCAGTTCTCCAATAAAATCGCCCTGATTCAGATAAGAGAGGATCATCTCTTTTCCTTCTTCATCTTTAATCAGAACAGCAACGGAGCCTTTCACTATATAATAGAGAGTTTCCGCTTTTTCACCCTGATGGATCAGGGTGCTTTTGGAGGGATATTTGTGAATATGACAATGGGACAGGAACCATTCTAATGTAGGGTCTGTTTGTGGTTTACCAAGAACCATTCTCTTGTATCCTTCTGTTGTAATCGTGCCGGAAACACAGGGGGTAAGATCCTGTGGGGCTTTGAAATCATAGGGCTTTTTTGTCTGACATTCGCGGTGACCCAGTGACACTTACTCTGGTGAAGACGACCGTTTTGCCATGGTTGTAATCGGGTAAAAATTATCTACCCCTCTGTTTGTAGCATACCCTGAGGAAACTGTCTCCTGTTGTATTGTCTGGCCCGGGTCATTGCCCGCAGATTGCCGTTTATCCTGTGAAGGAGTAATCTGACAGATATTTAATAAACTGAGAGTAAGAACAATGCAGGCACGCGTAAAATGGGTTGAAGGGTTGAGTTTTATCGGGGAATCAGCCTCGGGACATCAGGTCCTTATGGATGGTAATGCCGGTGACAAAGCTCCCAGCCCGATGGAAATGGTTTTGATGGCTACCGGAAGCTGTAGTGCCATTGACGTGGTGTCTATTTTGCAGAAAGGCCGTCATGATGTGACAGACTGTGAAGTTAAACTGACATCGCAGCGTCGCGAAGAAGCGCCGCGTCTGTTTACCCATATTAATCTTCACTTTATTGTCACCGGGCATAACCTGGCCGATACAGCGGTAGAGCGTGCAGTTTCACTTTCGGCTGAAAAATATTGCTCGGTTGCTTTAATGCTGGGTAAAGGGGTTGATGTTACCCACAGTGTTGAAGTGATAAGTCTGTAAGTTCATGGTGTCCGGATGCTGTCTGGCATCCGGACGTATTAGCGGGGAGCGCGCTGTTCGATCAATTGTTTCACCAGCGGTGTCATAATCAGCTCCATGGCCAGCCCCATCTTGCCTCCCGGCACGACCAGCGTATTGATATGTGAAATAAATGCCCCGTGGATCATCGCCAGTAAATACGGGAAATTAATCTCTTCCAACCCCCGGAAATGGATCACCACCAAACTCTCATCCAGTGAAGGGATGGTCTTTGCTGCGAACGGATTAGACGTATCAACCGTCGGTACCCGCTGAAAGTTAATATGGGTCCGGGAAAATTGCGGAGTGATATAGTTAATATAGTCATCCATCGACCGTACCACCGAATCCATCACCGCTTCACGGGAGTGGCCGCGTTCGCCGGTGTCTCTGACCAGTTTCTGAATCCATTCCAGATTAACGATCGGTACCACACCGACCATCAAATCAACTTTGTCAGCAACGTTGTGTTGTCCGGTAACAATACCGCCGTGTAATCCTTCATAGAACAAGACATCCGTATTCTCCGGTAAAGGTTGCCAGGGGGTGAAGGTACCGGGCTGCTGTTTCCAGGGCACTGCTTCATCATAGGTATGTAAATATTTACGTGAGCGACCGGTACCCTGGCGGGCATATTCGGTAAAGGTCTGTTCCAGCAGAGAGAAGTCATTGGCCTCGGGTCCAAAATAACTGATATGCCTCCCCAGATCCCGTGCTTTGCGGATAGCAACATCCATCTCTGGCCGGCTATACCGGTGAAAACTGTCTCCTTCCACTTCTGCGGCACGGATATTCAGTTGCTGGAAAATTTTACGAAAGGCGAGGCTGGTAGTACTTGTTCCGGCACCGCTGGAACCGGTAACGGCAATGATAGGATGCCTTGCTGACATAACGTTATGCTCCCTGAACCAATACGGCTGACAGCATTGTTAACATGTCTGGCCGCGGGTGTCATCTGTCGTAGTACGGGACAAATCCGCGGTTAACCGAAATTACGCGCTGGCATCAGTGTGACTGACTCATGTAATTCCGACCACACCACGACGATTTCCCCGGCGGTGAGCTGCCGGTGAATATCGGCCGTTTTTTCTGACAATGAACGCTCCTGTTCACCATAGTCTGTGCCTTCTCTGAGGACAAAAGACTCAATCAGATTATTCAGCGTATCAGGATCTATTTGCTGCCATGGAATGATCACAATTATTTATCCAGCCAGGTTGAAAGCCATTGAGGAATACGATGCTCCAGCCACATGACCGGGCGGGTCAGGGTACCACTGACGAAACCAACGTGGCCACCGTACTGACAGAGCTGGTAGGTAATGCTCGGTGACAGATGCTCCGGATTGGGAATGACATCAGGCACCATAAAAGGATCATCCCGGGCATGGATAATCAGTAACGGTTTTTCGACGCCGGAAAGCAGCGGCATGCCGCTTGCACGACGATAATAGTCGGTTGCATCGGTAAATCCATGGTTTTTAGACGTAATTTCATCATCGAAATCCCTTAGCCGGTGAATGCTATTCAGGCGTTCGAGAGAGATATCCAGCAGGCCGGGATATGCTTTCAGTTTCCGGCGAACACTTTTTTTCATCTGCGACAGCAGATAGAACTGATAAAAACGCGAAAAGCCCTGTTCCAGCTTAGAACTGCAGGGCTCCAGCATTAAAGGGGCCGACACGATAACGCCGGCATCCAACAGACAGTCACTGCCCAGGGAGCCCATCATACAAGCCAGCATATTTCCGCCCAGTGAAAACCCGGTGGCGGCAGTCGGTGCCGGTCCCATCGTTTGTTGCATCCAGCGCAGGAAATAACTGGCGTCAGCAAAATCCCCGGAGTGATAGTTTTGTTTTTTCCGGTTCGACTCACCGCTGCAGCCCCGGAAGTGCATCACCACCCCCAGCCAGCCCCGTTTCTTAAATGCTGACAGCAGCCCGTGAGCATAAGGGCTGTTGATACTACCTTCGAGTCCGTGAAAAATAACAGCACGTGACTTATGTTGTGCATGTTGCGGATTTTCACTCCATGCCAGATCGACAAAATCACCGTCAGGTAGTTCAAGCCGCTGCCAGTAAGGCTTAATCCGCACAATCCGGCGCAGGATCCTTGGCAGAAGGGTCTGGATATGAGGGTTTTTCAGCTGAGGAATTGGGGTAAATTCCTCACCTGTATTACGACAAATTTTCATACCATCGGGTCTTGTCTGATCCATAACTCACTGTATAGTTTCAAAGGTTAATTTAATCCTGAGACAGGAATGGTGTCACGCATGGAAATGGGATTATTTCTCTCGCTACTGGGTTTTCTTTGGGTTGCAGCAATAACACCCGGCCCTAATAATATGTTACTTACTGCATCCGGTGCCAACTTTGGTTTTATTCGCTCATTTCCGTTAATGCTTGGCATTATGCTGGGCATGCAGATTATGCTGCTTATGGTTGCCTTCGGTATTGGCGGTCTTATTCTGGTCTATCCTGCTATTCATTTATTGCTGAAAATTGCGGGCAGCCTGTACTTACTCTGGCTTTCCTGGAAAATTGCCAGTGCGCCTTATGAAGAGCTGGATATCAGTAATCTGTCGGTTCCCGGGAAAGCCATGCCTTTCTGGCAGGGAGGGATACTGCAGTTAATTAACCCTAAAGCCTGGCTGATGTCACTGGGCGCGGTAGCCAGTTTTAGTCTTGCAGGTGCTCAGTATCATTCATCGGTGCTGGCGATCAGCTTTGCAATGTTCCTGGTGAATATTGTGGCCGGTATTATCTGGCTTAGCTTTGGTTCGTTTATCGGACGCTGGCTGAAAAGCCCCCGCGCCTGGAAAATATTTAATATCTGCATGGGGCTGCTTACCGCATCCTGTGTGATCCTTATCTGGCTGTAATACCGCCGAACCAGGGAATAACCGCCGGAGACTCCACACAGGTCATGATGACCGAGGGATTTTAAATAAATCAGAGTCGGTCTGTCATGTAATTGTTGGTAATTTCTCTGCGGGCACACGGATCCGACGTCGCAGGCTGTGTCCTGCAGACCCCCGGGGCCTGCCCGGCCTCAGGATGCTGCGGAGCTTATTGTTTCCAGTTGTTCCTGCAATTCCAGCCATTCCATTTCGCACTCTTCCAGCTCTGACTGGCTTTCTGCCTGTATTTTCAGGGCGGCAGTTAACTCCGTTTTTCTCTCCTGCTCGTAAATTCCCGGCTGGCTGAGTAACTGTTCATTTTCGCTGAGTGTGGTTTGCAGGACCGTCATGCGTTTTTCCAGCTGTTCTGTCTTTTTACGCAGTGGCTGGGTTTGGATACGCAGCTCTGCTTCGCGCCTTTTCTGGTCCTTACGGGCCTGAGCACTGTTACCTGACGCGGATTTTACCTCTTCAGGTGGTGTACTGTTTTTTTGCTGATTTGTCAGCCACTGCTGATAATCATCCAGGTCACCATCAAATACATCGACATTGCCCGCGTCAACCAGATACAGGTCATCGGTGGTGGCACGAATCAGGTGCCTGTCATGGGACACCACGACTAATGCTCCTTCGTAATCCATCAGCGCTTCGGTCAGCGCCTGACGCATATCCAGGTCAAGGTGGTTGGTCGGTTCATCCAGCAGCAGTAAGTTCGGACGTTCCCAGACCACTAGTGCCAGTACCAGCCGTGCTTTTTCGCCGCCGGAGAATCGCCCTGTAGCCTCTTTGACTTTGTCGCCCTGGAAACCAAAGCCCCCGAGGTAGTCCCTCAGTTGCTGTTCCAGCACCCGCGGTGCCTGGCGTTGCAGGTGTTGTAATGGCGATTCATCTGCCCGTAAATATTCCAGTTGATGCTGGGCGAAATAACCCAGCTTAATACCTTTAGCCAGCGTTACTTCACCTTGCTGCGGTGCCAGATCGCCAGCCAGTAATTTGATTAACGTAGATTTTCCTGCGCCGTTACGGCCAAGTAAGCCAATACGTGAACCGGGAACCAGGTTAAGTTTTATCGAATTCAGAATCACTTTTTCGCCATAACCGGCCGTTACTTTCTCCATTTTGAGTAATGGATTTGGCAGGCTTTCCGGCGGCAAAAAACTGAAACTGAAGGGGTTATCCACATGTGCCGGGGCAATCAGTTCCATTTTCTCCAGCATTTTGATCCGGCTCTGGGCCTGTCTTGCTTTGGTGGCTTTGGCTCTGAAACGATCGATATAGTGCTGTAAGTGCTCTACCCGGGCTTGCTGGCTTTGGTAAAGTGCCTGCTGCTGGGCGAGTTTTGTTGCCCGCTGACGTTCGAAATCACTGTAATTACCCGTGTATTCGACCAAATCTTCCTGCTCAATATGCAGAATCTTGTTAACGGTCGGGTCGAGAAAGTCACGGTCATGTGAAATCAGTATCAGTGTGCCGGTATAACTTTTCAGCCAGCGCTCCAGCCAGATAACAGCATCAAGATCCAAGTGGTTGGTCGGTTCGTCAAGCAATAACAAATCTGATCGGCAAATCAGGGCCTGGGCCAGGTTCAGGCGCATTCTCCAGCCACCTGAAAAATCTTTTACCGGAGACTGTAATTGCTGCTGACTGAATCCTAAACCGTGTAGCAGGCTGGCAGCCCGTGACTGTATGGTCCAGGACTGAATGGCATCCAGTTTTCCGTGCAGTAACGCAATCTTATTACCGTCATTTTCTGCATTTGCTTGCGCCAGAGCATTTTCCAGCTGGCGAAACTCTCTGTCTCCGTCAATTACGTATTCGATAGCTGCCTGATCCAGCGCCGGCGTTTCCTGATTTACCCAGGCCAGCGACCAGTTACCAGGAAAATTAACATGACCGGCATCACTGTTAATTTCACCTTTCAGCAGAGACAGCAGGGTGGACTTCCCGCAACCATTTTTCCCGACCAGACCGACCTTCTGTCCGGGGTTAATGGTGGCGGAAGCGTTTTCCAGCAGTACCCGGGTACCGCGTCGAATTTGTAGCGAAGAGAAGACAATCATAAGCGCCGTATCGTCAGAATATGTTAAATTATCAGCTAAAATGAACCAGCGATTAAACAGAATATTTCGTAATGTGCTGCATGGTAGCTGAAATAGTTATCCGTGACGATGATTTGGAGGAGAACAATGTCAACACAGCCTAAAATCCTGCTGCTTTATGCTCATCCGGAATCACAGGAGTCGGTGGCAAACAGGGTCTTACTGGAGACCGCAAAGCGGCAGGAAAACGTGACTGTGCATGATCTGTATGCATTTTATCCTGATTTTTTCATCGACATTCATTACGAACAACAGCTATTACGTGAACATGACATTATCGTTTTTCAGCACCCGTTATATACCTACAGCTGTCCTGCGTTACTGAAGGAGTGGTTTGACCGGGTATTGTCGCGGGGCTTCGCCACCGGCAGTGGGGAGCATGCACTTGCCGGAAAGTACTGGCGCAGTATCGTCACTACCGGAGAGCCTGAAACGGCCTATCATCAGCACGGGCTTAACCGTTATCCGATGACCGAAATCATGCGTCCTTTTGAACTGACCGCACAAACCTGTCGCATGCACTGGCTCACACCAATGGTGATTTACTGCGCCAGACGTCAGACGGCAAAGGCAATGCAAACCTATGCCAGTGCTTATCATGACTGGTTGTCTCAGCCGTTACCTCAGGGGGTTATTTGATGGAAGGTCCGGGCCTGTTAACCGCAGGTGTTATTTATTTGGGTGCAGCAGTGGTTGCGGTACCGATTGCTGCACGGATTGGTATTGGCGCGGTTCTGGGGTATCTGCTGGCCGGGATTGCTATCGGCCCCTGGGGTATCGGGCTGATCAGTGATGTCGACGAGATTCTGCACTTTTCTGAACTTGGCGTTGTTTTCCTGATGTTTATCATCGGGCTGGAGCTGAACCCTGGCAAACTCTGGGAGCTGCGTCGTTCAATATTTGGTGTAGGTGCTGCTCAGGTTATTTTCTCTGCTGTTATCCTCGGAGGGTTACTGTGGCTGACTGACTTCTCATGGCAGGCGGCCCTGATCGGGGGGATTGGTCTGGCGATGTCCTCGACCGCGATGGCGCTTCAGTTAATGCGCGATAAAGGGATGAATCGCAGTGAATCCGGACAGCTTGGTTTCTCAGTATTATTGTTTCAGGATTTGGCGGTTATCCCCGCCCTGGCACTGATACCTTTACTGGCAGGCAGTGATGGCCACCACCCTACCGACTGGATAAAAGTCGGTATGAAAGTGCTGGCGTTTGCCGGCATGTTGATTGGCGGGCGCTTTTTGCTGAAACCTATTTTCCGTTTTATTGCGGCCTCCGGCGTCCGGGAAGTGTTTACGGCTGCCGCATTATTACTGGTTATTGGATCAGCCGTATTTATGGATGCACTGGGGCTGTCAATGGCGCTGGGGACCTTTATTGCCGGGGTATTACTGGCAGAAAGTGAATACCGTCATGAGCTTGAGGTGGCGATTGAGCCGTTTAAAGGGCTATTACTGGGGTTATTCTTTATTTCTGTCGGTATGGCCCTGAACCTGGGGGTGCTGTACACCCATATTATTGAAATTCTGGTCGCAGTACTGGTGCTGGTCGCCGTTAAAACACTGGTCCTCTATTCTCTGGCCCGTATTTACGGTTTACGCAGTTCAGAACGGTTACAGTTTTCCGGTGTGTTAAGTCAGGGCGGGGAATTTGCTTTTGTTTTATTCTCTGGCGCGGCATCGGCACACTTGTTCTCAGGAGAACAGTTGCCATTGTTGCTGGTCACGGTCACATTATCCATGATGACGACCCCGTTGCTGATGCAAGGGGTGGATAAAATACTGGTCCGTCGCTTCAATAAATCCGGTGATGAAAATAATGAAAAACATTATGTCGAAGATGATCAGCCTCAGGTGATTGTGGTCGGGTTTGGCCGTTTTGGTCAGGTTATTGGCCGGTTGCTGATGGCGAATAATACCCGTATTACGGTACTGGAGCGGGACATCAGTGCGGTCAGTCTGATGCGAAAATATGGCTATAAAGTCTATTACGGCGATGCGACCGAACTTGAATTATTACGGGCTGCCGGAGCTGAAGGGGCACAGTCTATTGTGGTGACCTGTAATGATCCCGAAGATGCAATGACGATTGTACAGTTATGTCAGCATCATTTCCCGCATCTGAAAATTCTTGCCCGTGCCCGCGGACGTGTCGAAGCCCATGAACTGCTGCAGGCCGGAGTGACGCAGTTCAGTCGTGAAACCTTTTCCAGTGCACTGGAACTCGGACGTAAGACACTGATTACGCTTGGAATGCATCCGCATCAGGCGATGCGTGCCCAGTTACACTTCCGCCGTCTGGATATGCGGATGCTGCGTGAGCTGATGCCGAACCATGAGGATAACGGGCAGATTTCCCGTGTGCGTGAAGCCCGTCGTGAACTGGAAGATATTTTTAATCGGGAAATGCAGAAAGAAAAACAACAGTTTGATGGCTGGGATGAACCCGGCTAACCACCGTGATGTGATTACTTTCCGATAAACATAGCAAGCTGGAGCTGAAATGCGTAAACGTTTTATTGCCGGTGCTGTTTGCCCCCATTGTCAGCAAAAAGACACTCTTGCCATGTGGCAGGAAAACAGTATTGATGTTGTCGAATGTGTGAAATGTGGTCATCAGATGCGGGAAGCCGAAAAAGCGATTGCCGGTAATATTCGTCAGCATGAGCAGATTATTGGCGTATTTACCCCTGAATAATGCGGTTTTTTGTTTTTTTTCACACTGAAACTTACAGTGGGATTGAATTTCGCTACAATCAGCGCCATTAAGACCGGAGAGGAAATTAACCCGATTTTTTTCCGGTCAGGACCTTTCTGGTTGGTGTTATTGCAGGCAAGAATAAACCAATGAGACGGGAATTAAGCTCTCAACGGTTAGGAGATATCATGAAAGTAGCAAAAGACCTGGTAGTAAGTCTGGCGTATCAGGTACGTACAGAAGATGGCGTATTAGTTGATGAATCACCGGCAAATGCGCCGCTGGAATATCTGCACGGTCATGGTTCCCTGATTTCTGGTCTGGAAAAAGCACTGGAAAATCATGAGCCTGGCGATAAATTTGATGTGAATATTGCTGCGGATGATGCCTACGGCCAGTTTGATGACAATCTGGTGCAGCGTGTACCGAAAGATGTTTTTGTCGGTGTTGATGAACTGCAGCCGGGTATGCGTTTCCTGGCAGAAACTGATCAGGGTCCGGTACCGGTAGAAATTACCGAAGTCGGTGATGATTTTGTGGTTGTTGACGGTAACCATATGCTGGCAGGCCAGAACCTGAGCTTCAATGTGGAAGTGATGGCTATCCGCGAAGCGACCGCAGAAGAGCTGGCCCATGGGCACGTTCACGGTGAGAACGGGCATGATCACGACCATGACCACGGTCAGGAAGGATGCGGTACCGGCGGCTGTGGCTGCCACCACTAATCCCTGCTAATACAGACAGCCACCGTCCGGTGGCTGTCTGCTCTGGTCAGTAATGAGGCGGTGGTGTCTCTTCTGACTGCGGGGCCAGCAATGAAGGCGCGGCTGTTTTTACTTTATCAACCAGCATGCGGAACTGCTCCCGTATTTTTCCCATCTCAAGTTCATGTCTGACGACAATCTGGTTCAGCTCTTCGATGGTCTGTTCCTGAAAAGCAATCTTGCTTTCAAGCGCTTCCAGACGTTTTTCCCATTCGGACGCTTGCATTATATTTCCTCATTATTTCGTTTCTGCGCCATGATGCGTTATCTGCTGCGATTATTCGAGCACTGCTGTCAGGATCTGGCTGATTTTTGTCTCCCAGTATGCGGTGACCTTGAAAATTCTCTGTTCAGCCCAATATCCTTTGAAACTTCCTGACGCAAAAAAGGTCGGAGGTTAACAGAGAATGATCGTGATGATGGTGTGTTACACCGTGATATACCGTTATAGTGTGGGTAATGAAAACACAATAATCACCGGGGTCTGATACTTCGGTTGGGAGATATGGATGAAATCATTGTTTAAAGTCTCATTGTTAGCGACCACTTTAGCCGTTGCGCTGAATGCACCTGTGGTTATGGCTGCTGACACGTCAGCCAAAACCACTGAGCAGGCACCTGCAAATGCTGCATTTAAAGATCAGACGCAGCAGTCTGCTTATGCGCTGGGTGCTTCCTTAGGTCGCTACATGGACAATTCTCTGAAGGAACAAGAGAAGCTTGGTATCAAGCTGGACAAAAAATTCCTGATCGCAGGTGTTCAGGATGCCTTTGCCGGTAAGAGCAAACTGTCTGATGCTGAAATCGAACAGACCCTGAAGACCTTCGAAGGTCATGTGAAAGCGGCCGCTCAGGCGAAAATGGAAAAAGATGCCAAAGAGAATGCCGAAAAAGGTGATGCTTTTGCTGCCAAATTCGCAAAACAAGCCGGCGTGAAAAAAACCGCCAGCGGGCTGCTGTATAAAGTAGAAAAAGAGGGCACCGGTAACGCGCCAGTTGATAGCGATACGGTTGTGGTTAACTACAAAGGTACCCTGATTAACGGTACCGAGTTTGATAACTCTTACAAACGTGGTGAGCCATTATCTTTCCGTCTGGACGGTGTTATCCCGGGCTGGACTGAAGGTCTCAAACACGTGAAGAAAGGCGGTAAAATTGAGCTGGTCATCCCGCCAGATCTGGCTTACGGTCAGAACGGTGTGCCTGGTATTCCGCCAAATTCAACCTTAGTCTTTGAAGTTGAGTTGCTGGATATTAAACCAGCACCTAAAGCGGATAATGCGGCAAAAGCGCCGGCAGCTGCTGCCACCCCGGCGCAGTAATTGTTTTACACCGCCGCACCTCTGCGGCGGTTCTTTACCCCGCCGCGCTAAAAGGGCTGGCTTAAGTGATCGACATTTGCCAGACTGATATTTCAATTATTTATAGTTTTTGAGTCTGCCCGGCTGTGCTTATGACAGGCTCCAGCTACCTGGGGTAATATCTGTAATGTCTAATCCTTTTAATCCCGGCGATATCGCTGATTACGAACTCCCGGAACGGTATCCGTTTGAACCGGCAGACTATGACATTCTGAAATCATATGAATCGGTTGTTGACGGGCTGGCCATGCTGATTGGTTCTCATTGTGAGATAGTGCTGCACTCGCTGGATAATCTGAAATGTTCGGCAATCCGGATTGCCAACGGTGAACATACCGGCAGACAGGTCGGCTCACCTATCACGGATCTTGCCCTGAGAATGTTGCATGATCTGCAGGGTGAAAAAAGTAATGTCTCCCGAGCTTACTTTACCCGTGCCAAAAGTGGTGTACTGATGAAATCAGTCACTATTGCTATCCGTAATCATAGTCAGCGGGTGATCGGGCTGTTATGTATCAATATGAATCTGGATGTGCCTTTTTCACAGATCATGTCGACCTTTATGCCTCCGGAACTGCATCAGGTAGACTCGAGTGTTAACTTTGCAAGTTCAGTAGATGATCTGGTGGCCCAGACGATGGAATTTACCATTGAAGAAGTGACCAATGATCGCAATGTGTCCAATAATGCAAAAAACCGGCAGATAGTACTGAATCTGTATGAAAAAGGTATCTTTGACATTAAAGATGCGATTAACCAGGTGGCTGACCGGTTAGAAATTTCCAAACACACTGTTTACCTGTACATCCGCCAGTTTAAAAACGGTGATTTTCACGGAGGTGAACGCTGATGCGTTACTCACTGCTGGTGACCGGTGCCCCCTACGGGACACAGCAGTCATCCAGTGCCTTATTGTTTGCCAGAGCATTACTGCAGGCGGGCCAGCAACTTGAGAGCGTGTTTTTTTACCGTGAAGGGGTACTGAATGCCAATCGGCTGGTTTCGCCTGCCAGTGATGAAACTGATATGGTGCGGGAATGGCAGCATCTGCATCTGCAGCATGGTATTGGCCTGCATATCTGTGTGGCTGCAGCGCTCAGGCGTGGTGTGGCTGATGCGTCTGAATCGGCGCGCCTGCAATTACCCGCAGACAATTTACAGCCCGGTTTTACCCTGAGCGGGCTGGGTGCTTTTGCTGAAGCGGCACTGACCTGTGATCGGCTGGTACAATTCTGATGAATAAAGTTGCCTTTGTATTTATGTCCGCTCCCCATGGCAGCAGTGCCGGCAGGGAAGGGCTGGATGCGCTGCTGGCGACAGCAGCCCTTAATGACCAGTGCGCTCTGTTTTTTATCGGCGACGGTGTTCTGCAACTATTGCCCGAACAGCAGCCAGAACAGATTCTGTCGCGTAATTATATTGCGACCTTCGGTGTACTGCCATTGTATGACATCGAACAGTACTACCTGTGCAGAGAGTCACTGGTCTGCCGTGGAATTCCTGATGACAGCGACTGGGTATTGCCTGCTGAAGTGCTGGATACCTGCGAATTACGTCGTCGTCTTACGGATTTTGATAAAATTGTCACATTCTGAGAAATAAACAGCAGATGCTACATACACTCATGCGCTCTCCCTGGCAGTGTGATTTACAGGGGCTGATAGCATTACTTTCACCCGGTGATGACCTGCTGTTATTACAGGATGGTGTGCTGGCAGCTATCGAAGGAAGTCAGTGCCTTACTGCATTATTACAGTCGCCGGCAACACTTTATGTGTTGCAGGAAGATATTACAGCCCGCGGGCTGGGCGAAAAAACCTCAGCCAGCGTGCAGCTAACAGACTACACCGGGTTTGTTAATTTAACCCTCCGGCACCCGCAACAGTTCACCTGGTAGCACAGAAGTATTGGTTATTTCTTGACACCTTTTGGACGGGGCCCTAAAATTCTGCGTCCTCGTAGAAATGCGAGGCGATTTATTACGTGTTTACGAAGCTAAAGCTAAATCCAGGAGCTATTTAATGGCAACAGTTAACCAGCTGGTTCGCAAACCACGCGTACGCAAAGTTGCAAAAAGCAACGTGCCTGCGCTGGAAGCATGCCCGCAAAAACGTGGTGTTTGTACTCGTGTATATACTACCACTCCTAAAAAACCGAACTCCGCATTACGTAAAGTATGTCGTGTTCGCCTGACCAACGGTTTCGAAGTAACTTCGTACATCGGTGGTGAAGGCCATAACCTGCAGGAACACTCCGTGATCCTGATCCGTGGCGGTCGTGTTAAAGACTTGCCAGGTGTGCGTTACCACACCGTTCGCGGCGCACTTGACTGTTCAGGTGTTAAAGACCGTAAACAGGCTCGTTCTAAATACGGTGTGAAGAAGCCTAAGGCTTAATGGACTCCGTTAAGTAAGGCCAAACGTTTTAATATAAATGTCAGAATAAACTCGTAGAGTTTTGGACAATCCTGAATTATCAACGGAGAATTTCCATGCCACGTCGTCGTGTGATTGGTCAACGTAAAATCCTGCCAGATCCTAAGTTCGGATCTGAGTTGCTGGCCAAATTTGTAAATATTCTGATGGTAGATGGTAAAAAATCTACTGCAGAAGCTATCGTATACACTGCGCTTGAGACCCTGGCTCAGCGCTCTGGTAAAACTGAACTGGATGCTTTCGACATTGCGCTCGAAAACGTGCGTCCTACAGTAGAAGTTAAATCCCGCCGTGTCGGTGGTTCTACTTATCAGGTACCAGTTGAAGTCCGTCCGGTTCGTCGTAATGCACTGGCAATGCGCTGGATCGTAGAAGCTGCTCGTAAACGCGGTGATAAATCTATGGCTTTGCGCCTGGCGAACGAACTTTCTGACGCTGCAGAGAACAAAGGTACTGCAGTGAAGAAACGTGAAGACGTTCACCGTATGGCCGAAGCCAACAAGGCGTTCGCTCACTACCGCTGGTAATTACCACGGTGTAGTTGTTAACCCGGCGGACGCTCTTGTAGCTAACCCGCCGTGGTTTACTTACATAGAACGTCCGGAATTCAGAGGAATCAAATGGCTCGTACAACCCCCATTGCCCGCTACCGTAATATCGGTATCAGTGCACACATCGACGCCGGTAAAACCACAACTACCGAGCGTATCCTGTTCTACACCGGTGTAAACCATAAAATCGGTGAAGTACACGATGGTGCAGCAACTATGGACTGGATGGCTCAGGAACAGGAACGTGGTATTACCATCACGTCTGCTGCGACGACTGCTTTCTGGTCTGGTATGGCAAAACAGTTTGAACCACACCGTGTAAACATTATCGATACCCCGGGACACGTTGACTTTACTATCGAAGTAGAGCGTTCAATGCGTGTTCTGGATGGTGCAGTAATGGTTTACTGTGCGGTTGGTGGCGTTCAGCCTCAGTCCGAGACTGTATGGCGCCAGGCTAACAAATATAAAGTTCCACGCATCGCGTTCGTTAACAAAATGGACCGTATGGGTGCTAACTTCCTGAAAGTTGTTGGTCAGATTAAAAGCCGTCTGGGCGCAAACCCTGTTCCATTGCAGTTAGCAATCGGTGCAGAAGAAGGTTTCACCGGTGTTGTTGACCTGGTGAAAATGAAAGCGATCAACTGGAACGAAGCAGACGCTGGCGTGACCTTCGAATACGAAGAGATCCCTGCTGATATGGTCGATCTGGCTGATGAATGGCGCCAGAACATGGTCGAGGCTGCTGCTGAAGCTTCTGAAGAGCTGATGGAGAAATACCTCGGCGGTGAAGAACTGACTGAAGAAGAGATCAAACAGGCTCTGCGTCAGCGCGTTCTGAACAACGAAATCATCCTGGTTACCTGTGGTTCTGCATTTAAGAACAAAGGTGTTCAGGCGATGCTGGATGCGGTTATCGAATATCTGCCTTCACCAACCGACGTACCTGCGATTAAAGGTATGCTGGATGACGGTAAAGATACTCCGGCTGAGCGTCATGCTGATGACAACGAGCCGTTCTCTGCGCTGGCATTTAAAATTGCTACCGACCCGTTTGTTGGTAACCTGACGTTCTTCCGCGTGTACTCTGGTGTGGTTAACTCCGGTGATACCGTACTGAACTCAGTAAAATCTGCCCGTGAGCGTTTTGGCCGTATCGTTCAGATGCACGCTAACAAACGTGAAGAGATCAGCGAAGTTCGTGCAGGTGATATCGCAGCGGCTATCGGCCTGAAAGATGTTATTACAGGTGATACTCTGTGTGATCCAAGCGCACCAATTATTCTGGAGCGTATGGAATTCCCTGAGCCGGTAATCTCTATCGCGGTTGAACCAAAAACCAAAGCTGACCAGGAAAAAATGGGTCTGGCTCTGGGCCGTCTGGCAAAAGAAGATCCTTCTTTCCGTGTATGGACTGATGAAGAATCTAACCAGACTATTATCGCTGGTATGGGTGAATTACACCTCGACATCATCGTTGACCGTATGAAGCGTGAATTCAATGTTGAAGCAAACATTGGTAAACCGCAGGTAGCATACCGTGAAGCAATTCGCGCGAAAGTTACTGATATCGAAGGTAAACACGCGAAGCAGTCTGGTGGTCGTGGTCAGTATGGTCATGTTGTTATCGACATGTACCCACTGGAGCCAGGTTCTAACCCGAACGGTTACGAATTTATCAACGACATCAAAGGTGGTGTAATTCCTACTGAATACATCCCTGCGGTTGATAAAGGTATCCAGGAGCAGCTGAAATCAGGTCCACTGGCGGGTTATCCGGTAGTTGATCTGGGTGTTCGTCTGCACTTTGGTTCATACCATGATGTTGACTCCTCTGAACTGGCGTTTAAACTGGCTGCATCTATCGCCTTTAAAGATGGCTTTAAGAAAGCAACTCCGGTTCTGCTTGAGCCAATCATGAAGGTTGAAGTTGAAACGCCTGAAGAGAATACTGGTGATGTCATCGGTGACCTGAGCAGACGTCGTGGTATGCTGAAAGGGCAGGAATCTAACGCGACTGGCGTAGAGATTCATGCTGAGGTACCACTGTCTGAAATGTTCGGTTACGCGACTCAGTTGCGTTCTCTGACCAAAGGTCGTGCTTCTTACTCCATGGAGTTCCTGAAGTACGATGATGCGCCGAACAACGTAGCGCAGGCCGTTATTGAAGCTCGTAGTAAATAAGACTACGGTTTAATTTTGAACAGATGCCTTCATCGGGTGATGAAGGCATAACGTAAGGAATATCGCCATGGCGAAAGAGCAATTTCAACGTAACAAACCACACGTTAACGTCGGTACTATCGGCCACGTTGACCACGGTAAAACCACTCTGACTGCAGCAATCACTACCGTGCTGGCTAAACACTACGGCGGTGCAGCTCGTGACTTCGCGCAGATCGATAACGCGCCAGAAGAAAAAGCACGTGGTAT
>NZ_JAERJN010000043.1:265-1085 GCF_018257595.1 Tatumella sp. JGM94 | reverse complement strand
AGGCTGTTATTCAGGCTGGTGATAGCGTTGCTTTGCGTGGTTAATGAGTTTCCTTGCTGAGTAACGGTATTACTCAGGTTACTCAGTGCTGAGGCATCCGCCTTTGTAGCCACGGTCTTATTGGTCTGCGCGAGGTTATTTTGCAGGCTGGTGATCGCATCACCCTGCGACGTTATCTTGTCACCCTGACTTTTCACCGTGTTAGTCNNACTTTGTTCCCCAGGGATTGCAATGCATCAGCGCTTGCTGTCTGAACATAGACGAGCGGATTTGATAACCTTGCATTTCCAGAGGAGTGCATTACCTGAACCTGAGCAGTGTCAGCACCGGCTGGCACAGTTATCTTTCCGGTCCCCTGAAACCATGTGGCCGCTGCCGGAGATGACTGAGTGAACACACTGTAAGCCGCGTTGCTAAGGTTCGGACCATCAAACCTTATCCTTATTGAAATGGAAGACACAGCATCAACCCAGAGATCAGCATTAACAATCAACACCTGACCTTCTATAACAGGAAAAGACGCTGAGTTTGGCGCATATGTTGAGTTAGCCTGAACGTAATTTCTTGCCCCGTCCGTCCCCCGGGAGGTATATCCCCAGCCTGCGGCATTATTCTGCATCTGCGGGTTAGGGACCAAGTTTGATCCATAAGTTAACTGGCCGGTAAGGCTGGTAATGGCAGCGCCCTGTGATGAGAGTGTGCTCCCCTGCTGGCTGACGGTGTTGCTCAATGCACTGAGTGCTGAAGCATCTGCCTTCGTCGCCACATTCTTATTAGTCTGTGTCAGGCTGTTTTGCAGAGTAGTGATGGAATTACCCTG
>NZ_JAERJN010000043.1:0-245 GCF_018257595.1 Tatumella sp. JGM94 | reverse complement strand
TTCTTATTAGTCTGTGTCAGGCTGTTTTGCAGAGTAGTGATGGAATTACCCTGCGAGGTAACGGTGTCTCCCTGCCGGCTGACGGTCTGCTGCAGAGCATTCAGAGCCGTTGCTTCGGCTTTTTTTGCCACGTTGCTGTCAGTAGCGCTGAGGCTGCTATTAAGCTTAGTAATATCTGATGCGTTGGCCTGAGTTGCTGTGTTCAGCGTGTCCAGTGATTTATCTATGTCAGACACACTGCCATC
>NZ_JAERJN010000042.1:534-712 GCF_018257595.1 Tatumella sp. JGM94 | reverse complement strand
CCCATGACCAGACCTGACAGGGCCCGCTGGCCGTATAGGTTGTCGGGACGGCGGCCTTTTGCTGACGTGCCTGACGCCCCCGGCAGTGCACTTCGCCTGAACGCCGCAGCACACGGTAAAATGTGGATTCACTGGCCAGATAAATGCCTTTATCCGCCAGCCGTGGCACGATTTGTGA
>NZ_JAERJN010000042.1:0-511 GCF_018257595.1 Tatumella sp. JGM94 | reverse complement strand
TTAAACGGTACCGGCCTGAGGGCTTCAGGTCTGCCGTCACGTGGTGTTTTCTGCCAGCGACGCCAGGTGCGCAGACTGATGCTGACTTCCCGGCAGGCAATGGCCCGTCGTGCACCCGACGTTACCGCTTCATTTATCCACACAATAAACTGCTGTCGTTCGCTCTCAGGGGTCAGTCGTCCGCGTCTGTTTCCCCGTAGTAATCCGTGAGCTTTTTTCGCAGTACCAGTATGGCTGCCGCCTCCGCCAGGGCTTTTTCTTTGCGGAGCAGTTCTTTCTTCAGCTGCTTATTTTCTTTCAGGCTCTGTTTCAGTGCCGCTTTATCACCGGGATTCTCCGTCTGTAAAAATCCCTGCCGCCACTGAACCAGCTGTTCCGGATACAGGCCTTTTTTACGGCAGTATTCTGCCACTTCAGCCTCGGAAAGCGTGGCAGTTTCGACTATCACAGCAAAGCGTGCTTCTGCTGACCATTGGTCTGTTGTTTTCTCTGCACCGGGCACCGGTTTCCC
>NZ_JAERJN010000041.1:0-624 GCF_018257595.1 Tatumella sp. JGM94 | reverse complement strand
GGTAAAACGAGAAACTGGCAGCCGGAAGGTCCGGTAACGTTGAACCCGGAACGGGAAAAACAGGCGGCTTAAATTAACCGGGGGTGACAACTACCTTGACACTTACCGGCACCTCCAACATCATAGATAAATCCTGGTGATTCTTTTCCTATGACCGAGTTCACCAACCCTGGCGCATATTCCCCGAACTTTCCGCCGACCCATGCTCCAGCGGCGGCACTTCCAACAGCCCCGGCATCAGCTCCATCCGTAAACACAGCCCCACCTGCCGCTATGCCAACGTTCTGCCAGACACCACGGCCCGGAGCCAGTGCTCCCGTAATACCTGCCGAAGCACTCCCCCGGTAATCCCAACCTTTACTTTCATTTCCCGGCTTACTCAGATCGAACCACTGATAAGAACCATTAGCGATTTCCGCGATGACTGCTCCCCCCACAGATTTACCTACTGATGCAGCCGGGCCTAAATAAGCCGCACCTGCAATCAAGACCCCATCTTTATAGCCATTAACGATAACGTTGGTGATATTCGCTCCTTCCGGTAAATTGATCTTACCCAGCAATAGTGGACACGCGACTAAGTGAGTAAACTCTCAACTCAGAGGTGAGTCACATGACAAAGCC
>NZ_JAERJN010000040.1:0-1251 GCF_018257595.1 Tatumella sp. JGM94 | reverse complement strand
TGATCCTACCCGCGTAATATGGACACGGCCCTAAGCGAGGGTCTGGTTTTCAAATTGTTCCGGACTGAGACCGCCACAGGCACTGTGACGACGCCACCGATTGTAATCGCACTCGATATAATTAAACACTGCTGTCCGCATGATTTCCCGGCTGGAAAAGTCCTCTCCGTGGATACATTCCACCTTCAACGTGTGAAAGAAGCTTTCCGCACAGGCATTGTCGTAACAACAGCCTCTGGCACTCATACTGCCCTGCAGATTATGTCGTTTCAGTAAGCTCTGGTAATCCGTTGAACAGTACTGACCGCCTCTGTCTGTATGCACGATGACATTTTCCGGACGTTTACGCCGCCACAACGCCATCTGTAACGCATCGCAGGCAAGCTGCGCTGTCATCCGCGAGGACATCGACCAGCCAATGACTGACCGCGACCACAGGTCGATAACCACGGCCAGATAAAGCCAGCCTTCACCGGTACGAAGGTACGTGATGTCTCCCACCCACTTCTCATTCGGGCCACTGGCGTAAAAGTCCTGCTTCAGAAGATTCTCTGAGACTGGCAGACCATGCTCACGGTAACTGACCGGGCTGAACCGGCGCGAGGCTTTCGCCCGCAGTCCCTGTCGACGCAGGCTGGCCGCCACGGTTTTTATGTTATACACCAGTCCCTGAGCACGAAGTTCATCCGTCAGGCGTGGCGCACCATAGCGCTGTTTTGCGTCACTGAATGCCTCCCGGACGGCGTTATCACAGACAAGGCGAAACTGCTGACGCCGGTTTATCTGATGACGACGCTGATACCAGATGTACCAGCCGCTACGGGCAACCTGAAATACACGGCACATGGTTTTGATACTGAACTCAGCCTGATGTTTTTCTATAAAGACATACTTCATTTCAGGCGCTTCGCGAAGTATGTCGCGGCCTTTTGGAGAATGGCCAGTTCCTCGTCCCGTTCTGCCAGTTGACGCTTAAGACGGGCGATCTCAGCAGACATCTCCTGTTCGCGTTCAGAAGAAGATAGCTGATTTTGTTGTTTGCTTCGCCAGTTGTAGAGCTGTGATTCATACAGGCTAAGTTCGCGGGCGGCTGCGGCCACACCAATGCGTTCCGCCAGTTTCAGTGCTTCGTGACGAAATTCAGGCGTGTGCTGCTTACGTGGCTTTTTGGTGATTGATGCTGGCTTTGTCATGTGACTCACCTCTGAGTTGAGAGTTTACTCACTTAGTCGCGTGTCCACTATTGCTGGG
>NZ_JAERJN010000003.1:136693-228936 GCF_018257595.1 Tatumella sp. JGM94 | reverse complement strand
GGTTCATCGCGTTTTACCGGGGAACGCTGCTTTTATCTTCAGGAAGAAGTAGTCATTATCCCGGTATCCATATGCCATGCGTTTCAGCACCTTGATCTTGTTATTCATTCCTTCAAGCATGCTCGTATTCAGCCGGTGCGTCGCACTGGCGATTATTCCGCTTATGTAGTTCTTCAGCTTGTTAGCGAACTGCTGTAACGCCCTGATCCCACTCTCATCACACTGTCTGTACCACTCATTCCAGCGTGCCTGTGCGGTGGCCTTGTCTGGTGCATACCACATCTCCTTCAGCGCAGTTTTCATTACATACACGGTATTTAGCGGCTGGTTGGCTTCCAGCAGTTCTGCCAGTTTTACCTCATGTCCTGCCGGCAGGTTTTCCGGGTTACGCAACAGTAACCAGCGGCTGCGCTTGATAACCTTCCGCGCTTTCTTGTTGTCACGCAGCTGATTAGCCTGGTCGACCCGCACCCTGTCGATAACCTCACGACCGAACTTTGCCACGACGTGGAAGAGGTCATACACCACTTCTGCCTGTGGGCATTGCTCTCTGACCTCCAGGTCCAGTGCAGTATTCATATCCATCGCTACAGATTCAATGGCAGCGCAGCCTTCAGGACCCAGCCAGGTGAAGAACGGACGGAAGGCCACCCGGCTTCGACCTTCACCGACCCACAACACCTGCTGTGTATCTGCATCCACGACAACGGTGGCATAACGATGGCCTTTAAACAGAGCGAACTCATCCATTATCAGGCGGCGCAGGGTACGACGCTCAGGCTCTTGTAGCTCGCGTCGCAGTCGACGGAGGTCGATATTCTTGATGGTATGCCAGTGCAGCCCCGTCAGCTGCGCTACATGCTTAACGGGTAACAGCCGGGTAAGAGACTCCACCCAGACAGCTAAAGTGGAGGTATAACGTTGTCGCTCAGGCAACCAGGATATGCGTTCAGTAACGATACCGCAGGATGCACATCGCAGACGGCGAACGGGAACCTGAAGTGTGATGCGCCAGTGCAGCAAGTCACGCTCACGAACCCGGCGCAGGGAAGTATCATGAACAGCACAGGTGTTCTGGCCACATCGGCGGCAGGCAGGAGCAAAGTCCGGGTCAGGCCGGAGGGTAATAAGAAGCGCATCGTGTGCGCATGGGGTAAAGGAATCGACGGTGAAACCTTCCCAGAAAAGCGAAGAGAGGTTAGCATTCATGGCAGACGGCGGTTTAGTGGCTGGTTAGTGTTTTGGCGAATACAAAACTAACCACTTTTACCGCCGTTTTCTATTAATTCACGCGAAGGTGCGATGAACCATAAAAAAGCCATCAGCAAATAATTGCGATGGCTTATTTCGCGGGTTTCCTGATTACAATACGGCGATAATCGCTTCACATAACGCGGACATATTATCCGGCGTCATTCCGGCAATATTGATCCGTCCGGAATCTACGGCATAAATACCGGATTCATGGCGTAACCGGTGTACCTGCGCCGTTGTCAGACCACTGAAAGAGAACATACCGTTCTGATTATTGATAAAGCTGAAATCCTGTGCTGCGCCTTTATCCGCCAGAGTATTAACAAACAGCTGACGCATCCGCTGGATACGCTGTCGCATATCTGACAGTTCCTGTTCCCAGATAGTCCGTAATGCGTCGTTACCGAGGATCGTCGCGACAATCGCTGCACCGTGTGACGGAGGATTTGAATAGTTTGAACGGATGGCAAATTTCACCTGGCTGAAAGCTGCAGTGGCTGCACTGCTGTCTTCAGCGACCAGGGTTACGGCACCGACACGTTCGTTGTACAGTCCGAAATTCTTCGAATAAGAGCTGCACACCAGTAATTCTTTATGCTTATCTGCAAAGATACGCAGTCCGGTAGCATCTTCTTCCAGGCCTTTACCGAATCCCTGATATGCGAAATCGAATAACGGCAGCCAGCCGCGTGCAACTGACAGTTCAGCCAGTTGCTGCCATTGTTCGGCAGTCGGGTCGATACCGGTAGGGTTGTGGCAGCAACCATGGAACACTACGACATCACCGGCGGCAGCCTGCTGTAATGAATCTGTCAGTGCAGTAAAGTCCAGCTGGTGGTTTTGTGCATCGTAATAATGATAAGTGCATACTTCCAGGCCACTGGCGGCAAAGATATTTTTATGATTCGGCCAGCTCGGATTGCTTATCCAGACACGTTTAACGCCAGTCTGCTGCACCAGAAAATCGGCGGCAACCCTCAGTGCACCGGTCCCCCCCGGGGTCTGAGCGGTACGGGCGCGTTGTGCAGCCAGTAACGGGTTATCTTTACCAAACAGTAACTCCTGAGTAAGACGGGCGAACTCAGGGTATCCGTCGATACTGAGATAACTTTTGGTGGTTTCATTTTCCAGCAGGAACTGTTCTGCTTTCTTCACGCTGGTCAATACCGCGGTTTTTCCTGTTTCATCTTTATATACGCCAATACCGAGGTTAATTTTATTCGGACGGTCATCGGCGCGGAAAAGATCAGCCAGGCCCAGTATAGGATCGGCAGGTGCAGCAGAAATTAATTCAAACATGAGTGAGACCCGATTAGAGATAAACACATTGTGCGAGAGCTCAAGGTTATCCCGATGGCTGCAGATTGCCAACAGCTACAAGGCAAATTTATGCGCTAAATATCATATTTTTATTATGACAGAGGACTGAGCAAAACGGAGAAAGGATGCAGAACAGGAAAAGTGTGTGAAGTGAAAATAGCGGAAAAAACCAAAACATACGGGGCCATCCGGCCCCGTGTGCAGTACTGAGTTATCTGACAATCAGAACTGGTAAACCAGACCGACGGCCACGATGTTATCGGTAGCCAGATCCAGTTTGTTATCGCTTTTCAGCAGGTTGATTTTGTAATCAACGTAGGTAGACATATTCTTGTTGAAGTAGTAAGTCGAACCGACATCAATATATTTATTGATATCTACATCGCCGACATTTTCAACATCTTTGGCTTTAGTCTGGATATAGGCCAGAGAAGGACGCAGGCCGAAGTCAAACTGATATTGTGCAACCAGTTCAATATCCTGAGTCTTGTTAGCGAAACCAGAAACAGAAATATTGTTGACTTTACCTGAAATAGGAGTGGCGTTCTGGCCTTCAGCATAGGTCGCTGCCAGGTAGATGTCATTTGCGTCATATTTCAGACCGGTAGCCCATACCTGCGCATGGTTGCCTTTACCCAAATACTGACTGCTATTCTGGCTGGCGGTACGTGTTTCGCTTGAAAATGCACCGGTTACCGCTACACCGATCGGCGAAGTATAACTGGTTGAGAAGCCGTAGCCATCGCCATTCGCTCTCTGGATGTCAGTAGTACGGTCATTTTTGCCCTGGTACTGAACAGCGAAGTCCCAGCCATTCACCAGACCAAAGAAGTCAGTGTTACGGTAGGTAGCAACACCGGTAGTACGGCCAGTCATGGTATCAGTGATACCAAAGTCGCCACCGAACTCTGGCAGCATATCGGTCCAGCCCAGTACGTCATAAGCAACGGCGTAGTTACGGCCGTAATCAAAGGTACCGTACTGACCGGCTTTCAGGCCGGCGAAGCCCAGACGGGTCTTGTTACCGTCTTGTGCATCAGAGCCTTCGGAGTTATTCGCGTTGAAGTTGTATTCCCACTGGCCGTAACCGGTCAGCCAGTCGTTAATCTGAGTTTCGCCTTTAAAACCGAAACGGGCATAAGACTGGTCACCATCATTTGATTTGTCTTTAGAAAAATAGTGCAGGCCGTCGACTTTACCGTACAGATCCAGTTTATTACCGTCTTTATTATAAATTTCAGCGGCGTTAGCTGCGCCTGCAACTAACAATGCCGGGATCACGACTGCCAAAATGTTGCGCTTCATCATTTATTACCCTCATCGGAGTTTATTGTAGACAACTGTCACTATCGTCAACAATTCTTTACAAGAACTATTTGCGATGTTTCGTGTCTTTCTGTGTCTGAGGCATCTTTCCATTCATACGATGCCATTTCTAGCCCGAATATGCTACAAAACTAAAATTTGAGTTTCAAGCTGAAAAAGTGTATTTCAAGATGTAAATAACATGGAACTTTGTGAGAGGAATAAGTTCGGTACAAAATAATAAAGCCGGTAATTACCGGCTTTATTATCTATATGAATTTATTATGCTTTAATTAGCATTTAGAAATTTGCATTTCTCGGGGTGCGGGGGAACGGGATAACATCTCTTACATTTTGTACGCCGGTGACATAAGCGATCAATCGTTCAAAACCTAATCCGAAACCTGAATGTGGTACGGTGCCATAGCGACGAAGGTCACGGTACCACCAGTAATCCTCTTTGTTCAGGCCCATTTCAGCCAGGCGCTGGTCAAACACATCCAGACGCTCTTCACGCTGTGAACCGCCGATGATTTCACCAATACCCGGGGCCAGCACGTCCATGGCTGCGACAGTTTTTCCGTCGTCATTCAGTCGCATATAGAATGCTTTAATATCTTTCGGATAGTTTTTCACCACCACCGGGGCACAGAAGTGTTTTTCTGCCAGGAAGCGTTCATGTTCTGAGGACAGGTCAATTCCCCAGGAGACGGGGTTTTCGAATTTGTGACCACTCTGTAACAAAATATCTATCGCATCCGTATAGTCGACCTGGGCGAAATCGGTACTGATAAAGGTCTCCAGGCGCTGGATAGCTTCTTTATCAACACGTTCAGCGAAGAACGCCATATCGTCAGCACGCTCGGCCAGTACCGCTTTAAATGCGTATTTCAGCATTGCTTCGGCCAGTGCTGCCGCATCATCCAGTTCTGCAAAGGCAATTTCCGGCTCTATCATCCAGAACTCAGCCAGATGACGGCTGGTGTTAGAGTTCTCGGCACGGAAAGTCGGGCCAAAGGTATATATTTTGGACAGTGCACTGGCGTAGGTTTCGCCATTCAGCTGTCCGGAAACTGTCAGGAATGATTCCTTACCGAAGAAATCTTCACTGAAATCAACTTTACCCTGTTCGGTACGCGGCAGGTTTTCTAAATCCAGCGTCGAAACGCGGAATAATTCACCGGCACCTTCGGTGTCTGATGCAGTAATTAGCGGTGTCGACACCCAGAAATAGCCGTTTTCGTGGAAAAACCGATGAATAGCCTGAGCAAGGGTGTGACGGACACGGGCAACAGCACCAATCAGGTTAGTACGCGGGCGCAGGTGAGCAACTTCGCGCAGATATTCAATACTGTGACGTTTTGCTGCCATCGGGTAACTGTCCGGGTCATCAACCCAGCCAGCCACTTCAATGGCGGTGGCTGCAATTTCAAAAGCCTGGCCCTGGCCCGGCGACTCCACCACTTTACCGGTGACAATCACAGAGCAACCGGTGGTAAGGTGTAAGACTTCATCCTGATAATTATTAAGCGAATTATTAACAACAGCCTGAACAGGATTAAAGCAGGAACCGTCATAAATGGCGATAAAAGAAAGACCGGCTTTGGAATCTCTACGGGTACGAACCCAGCCGCGAACTGTGACTTCACTATCAACAGCAACACGGCCTTGCAGTACGTCCACTACAGGCACTACGCTCATAATTATCTCTCTATTCAATAATGTTTATAAATGCCCCGACAGGGGGTAGCAGATATGTTACTTGCGAGTTTTCAGGAAACAAGAAAAATTACGCGAAGCAGGATGATTTCACGGTAAAAGAGAGAGAATAGCTGCTCTCCGCAGCTATTCAACTGGCGCGCCTGACCGCAGGCAGGTCAAAAGCTTTTTGCAGGGCCCGGACAAATGACTGGTCGTGACAAATGGTTTTTCCGGGGCTGTCTGAAAGCTTGGCGACAGGTTTACCATTACAGCTGACCAGCTTAATCACAATATTCAGAGGTTCGGTTTCCGGAATATCACAGGTCAGGCGGGTTCCGACACCGAAAACAACCCGGATCTGGCTGTCAAAGTGACGATACAGATCCAGTGCTTTGTTCAGTGTCAGGCTATCGGAAAATACCAGGGTTTTGGTCTGCGGGTCGATACCCAGTTTGCGGTAGTGAGCAATAACTTTTTCACCCCATTCCCGCGGGTCTCCTGAATCGTGGCGCAGTCCCTGATAGTGGCTGGCAAAGTGACTATCAAAATCACGCAGGAAAACATCGGTGCTGATACAATCTGTCAGCGCAATCCCCAGCTGGTCCTGATATTCGTCCAGCCATACCTGTAAGGCAACCCGCTGACTGTTAGCCAAATCAGGACTGATTTGCTGGTGGGCCTGAAACCATTCGTGGGCCTGGGTGCCGACGGGGCTAATATCAAGGCGTCGTGCAAGATCATAATTACTGGTGCCAGCCAGCCAGCTGACATCCTGTTTCAGGGTTTCCACGACTGCCTGCTGTACCGGACGCGAGAAGCGGCGACGGGTACCGAAATCCATCAGACGAAAACGGCTCAAATCGAGACCGGCAGAGGCGTGGTTAAATTCCGCCAGCTTTTGCTGCAAATAATCGACTGCCTGAGTCACACCGTGGTCAGGAGAGCGATCACGATGAACCAGTTCGCTAATCATCGCCAGTAACGGGACTTCCCACAAAATCACATCGACCCACAGGCCGCTGATAGTGATCACCAGCTTGCCCTGTTGATCGGTAACTGACACCTGTTGTGAATTAAAACGGAAGTTTCTGAGCCATCGCAGATAATCAGTGCTGAAAAACGGAAGGGTGCTCAGGTAGTTATACTCTTCGGGAGTTAATGCCAGCGATTGCATCAGCTGAATTTGCTGACGAATTTCCGCGGCATACCGGCCCGGGAGCTGTTCACCCCGGCAGCGGAATTCTGCGGTCACTGAGACATCACGATAACGATGATAAACCGCTTGCTGCATATGAAGCTTATAAGCATCAGTGTCCAGCAATGAAGTAAGTATCGGGGAAGCATGTCGTTTCATGGTGCGTATCTGCATCCTGTTCCGCGGCGCCCGGGGCTGGCCTGGTGAAAGTTAAGAATATTAAACAACAGTTGCAGTATAACCTGATCCCGGGAAAAGTGAATCAGATCACAACACACTTTATGCGGTCAGGTCGAGATTAAATTGTGCCAGATGTTAAAAAAATGTACATAATAAGTTCGCTTATACTTTCGTCTGGAAACCCATGCGTAAGAAGCATAAACTCGGGATTTAAGACTATTTTTCTAAGGCTGAGAAGGAATGATGACAGATCAACCGCAAATTAAGTATCGTCACGATTATCAGGCACCGGACTTCACTATCACTGATATTGATCTGAGTTTTGATCTTGATGAACAACAGACCAGAGTGGCTGCAGTGAGCCAGGTTAAACGTCTGAATGATCAGGCTGCGGCACTGGTTTTGCAGGGGGAATCATTAACCTTACATTCTATTGCTATCGACGGTGTTACATGGGAAGACTACCTTATTGAGGGCAATCTGCTGACCATAAACAACGTACCTGCACAGTTCAGTCTGCAAATAATTAATACCATTCATCCGGACCAGAATACCGCCCTTGAAGGCTTGTACAAATCCGGGGATGCACTCTGTACTCAGTGTGAAGCTGAAGGGTTCCACCATATTACCTGGTACACCGACCGCCCGGATGTACTGGCGCGTTTTACGACAACGATTACTGCCGACAAGAAAAAATACCCTTATTTACTGTCCAACGGTAACCGGGTTGACTCGGGAGAGGCTGAAAATGGCCGTCACTGGGTAAAATGGCAGGATCCGTTCCCGAAACCCTGTTACCTGTTTGCGCTGGTGGCCGGTGAATTTGATGTCCTGCGTGACAGTTTTACCACCCGTTCAGGCCGTGAGGTTGCACTGGAAATTTTTGTCGACCAGGGAAATCTTGACCGTGCTGACTGGGCAATGACCTCACTGAAACAGAGTATGAAGTGGGATGAAGAACGTTTCGACCTGGAATACGATCTGGATATCTTCATGATTGTCGCGGTTGATTTCTTCAATATGGGGGCAATGGAAAACAAAGGGCTGAATGTTTTTAACTCTAAATATGTGCTCGCCAAAGCAGAAACCGCGACCGACAAAGATTATCTGGGTATTGAAGCCGTTATCGGACATGAATATTTCCATAACTGGACCGGTAACCGTGTCACTTGCCGTGACTGGTTCCAGTTAAGCCTTAAGGAAGGCCTGACCGTGTTCCGTGACCAGGAATTCAGTTCTGATTTAGGTTCCCGGCCGGTCAACCGCATTGATAACGTACGGGTTATGCGCGGGGCACAGTTTGCTGAAGATGCCAGTCCGATGGCACACCCGATCCGGCCCGAGCAGGTCATGGAAATGAATAATTTCTACACCCTGACCGTCTATGAAAAAGGCTCAGAAGTTATCCGTATGATGCATACCTTATTGGGCGAAGATAAATTCCAGCAGGGTATGAAACTCTATTTCCGTCGCCATGACGGCAGTGCTGCAACCTGTGATGATTTTGTACAGGCGATGGAAGATGCGTCCGGGGTTGATCTTACCCAGTTCCGCCGCTGGTACAGCCAGTCGGGGACTCCGGTACTGACGGTGCAGGATGAATATGATCCGCATACTGAGACTTATAAACTGCATGTGAAACAGCATACACCGGCCACTGCGGATCAGACTGAAAAACTGCCATTACATATCCCGCTGGATATCGAACTTTACGACGGACAAGGCGAGGTTATCCCGCTACAGTACCAGGGGCAACCGATAGCTTCGGTACTCAATGTGACTCAGGCTGAGCAAACTTTCGTGTTTGATAAAGTATACTTCCAGCCAGTGCCGTCTCTGCTGCGGGAGTTTTCGGCACCGGTCAAACTCGACTATCAGTGGAGCGATGCTCAGCTGACTTTCCTGATGCAGCATGCACGTAATGATTTTTCTCGCTGGGATGCGGCACAAAGTCTGCTGACCACCTATGTGAAGCTGAACGTATTACGTTTCAGCCAGAAACAGCCATTATCGCTGCCGAAACACGTTGCTGAAGCCTTCCGTACTCTGTTGCAGGATAACACCAGTGACCCGGCGCTGAGAGCCTTGATCCTCAGCCTGCCATCAGAAAATGAAATGGCAGAATGGTTCAGCGTTATCGATCCTCTGGCGATTTCTGCTGTCAGAACCTCAATGATCCGTACCCTGGCAAAAGAGCTGCACAATGAGCTGCTGGAAGCCTGGCAGCAGAACCAGTGTGGTGAGTATCGTGTGGTGCAGCAGGATATTGGAAAACGGGCCCTGAAAAATGTCTGTCTGAGTTATCTGGTGTTTGGTGATCCACTGGCCGCCGATGCTCTGGTCCGCCAGCAATACCTGCAGGCAAACAATATGACGGATGCGCTGGCAGCCTTAAGCGCAGCGGTATCTGCACAATTGCCTTGTGTCGATGAACTGTTGCAGCAATGGGATGAACGCTGGCATCAGGACGGGCTGGTCATGGATAAATGGTTTATGCTGCAAGCGACCAGCCCGGCGGCAGATGTGTTATCACGGGTTGAACAGTTGCTGACACACCGTTCCTTTACCATGAGTAACCCTAACCGGGTCCGCTCACTGATCGGTGCCTTTGCTTCGGCAAACCCGTCTGCGTTCCATGCTGCCGATGGCAGTGGTTATCGTTTTCTGACCCGTATGCTGACTGACCTGAATAAACGCAATCCGCAGATCGCGTCCCGTCTGATTGAACCGTTAATTCGCCTGAAACGTTATGACAGTCAGCGTCAGCAACTGATGCGTGAAGCATTAGAACAGCTGAAATCTCTGGACGATTTGTCGGGTGATTTATACGAAAAAATCACCCGCGCATTAGCGGCCTGATTACTGGTTAAAGACAGCACAGTGACGAAACCACCGGCAATGACCGGTGGTTTTTTTTGCATCTTAAATAATAAGTTTATTTGATACCCCTCAGGATCTGCGGGCAGTTTGCGGGTTAAATTTACTTTTGTCCGAAAGCTCTTTACCATTCCGGCGCAGAAAACGTTTCAGCCTGACCCCTAACCGCGACCAGTGTTTCCAGGAGAGTGCATGTTATATCCAATCATCCGCCCTGCATTATTTAAACTTGACCCCGAGCATGCTCATGAGCTGTCAATAAAACAGCTGAAATTACTTCAGGGAACCGCATTTGAGCGTCTGATCCATCAGTCTGTGCCTTCAAAGCCGGTAACTTGCATGGGTCTGCAGTTTGATAACCCGCTCGGCCTGGCGGCCGGATTAGATAAAAATGCCGAATGTATTGATGCATTTGGTGCAATGGGTTTCGGATTTGTTGAAGTCGGTACCGTCACGCCACGTCCCCAGCCAGGCAATGATAAGCCTCGTTTATTCCGGCTGGTGGAGGCCGAAGGAATTATTAACCGGATGGGGTTTAATAACCACGGGGTTGATCATCTGGTCGAAAATGTAAAAAAAGCAAAATTTCGCGGTATTATCGGGATCAATATCGGAAAAAATAAAGATACACCTGTTGAGCAGGGTAAAGATGATTACCTGACATGTATGGAAAAAACTTATGCCCATGCCGGTTATATTGCCATTAATATATCTTCACCGAATACTCCGGGCTTACGGACATTACAATACGGCGAAGCGTTAGATGATTTGCTGTCAGCAATAAAAGAGAAACAACAGGAATTACAACGCAGACATTTAAAATATGTGCCTGTCGCGGTAAAGATCGCGCCGGATCTTTCAGAAGAAGAATTGATCCAGGTTGCCGACAGTTTAGTCCGGCATAATATTGATGGTGTGATTGCGACGAATACCACCCTGGATCGGTCGCTGGTTGAAGGATTGAAATATGCAGGAGAAGCAGGCGGGCTTAGTGGCCGTCCTGTTCAGCTACGCAGTACCGAAATTATTCGTCGGCTGAGTAAAGAATTAAACGGGCGGTTACCTGTTATCGGGGTGGGCGGGATTGATTCTTTAATGGCAGCGAAGGAAAAACTCGCGGCAGGAGCTACGCTGGTTCAACTATATTCAGGATTTATTTATAAAGGTCCCGGACTTATCCGGGATATCCTGAGGGATATTTAAGCACAATAAGTTTATTATTTAGCCAGAGGGGTTTCTTTATTCCTCTGGCTCGTTTATATTTTATCCGGATTATACTCAGCAGGACCGGTTTAGTTATTCAGAACAGGCTGTGATTTATATTCAGGAAAGAGATTTCCACCGTAATGAGAGAGGCGGCTAGAGATGACATTAAAGCCCGATGATCGCTGGCAATGGTATTACGATGATGTCCGGGATCGTATGATGCTTGATTTAACCGAAGGGCTGCACTTCTGTTCCCGTTTTCCTAAAAAAATGCTGACGCCCGATGCATTTGAACCGCAGCGTTTTTGTGTTGATGATGCTGCCGGTTTTTTCAATTTCGATGAAAAATGTCGTGCTGTTAACTTTAGTCATCAGCAACGGGCTGAATTGGTGTTAAATGCGCTGGTAGCCAGCCGTTTTCTGAAACCACTGATGCCAAAAAGCTGGCATTTTGTTGCCTGTCATTCCGGCTGGCAACCGGAAGCAGGGCAACTGGCGGAAGCAATCCTCTCTGATACCGGTCAGCCGGCACGTTTGCTGGTGGTTGAAACGGGCAGCAATGCTGCACTGTGTGTTGTTGCCCAGAGTTCGCTGGAATTATCAGGAAAAAGGCTGTTACTGGGTGATGCCATTAAAATTATGTACGATCGGCTGCGTCCCGCGGACACCGCCGGCGAATTCTCCCTGGAACAGGCCGGTTAATCTCAGTCACTTTCCAGAACGACGGCACTGCGCGGTATACAGCTACAACTCAGTACTTTGTCACCGTTAACTCCTGAAGCATTCAGTGCGGTGACCTCTCCGCTGACCAGAGTCAGCCGGCAACATCCGCAGGCACCCGCACGACATGAATAGGGGATACTGAATCCCGCCGCTTCCAGTTGCTCCAGAAGGATCTGCTGGTTATTACCACGGAAGCTTTTTCCCTGATAGCGGATATCGATAATGGCATTATCCGTCTCTGGCCGGGCCACGGTTTGCTGACGTTGTGTCACTGTGTAGGGACGGGCGGGTTTTCTGGCCAGTACAGTAACATCATCGCCACAGCGGATGACGCCGCTGTTACGGGCGATCAAATTCAGGCCGAAATCGATATCACCACTGCTGTCTGCGGCCAGACGGAACATTTTCAGGGTTGTCATGGGTTCACCGGATGGGTGCTTAACTCCGCGTTCGGTACTGACCGTGGTGAAAATACAACGGCTGCAGGGTTTTGCCACATCGAACGTAATATCGCCGACCCGGATCACAGACCACTGATCTTCATCCCAGGCGCTTGCCCCCGCCACTACCAGATTCGGACGAAATTGTTCGAGACGGATCCCCGCCGGACAGCGATTCTGTAAATCATAAAAAGAAGACTGGTTGATCAACAGAAACGGGTAACCATCAGCAAAGCCGACCGGGATCTCCGGAAAACGCCTGACCCGGCGTGCAGGTTTAATACCGGTCCAGCGCAGTTGTACCGGATGAGGAAAAAACCGGCTCAGCCATTGGTTAATCACTTCGGGGGCGATACAGGAGGCAAAGTTGCTGCCCCAGACCTCGGCGGGTTCCACCTGCGGGCTGAAATCGTCAAATCTTACCAGCACCTGACTATTATCCGGCGCCTGGATAAACAGTCCTTCTGGCTGAACCAGCGGAGTAAATAGCACCATTTCCGGATACTGGCGGGCAGTAATAAACTTACCTTCAGTAGTGGTTACCATAAACATCCGGTCCCAGGAAAGTCCCTGTGGTTGTACCAGTGACTGGGAAACAGCGGTACCGCGCATCGATTTTACCGGGTGAATAAATAACCGCGACAGACTGATCATAATTTCTCCGTTCCGGGCTTCTTGCTAATAAAGACGCTAACTTTATGACATAGCGCTGTGATTCGCTATAATGCGCAGCAATTTCCAATTAAGTAGACCAAAAATATGAATTCTCTGTTTGCCAGTACAGGCCGTGGGCTGGAAGAACTTTTAAAAACTGAGCTTGAAGCGTTAGGCGCTCAGGATATACAGCTGGTACCGGGCGGTGTTCATTATCAGGGCGATGATAAAATGCTGTACCAAAGCCTGATGTGGAGCCGGCTTGCTTCGCGGATCCTGCTGCCATTAGGAGAGTTTGGTCTGTGGAGTGATCTTGATTTATATGTCGGCGCACAGTCGATTCCCTGGACCGAATTATTCGACAGCCAGCATAGTTTTGCGGTGCACTTCAGCGGCACCAATGACATTATCCGTAACAGCCAGTTCGGTGCTATGCGGGTAAAAGATGCCATTGTCGACAGTTTCACCCGTAAGAATCTGCCAAGGCCGGACGTTAACCGTGACGCTCCTGATATCCGCATCAATGCATGGCTGAACAAAGACAAAGTCAGCATTTCTCTTGACCTGAGCGGAGATGCGTTACATCAGCGTAATTACCGTCAGCAGACCGGACAGGCACCATTAAAAGAAAATCTGGCGGCAGCCGTGGTACTACGATCAGGCTGGCGTCCGGGGACGCCGATGATCGACCCGATGTGTGGCTCAGGTACTCTGCTGATTGAGGCTGCCATGATCGCCGCCGATCGTGCCCCGGGGCTGGCTCGTCAGCATTGGGGATTCACGGCCTGGAAAGGACACAATGCCACCCTGTGGCAGGAAGTGACAGCTGATGCTAATCGCCGTGCCGGGCAGGCAATGCAGGGTAAAAAAGTGCGTTTTTATGGCTACGACAGCGATCCGATTGTTATTCAGCGGGCACAGGCCAATGCACGCAAAGCGGGCATGAGTGCGTTTATCAGTTTTAAACGCCAGGATGTCTCACAGCTGACGAATCCGCTGGCTGCCGAAGATCAGGGGACCCTGCTCAGTAACCCGCCTTATGGCGAACGTTTGGAAAGTGAACCGGCGCTGATTGCACTGCACAGCCAGCTGGGCAGGATTGTGAAACGTGAATTTCCCGGCTGGACATTATCGCTGTTCAGTGGCTCCCCGGAACTGCTGAGCTGTCTGCAACTGCGTGCTGAGCGTCAGTTTAAAGCGAAAAATGGTCCGCTGGATTGTGTGCAGAAAAATTACCAGCTGATGGCCGGATCCGGTGAAGCAGGGCGGGAAATCGCCGGGGATTATGCTAACCGTCTGCGGAAAAATGTGAAAAAGCTGGATAAATGGGCGAAACAGGAAGGTATTGACGGTTACCGGATCTATGATGCCGACTTACCGGAATACAATATTGCTGTAGACCGTTATGCCGACTGGGTGATAATTCAGGAATATGCACCACCAAAAACAGTGGATGCACAGAAAGCACGACAGCGCCTGTTTGATGTGATCAGTGCCACCCTGACCGTATTGGATCTTCCGGCAAACCGGTTGGTGCTGAAAACCCGTGAGCGCCAGAAAGGTAAAAACCAGTATCAGAAATTAGGCGATAAAGGCGAATTTTTCCCGGTAAAAGAATATAACGCCCGATTGCTGGTCAATCTGACCGACTACCTGGATACCGGATTATTTATTGACCACCGTATTGCCCGTAAGATGCTGGGCCAGATGAGTGAAGGGAAAGACTTTCTTAACCTGTTCGCATACACCGGCAGTGCCAGTGTTCATGCCGGACTGGGCGGAGCCCGCTCAACCACGACGGTTGATATGTCACGCACCTACCTGGAATGGGCAGAGCGGAATTTACAACTGAATGGGCTGGCCGGCCGGGCACACCGTCTGATCCAGGCTGACTGTCTGAGCTGGCTGAAAGAAGCGACAGAATCTTTCGACCTGATCTTTATCGATCCGCCGACATTCTCAAACTCAAAACGGATGGAAGACAGCTTTGATGTTCAGCGTGACCATCTTGATCTGCTGCGTGATCTGCAGCGATTACTGCGTCGTGGCGGAACGATTATGTTCTCGAACAATAAGCGCGGGTTTAAAATGGACTTTGACGGGCTGGCGGCTCTCGGACTACAGGCCAATGAAATTACGCAAAAAACCCTTTCTCAGGACTTTGCCAGAAATAAACACATTCATAATTGCTGGCTGATTACTGCCGCGGGTAAGGAATAATTTTTTATGTCATTAATCAGTATACACAATGCCTGGCTGTCATTCAGTGACGCGCCATTACTGGATAACACCGAACTGCACATTGAAGAGAATGAGCGGGTATGTCTGGTCGGACGTAACGGGGCCGGTAAGTCGACATTGATGAAAATCATTAACCAGGAAATTGCCCTGGACGATGGTCGCATTGTCTATGAGCAGGACCTGGTCGTTGCCCGGCTGCAGCAGGATCCGCCACGAAATATCACCGGCTCGGTGTATGACTTTGTCGCCGAAGGGGTCGCGGAACAGGCAAAATACCTGAAGGAATACCATGCGATTTCGCATCAGGTCATGCAGGATCCGAGTGACAAGAATCTTAACGAAATGGCGAGATTACAGACATTACTGGATCATCATAACCTGTGGCAGCTGGAAAGCCGTATTAATGACGTGCTGGAAAAGATTGGTCTGGATGCGGAAACTGAACTCTCTTCTCTGTCGGGCGGATGGTTACGTAAGGCGGCACTGGGGCGTGCACTGGTCAGTAACCCGAAAGTACTGCTACTTGATGAACCGACCAACCACCTGGATATTGAAACCATTGACTGGCTGGAAACATTCCTCAAGACCTTTACCGGCAGTATTATTTTCATTTCCCATGACCGTTCGTTTATTCGCAATATGGCAACGCGTATTGTTGACCTGGATCGCGGGAAACTGGTGTCATGGCCGGGTGACTATGACAATTTTGTGCTGGGTAAAGAAGAAGCTCTGCGGGTAGAAGAACAGCAAAACGCGGAGTTTGACCGTAAGCTGGCCCAGGAAGAAGTCTGGATCCGCCAGGGGATTAAGGCTCGCCGTACCCGTAATGAAGGCCGTGTCCGCGCTCTGAAAGCATTACGTCGCGAACGCTCTGAGCGTCGCGAAGTCATGGGCAAAGCAAATATGCAGGTTGAGGAAGCATCTCGTTCAGGGAAAATTGTCTTTGAACTGGAAAATGTTAATTACCAGGTGGACGGTAAAACACTGGTCGATAATTTTTCGGCACAGGTTCAGCGTGGTGACAAAATTGCACTGATTGGGGCTAATGGTTGTGGTAAAACCACAATGTTACGTCTGATGCTGGGTGATTTAGCCGCGGACAGCGGACGGGTACATAGCGGTACCAAGCTGGAAGTAGCCTATTTTGATCAGCACCGTGCTGAACTGGATCCTGATCGCACAGTTATGGATAACCTGGCAGAAGGCAAGCAGGAAGTGCTGGTTAACGGTAAACCGCGCCATGTCCTCGGTTACCTGCAGGACTTTTTGTTCCATCCTAAACGGGCGATGACCCCGGTCAGGGCTCTGTCAGGCGGAGAACGCAACCGGTTATTGCTGGCCAGATTATTCCTGAAACCAAGCAACCTGCTGATCCTCGATGAACCTACCAATGACCTGGACGTGGAAACACTGGAACTGCTGGAAGAACTGATTGATGGCTACCAGGGGACAGTATTACTGGTCAGCCACGATCGTCAGTTTGTCGATAATACTGTCACTGACTGCTGGATTTTTGAAGGTAACGGCGAAGTCGGCCGGTTTGTCGGGGGGTACCATGATGCACAGCAACAACGTGCCGCCTACAAACAGACCAAAAAACCGCAGAGTGTCAAGCCAGATGCACAGGCGAAATCACCCACTGAGACCAGAGCAAAAACCACTAAACCCGCTAAGCTTAGTTATAACCTGGCACGGGAACTGGATCTGTTACCACAGAAACTGGAAACTCTGGAAACAGAGATAGGTGAGTTGCAGGCAAAAATGGGGCATGCTGATTTTTTCAGCCAGCCCCATGACAAAACTCAGCCGGTAATCGATCAGCTCTCCGCAGCCGAACAGGCTCTGGAAGAGGCTTTTTCCCGCTGGGAATATCTTGAAAATCTCAGGAACGGAGAGTAATTCCCATGAACATAACCCGGTGTGAGCAACGTAATGATGCAGACACATGGGTTTTGTGTCCTCAGTGTGATATGGCATGCCGCTTACCGCCCCTCAGCATCGGGACGAAAGCGGTTTGCCCGCGCTGTCACACAACTCTGAATATGCACTGGCCGGATCCCGGCAGACGGCCTATCGCTTATGCGGTGTCGGCTCTGATTATGCTGATTCTGGCAAATATGTTCCCGTTTATCAGTATGCATGTTGCCGGCTTAAGCAGCGAAATCACCCTTACCCGTATTCCGGATATTATGGTGTCTGATAATTTTCGATCGCTGGCATTTCTGTTTTTATTGCTGGTACAAATTATTCCGGCCAGTTGTCTGGTGATGATTATTTTACTGGTTAATCACGTAAAAATACCCCGTTCTTTGCGGATCCTGCTGGCCCGGCTGTTTTTCCAGCTGCGCAGCTGGGGCATGGCTGAAATTTTTATGGCCGGGGTACTGGTCAGTTTTGTAAAACTGATGGCTTACGGAGATATCGGACTGGGGATCAGCTTCTGGCCGTGGTGTCTGTTTTGCATACTGCAATTACGCGCTTTCCAGAGTGTGGATAAACGCAGTTTATGGCGTCATATTCAGCCGCAACAACCGTTGTTTAAAACGCCACAGGCAGGTATCAGTGGTTTAGCTCAGGGGATGCGGTCATGTCCCTGTTGTACTGCTATTCTTCCCGCAGAGACGCGTATCTGCCCGCGTTGCTCAACGGCCGGAACGGCACGAAAAAAACAAAGTTTGCAATGGACACTGTCATTATTGCTGACTTCTGTAATGCTTTATATACCCGCCAATATTATGCCGATTATGGTGACCGATGCCCTGGGGTCGAAGATCACGTCGAATATTATGGCAGGGGTCGTGTTGTTATGGAGTGATGGATCTTACCCGGTCGCGATGGTTATTTTTATCGCCAGCATTATGGTACCGTCGCTCAAAATGCTGGCTATTGGCTGGTTAAGCTGGAACGCCAGCGGTAAGGGGCGGAGAGACAATCAAAAAATGCATCTGATTTATGAAGCCGTCGAATGCGTCGGACGCTGGTCTATGATTGATGTATTCGTGATCGCTATTTTGTCATCCCTGGTGCGAATGGGGGGGTTAATGAATATTTATCCGGCTCCCGGAGCACTGTTGTTTGCCAGCGTTGTTATTTTAACCATGTTTGCCGCACTGACATTTGATCCTCGTTTGTTGTGGGACCGTGAAACAAAGAACCGTATTGAGGAATCTGGTGTTGAAACAGAATAATCATGAAACAGCCCGTATAGAGAACATCAAAAGGTGGTCACCGGTATGGATTGTGCCGATTGTGACGATTCTGATTGGGGCATGGATACTTTTTTATCACTTTTCACATCAGGGACCGGAAGTTACCCTGATAACCAGTAATGCTGAAGGTATTGTCCCCGGCAAAACGACCATCAAAAGCCGCAGTGTCGATATTGGTCTTGTGCAAAGTGCTGAACTGAGTGATGACCTGCGGCATGTGGAAATTAAAGCGCGGCTGAATGCAGGAATGGAAAAAACCCTGCATCAGGATTCGGTATTCTGGACCGTTAAGCCGCAAATCGGCAGGGAAGGTATTACCGGACTGGGGACGCTGCTGTCCGGTTCTTACATTGAATTACAACCGGGAACAACAGGTGATAAACCGGACCATTATGCGTTACTTGACTCGCCTCCGTTAGCTCCGCCGGATGCTAAAGGGATCCGCGTGACTCTTGACAGTTCTAAAGCCGGACAGCTGAATCCCGGGGACCCGGTATTATTCCGTGGCTACCGGGTCGGCTCGGTGGAAACCAGTAAGTTCGATACGGAAAAACGTCTGATGAGTTATCAGTTATTTATTCAGGCACCTTATGACCGGCTGGTAACCACCAATGTCCGTTTCTGGAAAGACAGTGGTGTCTCCTTCGACATGTCAGCCTCAGGAATGCGTATCGAAATGGGATCACTGACGACCCTGTTCAGCGGCGGGGTCAGTTTTGAAGTCCCTGATGGTGCTCCTCTTGGTGAACCGGCAAAAAACAATGCTGATTATCATCTGTTTGATGATCAACATTCTTTACAGGAATCGATTTATACCCAGCACACCAACTTCGTGATGTTTTTTAATGAATCGATTCGCGGGCTGCAGCCTGGCGCGCCGGTGGAATTCCGGGGGATTCGTTTAGGTACCGTCGCTAAAGTACCTTATATAATGCCGGGCAGCCTGAATACTCTGAAAAATGATTATCGGATTCCGGTACTGATCCGTATCGAGCCCGGACGACTGGCGGCCAGTGTGGGAGATAAGTTTGATCTGCAACAGCACTTGCAGGATGCCCGTCAGCATGGCCTGAGAGGCAGCCTCAAGACGGCAAACCTGATTACCGGTGCACTGTATGTTGATTTAGATTTTTACAATAACGTACCGCCATTCACTGGCCCGGATAAGGTGGGTGATGTTGAAGTGATACCGACAATTGCCAGCGGGCTGAATCAGATGCAACAGAAGGTGATGACTATTCTCGACAAGGTTGAGAAGTTACCTCTGGCACCAATGCTGACTGAAGCTACCGGTACCCTGAAACAAAGTCAGAAGACCCTGAAAAATATGCAAACGGCTCTGGATAATCTGAATAAGATCACTTCCAGCCCGGCGATGAAAACATTGCCTGCCGATATGCAGCAAACCCTGCGTGATTTAAATCGCAGTCTGAAAGGGTTACAACCGGGATCGCCGGCATATAACAAGCTGGTGGGTGATATGCAACGACTTGACCAGGTATTGCAGGAGCTGCAACCGGTGCTGAAGACTCTGAACAATAAGAGTAATGCGCTGGTATTTGAAGCACAGCCTGGCAAAGATCCCCAGCCGAAGAGGGCGAAATAATGAAAAGAACATTCATCGCGGCTTGTGTACTGTTGCTCAGTGCCTGCAGCAGTGAGGCAGATAAGCATTATTATCAGCTGCCGGCACAGCCGGTACCTGTATCTGCTGTCTCTTCGCCGGGGCTGTCCTCTGCTGACTCCCCGAAAGTATTATGGGTAGAACCGGTCAGTGTCTCCGATTTTCTGTCAGGAACGGGTCTGGCCTATCAGACCAGTGATGTACAGTATGTGATTGCCACTAGTAACCTGTGGGCCAGCCCGCTGGATCAGCAATTACAACAGACGCTGGTCAGTAATCTGAGCCAGCTTATGCCTGGCTGGCTGGTGACCGGATCACTGGCCGGTAATAACTATGACACCTTATCGGTTTCGGTCACCGGTTTTCATGGCCGTTATGATGGTAAAGTGATTATTACCGGTTCATGGATCCTGCAACGTGGCCAGCAAACCCTGCGCCGGCCGTTTTCACTGGTATTGAAACAGTCACAGGATGGCTATGCGGCATTAGTCCGAACCCTGGCAGAAGGCTGGCAACAGGAAGCAGTGCAAATAGCCAGACAAATCAACCAGTAATATAATATTATCCCCTGAAAGCCTCCTGACGGAGGCTTTTTTTATCCGCAGAAGCCGGCCTCGGAATATTCCTGAATGATGCTGCTGTTTGTAAATAATTCTCTATGAAAGAATAACAGGTGACGGTAACACATTGTCTGAACTCTGTTTGTCTGCCGGTTGTGTCAACAGGATGACAATCTGATGAATTTCAGTGATTGATCTTTTGTTTTTGAGGCGGTAGAAATAGGGCGTGGCCGGATGTTTATTAACCACACATCCTTTCTATCCCGTCCCACCTTAGACAATGAGGGAAAGCTGATATGAAGAGACAAAAAAGAGACCGCCTGGAACGAGCACATTCACGCGGCTATCAGGCCGGCATTACCGGACGTTCAAAAGAGAACTGTCCGTATCAAACCATTGATACCCGTTCCCATTGGTTAGGCGGGTGGCGCATGGCGATGGCCGAACGCTCGGTGTTTGCTTAGCTCTGAAAGGATAGGACGCCGGGGCCTGTGCCCCGGCAGAAAATACCGGACTCTGATAACCTGCCTGATAGATCCCTTTGCCCGCCGGGCCCGCCCGTTTTTTCTCTCTGTTATGGTCCGAAACCGATGCTGATAGTCTGTTTCTGCGGCGGTGAACCGCCAGTAACCCCGTGACCCTTATAAAGGATTAACGGCAGCCAGAACAGGGGAGTTTTGCATAAAAAACGGGAGTGAATTATCACTCCCGCTCAGGTCGGTACTGTCAGTCAGCGGTGATCAGAAAGATTCAGTATCTTTGAATAAACCAACTTTCAGGTCGCTGGCATTGTAGATCAGCTGACCATCAACAAAGACTTCACCATCAGCCACACCCATCACCAGTTTACGGTTGATGACACGTTTGAAGTGAATTTTATAAGTGACTTTTTTAGCGGTAGGTAATACCTGTCCGGTGAATTTAACTTCACCAACACCTAATGCGCGGCCTTTACCTTCTGCGCCCAGCCAGCCGAGGTAGAACCCGACCAGCTGCCACATTGCATCCAGACCCAGACAGCCTGGCATCACCGGGTCATTGACGAAATGACAGGCAAAGAACCATAAATCAGGGGTGATATCTAACTCAGCTTCAACGAAGCCCTTGTCAAACTTACCACCCGTTTCGGACATTTTGACGACGCGGTCCATCATCAGCATGTTTCCTGCCGGTAATGGCGGACCATTCTCACCAAATAACTCTCCGCGTCCGGAGGCAGCAAGATCTTCTTTTGTATAGGATTCGCGTTTATCTACCATGTCTTTTTCTAGCCTTAAATTTATGAATGACGGAGAATAGCTTACAGTTGTACGCTGAGCAAGTCCGATTAACGCTGGTTAAACCAGTTGAGCCAGCGTAAGACTCCTGTTCTGCTGCTGTGTTCGGGTTGTGTAGCCTGAGCAATACGCCGCTGGATCAGAGAGATCAGATCGTCGCTGTCGTCTTCTGTCAGCCATTGTTTACCGGTCAGCAGTGTCAGGGCCTGGTCGGCACTGTCGACTGCCCACAGGTGAAATTGCCCTGCTTTTACTGCCTCTGTGACTTCATCACTCAGTGACAGATGACGCACATTGCTTCGGGGAATAACCACACCTTGTTTACCGGTCAGTTCACGCGCTGAACACACGCCAAAGAAACCTTCAATTTTTTCATTTAAGCCGCCAACCGGCTGAACATTACCCAGTTGATCAATTGAACCGGTAACGGCAATCGATTGTGTCAGAGGCTGCAGAGCTAAGGCACTGACCAGCGCACAGAGTTCTGCCAGCGAAGCACTGTCACCATCCACCTCTGAATAGGATTGTTCGAAAACCATTGAGGCACTGAAAGGCAGCTGTTGATCGAGTTCAAGTTCAGAAATAAGAAAGGCCTGGATAATCATCATACCTTTGGCATGCAGGTTCCCGCCCAGTTCCGCTTTCCGCTCTATATCCATAACTTCGCCATCACCATAATGGACAACACAGGTAATACGGGAAGGTTCGCCCCATGGACGCGGATGGCCGGGGAAGTCCAGTACCGACAAACCATTCACCTGACCAATCACTTCACCTTCGGTTTCAATAAATACCTGCTGGTCATTGATCTCGTCCTGCATCCTGCCGGGCAAATAACTTTCACGCCAGCGTCGGGCCTCTAAGGCTCCCCTCAGGGTACGGGCACAAATTTCTCCGCCATAGCTGACAGCATCGGTTAACTGTCGCTGTATCCAGTGCGGACAAAGGGGCAGCAGAGTCTGGTCTCCCGTATAACGGCAGCCCTCAGTCACCAGTAATGGCCAGCTGTCTTCAGCGATATCCGGCAGATTCAGTTCCTGGCTCAGGCAAGTGACCCAGCCACACCATAAGGCCATGTCATCGTTATCACTGAAACGCCACTGCTCTTCGTATTCAGTGTACAAAGCCCGGGCAACAAACTCAGGCTCAGACTCCTGAAATTCAGCCAGTGCATCCCGGTCACCGCATAAAATAAGTTTAATATTCAGTGGCAGATCGGGCAGGGAGACGGGTAATGGCCGGCGTTCATCCGCTGACAACCACTGAAAATATCCGCGCGCAAGATATTGCTTTAACCGCAGCCACATCAGAGGCTGTGCGAGCAGAGTACGGACGGACAGAATAAGTGTGCCGCCGTTCGCCTGATGCAACAGTCCGGGTTCAGGACGGTAGTCGCCGGCGTGCCCGCGTACGGCACCAAACAGCTCGGTACTCTCTATCCATTCACGGAAGAAAACCCCCGGCTGCTGACAAAACACAGCATCTCCGGGGGCGGCCGGGACCAGCAGAAAACGGTCATCAGCCTGTCGCTGATAATTCCAGCCACTGAAGTCGCTGTTGTTCTCTGAAACGGCAAGATACGCGGCTGCGATACGTGAGAGATAGTCGGTATTTTCCTGACTACGAACCATCAGTACCGGTGAAAGGGTCTGGTTATCCAGGTAAGCCAGTCCATTGATTAAACGCGGCTGGATCGCTGCCTGAATATCACCTTCAGTATCGGGAATCCGGGTGAATGCTGTCCGGTAGTCGTCAGTGTTTGGCCGCAGTGCCTGCCAGGGGAGTTGAGAGCTGATCAAAGTAATAGCATTTATCCGGTGGTAAGAAAGGCACGATTATACAGGAAATGAGGTTATGAAACAGTGCAGCGTGACTGGCCGGTTTCAGTGAAGTAATCCTTACTACAGCAGCGCAAAAAACTGTTATTCTTAGCAGGATACCCGAATATGATGAGACCCCTGATGAAATATCTGCAACTTGAAAATCTGGAGTCCGGCTGGAAATGGAAATACCTGGTGAAAAAACACCGGGAAGGTGAGGCCATCACCCGTTACCAGGAGCAAAGTGCTGCGGATGAGGCGGTCAGATTACTGGCGACCCTTGAACACAGGCCTGATGATATTGCCGGCTGGATTGAACAGCATATGAACCCGGCACTGGCTAACCGGATGAAGCAGACCATCAGAGCACGCAGAAAACGGCATTTTAATGCTGAACAGCAACACACCCGTAAGAAATCCATCGATCTTGAGTATCTGGTGTGGCAACGGCTGGCGGGGCTGGCACAGCGTCGCAGTGCAACTCTTTCGGAAACCATTGTTCAGCTGATAGAAGATGCTGAGAGAAAAGAACAATACGCCTCTCAAATGTCATCCCTGAAACAGGATTTACAGTCAATACTCAGTCAGAAGAGTAGCGGGGATCCTTCATCACAGCAATAATCTGCAGGAGCGATCATTCCTTTGTATTTTATTGCATAAAAAAACCCCGCATTTGCGGGGTTTTTAATTAGCCGGAGTGACTCATTAGCCCTGAGGCTGAGAAACTACGTCTTTGATACCTTTCACTTCGATTTCAACGCGACGGTCCGGACCCAGACACTGGATCAGGGCAGCACGGCCTTTCACGTTGTTACAAGTGTTGCCGGTAACCGGATCTGCTTTACCCATGCCTTGTGCAGAGATTTTGTTTGAAGGAATACCTTTAGATACCAGGTAGTTCACAACAGACTGTGCACGTTGCTCAGACAGTTTCTGGTTGTATTGAGCAGAACCGATACGGTCAGTGAAGCCCAGAACAACAACAGAACCATCTTTAGGATCCAGAGAGCTCAGCTGAGTATACAGCTGATCCAGCGCCTGCTGGCCGCTTGCTTTCAGGGTAGCTTTGTTGAAGTTAAACAGTACGTCTGATTTCAGAGTAAAGTGTTTGGTTTCAACAACCGGAGCTGGTGCAGGTGTTGGCGCAGCAACAGGTGCCGGCGCATCATCCTGACCGAAACGGTAAGATACACCAACGCTCAGCATGGTGTTATCCGGACGAGTACCAACGGTACCAGCGTCACCGATGTGGTTAACCCACTGGTAATCCAGACGGGTTGCCCAGTTTTTGGTCAGTGCATATTCAACACCAACTGCGGCCAGCGGAGAAACACCGGTGTCGTTATCTTTCAGATGTGCACCGTTTTTGTTCTCGCTAGAGTCTGCACGCCATACCATGCCACCCAGACGCGTATAAACATCCAGATCGTCAGTGATTGGGTAGCTCAGTTTAGCCGCCAGCTGTACGCCCTGCGCTTTAAATGCGCCATTAACGTTGGTGCCTTTATGAGGCATACGGCCCAGCCAATCGTAACCCGCTTCGAAGCCCAGGTATTGGTTTGCCTGATAGCCTACGAATGCACCGGCACCCAGCTGACTTTTGTGGGTAGGGCCATCATTCTGCTCGTAGTTGTTACCGTAGAAACCGGTGTCGTGATACTGAGACCAGCCCAGTTTACCACCAGTGTACCAGGTATTATCTTTCGGTGCGGCCTGCGCTACGGTAGCGAAACCTGCCAGTGCCACTGCAATTGCGATAGCTGTCTTTTTCATTTTGCGCCTCGTTATCATCCAAAATAGGCAATGAGCATAAATTTTGCTCTTTGGTTGTAATCCTTTGCCGGGTTGTAATGCTCGATTTTTACTCTGCCAAAAAGGAGATTATTGAGCACCCTGGCGAGCTAAAGTCTACAACGAGATTAGAAAGTTACAAGTACGATATGATGTTGTACAGTAAAAAAACAGCATTTTGTACATATATGGTTACATTTAAAACTGAACTAAGGCCGGAAATGCCATTACAAAATCACGTTAACTCATTGTTGGCTCTGGGGTGCCATGAGGTAACGGTGATTTATTTTTCTTCACGTAAATTTTCCTGAGAAAAATCTTATTTTAGCTCAATGTAGTAACGGAGACTGAATTTTCAATCGATTTTCCTGTCTGCCGGGGTAAACGAAGCCATTTTCTTCCCGCATGATCAGTCCGAGAGTACAACCTTCTTTTGCTGCCAGTTCGAGATCTTCCCGTTCAGCTATCGTCAGATGATCTGGTAACCAGGCCATCACCACACTGAAATTCCCTGAACAAAGAGCCTTAGTCATCGCGCGGACGTCGCTACAGGTATCCAGAGATGCAACCTGTATGCTTTTTGCCAGCGGTAACCCGGATTGTTGTAACCAGTGACGGTTCAGCTTATGTGGCGGGCTAAGCCATAGCTGCCAGCGTGACTGCTCACCCAGTTGCCTGAGTAACGGCAGCAGTAAACTATGCAGTAACGCGGGATGCTGTGCATGATAACTTAATTCACTGATACAACCGCTGACACTGGCAGGTGTCGCCGTATGCCGGTGAAGGTTAATTGTCGCTGATTTCAGTAGTTGAGCACGCATATTTTTATATCATCCGCAATGAACTGTATGTATATACAGTATTCCGGTTATGGATAAAGATCAATCATTTTTCTGAAAACAGTTCGCATAATCCAAAACTAACCGGCCAAACGGCTATTTATGCATTGAACTACTAATAGCTTTTGTTTAACTTCTAACATGTTGATAAGTATTATTTTATTGGCAGTTATGCCATTGCCAGAACCAGGGAGGTTCGCGATGAAAACATCCGGTCAACGTATTGAAGAATCAAAGAAACAGCTTTCAGCATTAGGTGACATTCAGTCACGTACCCAGTTCGGCGGATATTCTTTATCGGTTGAGAAAATTGTGTTTGCTTTGGTGAGTGAAGGTGAACTGTATTTGCGGGCCAGTGAAGAAATGCATACTTATCTGCAGATGCGGCCTCTGCAGCCATTTATTTTTCATAAACGCGGACAGTGCGTCAGTCTTAATTATTATCGGGTGGATCATCAGCTCTGGGGCCACCAGGACGTATTGCTGGGCCTGTCGCGTAGCTCCCTGAATGAAGCCAGAGCATTGCGTCAGGCACAACTTGACTGTCACCGTTTAAAAGACCTGCCTAACCTGAGTATCCGTCTGGAAGTATTATTGAAAGAAGCCGGCGTGCCGACCATTAGCCGGTTGCGTGAGCTGGGCGCGAAGCAAAGCTGGACAAGGCTAAAAAATAACAACAAACATCTTGGAATTAAAACTCTGTATGCGTTGCAGGGGGCAATCTCCGGCCAGCACCAGGAGGTACTGACCAGAGAGGTGAAAGAAGAACTGAGGCACTGGTATCAGCAGTTTATTAAAGCATCTGCCTATCCGCTACCGCCGGGGGTTAAAGGGCGTTGATTTCCTGGCGGATATTAAGCAGTTCGGGAAGGACTTTCAGTATTAAGCCAATCTGTTGCAGTATCACCGGCTGATGACTCTCCGGGTTGGCTTCTATAGTATTCATCTCGCGGGTTAATGCCTGTAGTTTTTCCGGAATCTGTTGCTCACCCGCCGGGCTCATCTGTAACACATTTTCGGTCAGACTGACGGCATCATCGATGAGTTGCAGTAAATCGCTGCGTTCGATTTTCTCACGGTGGGCACCGAGTGCTGCAATATAACTCAGCAGGCTGTGATTAAGGCAAAGTACCCGGAAAGCCACATCTTTTACTGGCTGATGTAAACCGTTTCCTGCGTTCAGGTTGGAAATAACCAGTGCCAGCTCGGCATCCGAATTATGTGCATCACGGCGCGCGACCCGATAAGACATTCGGTTATCCTTGCCCTCATGATACTGGACCATAATGGCATCCAGATATTTAGCATTCGCTGCCAGCGCCTTATTGATCACATCGGGCAGCTGACGGTAGCGCCAGTCCGGGAATATCCAGGCCACCGCCATCCATGCCAGCGCACATCCGATAAGCGTATCAATAATCCTCGGTAATGCGACGTCGAATCCCTGGCCCAGCAGATTAAAACTCAGCAATGCCAGTAATGTAATAAACAGAGTCGCCTGTGCGTACTGAATCAGCCGGAAGGCAAAAAACAGTACCCCGGTGATCACTATCAGAATTAACTGCCCCTGCACCGAAGGCACCAGCCACAGAACCGGTAATCCGATGATAATCCCTGCCAGAGTACCGATTATACGTAAAGCCAGACGTTTTTTGGTGGCACTGTAATTTGGCTGGCAGACAAATAAACTGGTCAGCAGGATCCAGTAACCATGCTCAAGTCCCGTCAGGCTGATAAAGGCATAACCAATACAGAGTACTAAAGATACCCTGACAGCATGACGGAACAGAGGGGATTTCGGGCTCAGGTGGCGTGTCAGGCGCAGGCGCACGTCCTGCCATCCGGTCAGACCTTCGCGCGATAAATGGGTATCACTGTTTTGCCACAGATGGTTCAATATCTGTTCAGAGGCGATAGAAATCAGCTGGTCGTCGATCGCTTTCAGATTACGCAGTAACCAGTGCAATCCGCGGGACTGAGGATCATCAGGGTATTGCTGTGTCAGCCGGTCCAGCGCCTGTTGCAGATGAAAAAAAGCCCGTTCAAAGCGATGGTCATGATGATAAGGTGTGTTCATCGTCACGGAATGGGCGACCTGACGACAGGCCCCTGCCTGCATATTCAGTAACCGCTGAAAACGGAACAGAATTTCACTATAACGCCATTGATCACGCAGTTGATGGTACTGAATATGTGAAGAATTAGCACGTTCGTGAATTTCCTGGGCGGCAAAGTAGTACAGCAGTGAACGGCGGCTGCCGCGGGCGGCACGTTCGCCGCTGATCCGGCTCTGAATAGCGGTTTTGGTAATATTGAACTGAGAAACCAGCTGGCTGTTTACCAGCGCAGCCTGGATCAGTGATAAATCATCCGCGCCTTCCGCATCCGGATCAAACAGATTTGCTTTGGCATCCAGATAACTGGCCAGCTGACTGTAGGTGGAGGATAACTGTAGCTGCACCGGCTGTACGGGGAAAAACAGGTGCATCACCATGGTCAGCAAATTATACCAGAGTGCCCCTGCCAGCAGCAGTAGCGGCTGAGTATACCAGTGGCTGAACAGATGGATCCCCAGCATGGTATAGATGGCAATCAGTAACGCGCCAAAAGCGATGGTGGCATAGCGCTGTCCCAGTGCTCCCAGCAGGATAAAGATCCAGCTGGAGACTGCCAGCCCGATCAGAAAGAACAGCGGATAAGGGAAAAGAAGTTCCACAGAGACCGCTGCCAGACAAAAACAGGCAAGGGTAATCACCATATTACGTAAACGACCGCTCAGACGGTCATCAATATCGGTCAGCCCTGCAGCAACCACCCCGAGAATTAACGGTATGGTCCACGTAATCGTCTGTAATGACCAGGACAGCACGACACAACCCGTCATGGCGATAAAAATTCGCACCGGGTCACGCCATAGTTTATTCATCAGAAAAGTGTGCCAGCCATTGAGCATGGTCGAACCTGACTTCATTAATCCGTTTTCCCTTAAAACCGCAGACGTGCCGCGTTCTCGCGGGCCATTTTTGCTTCTTCAACCGATACCACACGGCGGCCTACCGGCCACAGAGCAATGGCGGCAATTTTGAAATTTGCAATGCCGACAGGAATACCGATGATCGACAGGCATTGTACAATTCCGGCAAAGATATGCGTCAGGCACAGCCACCAGCCGAAAAATATAAACCAGAATATATTCAGCAGAGTTCCGCCGGAATTACGCAGTGCATTCTTATTTTGCGGCTGCAGTTCATCAACATGGATAGCTTCGTTACCGAAAGGGAACAACGATAACCGGGTAATTTCCCAGCAAGAACGGGTCAGCGGGAGTGTGAAAATCAGCACAATGGTCAGCAGAGTGGCACAAAACCAGGCCAGGGTGGTGGCAAATCCGCCAAGTACAAAATTGAGAATATTGAGTACGGTTCTCATCAGATTACTATCCTTTCGGCTGTCTTACTCAGTGACTGCTGTGTAACCTGTTTTTTATCTGGAGCACTCAGGCACCCGCAGTTAAACTGTTACATCAGCAATGGCTAAAAACGGCGTGAAGCATGGAACTAAAAGCGACTTCAATGGGTAAACGTCTGGCACAGCATCCTTATAACCGGGTCCGTTTGCTACCGGCGGGTGTTGAAGTGAGCGGCGACCGTCATGAATATATTATCCCATTTAATCAGTTACTGGATATTCAGTGTAAACGAGGGATGGTATGGGGAGAACTGGAATTTCTGCTTCCTGAAAAGAAAGTCGTCAGACTTCATGGTACTGAATGGCAGGAAACGCGCCAATTCTACCAGCATTTACTGCATACCTGGCAGCAGTGGAGCCAGCAAATGGCCGATGTCTGTTATCAGGTACTGAATGAATTACAGCAATATCTGTTAAGCCAGATACAGCGTGACTGCTGGCTGACCCGCAATGATGTCGCCGGGTTTAGTGAGAAAATACGTGATAAATTCTCAGCATTACCTTTGCCCGCGGAACGGATCCCCGAATTCGAGCCTTGCCGTCCCCTGTGGGACTTTTGTCTGTGCTGGCTCCGGTCGACAGATAAACAACGAGCAGAACGTAACCGTCAATGGTCAGATGAAATCCTGACCCGTTACCAGGATTTTTTCGCTTCTGTAGAATCTTCCCCGTTAAATGCTTCCCAGTGCCGCGCGGTAATTAACGGAGAGGAGTCACTGCTGGTTCTGGCCGGGGCCGGCAGCGGTAAAACCTCGGTACTCGCCGCCCGTACTGCCTGGCTATTGAAACGAAAGCTGGCCTCTGCTGATCAGATTTTGCTGCTGGCTTTTGGCCGGCAGGCAGCAGAAGAAATGGACCAGCGGGTAATTAAATCCACCGGTGAATCATCAATTACCGCCCGGACCTTCCACTCACTGGCGTTGCATATTATTCAGCAGGGCAGTAATAAACGTCCCCTGATCAGTCAGCTGGAAACAGACTCCGATTTCCGGCGGCAGATGCTGACAGATGTCTGGCAGCAGCAATGTACAGAAAAGAAGTCTTACGCCAATGGCTGGCGGAGCTGGTTACAGGAGGAGCTGCAGTGGGGGCTATTACCTGAACAGTTCTGGCAGGATAAAACGCTGGTCAGCCAATTATCCGGCAGGCTGGAACGCTGGGTGTCTCTGATGAGAAATCATGGCGGAGCACAGGCAGCAATGATCGCCGAGGTGCCTGAAGAAATACGGGTGCTATTCGGTAAACGTATCAGGCTTATGGCCCCGTTACTGAAAGCCTGGAAAAGTCAGCTGAAACAGGAAGGCGCGGTCGATTTTGCCGGTTTGATCCAGCAGGCGGTAGCCTTACTGGAAAAGGGCCGTTTTATCAGTCCGTGGAAATATATCATGGCAGATGAATTCCAGGACCTTTCCCCGCAACGTGCGGCACTGATTACGGCATTGCGTAAACAAAACAAACGCAGCAGTCTGTATGCGACAGGCGACGACTGGCAGGCGATCTATCGTTTTTCTGGCGGAGAGGTGAATCTTACAACCGGTTTCCATCAGCAATTCGGTGAAGGCGATATCTGTATCCTGGATACGACCTATCGTTTTAATCAGCAAATCGGTCATGTTGCGAACCGCTTTATCCAGAAAAATCCGCGACAGATGAAAAAAGAGCTTAACAGTCTGACTAAAGGCAGCCGTAAGTCTGTAACACTGCTGGAAGAAGATTCTCTGGAAGCATTGCTCAATAAAATGAGTGGCTATGCAGGGAATGATGAAAAAATACTGATTCTGGCACGCTATCATTACCTCAGACCATCAGTTCTGGATAAAGCTCCGACCCGCTGGCCTAAGCTTTCGTTATCTTTTATGACCTTCCATGCCAGCAAAGGCGGGGAAGCAGATTATGTGATAGTGCTGGGGCTAAATAACGGAATAAACGGCTTCCCTGCCGCTGAGCGCGAATCCGTTATCGAACAGGGATTACTCCCCGTAGCCGAAGACTTCCCGGATGCAGAAGAGCGGCGGCTGGCATATGTTGCGATGACCCGGGCCAGGAAACAACTCTGGCTGTTGTATGATAAATCCGCTCCGTCCTGTTTTGTGGACGAGCTGCGGGAGCTCGGTGTACCGGTGGCGCGTAAACCCTGATCCTGTCAGCCATTATTTAATAATGGCTCTTGCAGGCGTTCTGCCATATAGCGCGGATAATCCGGAATGGTTATTCCGACCCGTTGAGTATACAGGGCTGAATTAACAATAAAGTCGGCAGTAGAGCGGTTGGTGGCTACAGGAATATTCCAGACAGTTGCCAGACGAAGTAATGCTTTAACATCCGGGTCGTGGGGTACGGCGTTCAGCGGATCCCAGAAAAAAATCAGCATATCGATTTTACCTTCGGAGATCATCGCGCCGACCTGTTGGTCACCGCCTAATGGCCCGCTTAATAAAGGATTAACCTGCAGACCACAGTGCGAGTTGATTAGATTACCGGTAGTCCCGGTCGCATATAAAGTATGAGAAGCCAGAGATGGCTGATTTTTTTTAACCCAGTCGAGAAGAGACGCTTTACAATTGTCATGTGCGACCAGGGCTATATGTTTACTTTCCGGCAACGTTCTGACTGTCTGCTCCATTATTGATCCTTTTAATTAAGCGGATACACAGGTTGTTATGGCAGTGTAACGCGGGCCTGAATCAGGGTTCAACTGGTTCGTAATGCGCGCAGCCATGAAACCAGCGTATGGAAAGACCAGCCGGAAAGAGATAATGGTTGTTCAGTGGCCGGCAGTTGCAGATGACGGTTTTCCCTGAGTGATTCCGTTTGCAGCGGGTTACTCTGTGATCCTGCAAGGACAAATTTTTCAACCGATGCTTTATGGTTGTGACGGTTATAATCAGCTATTGCTGCGACATAATTGGTCGCCGGTTGCAGTGGCAGCTGATCCTGAATGGCTGGCAGTTGACGATTATGTTCGTCCACCACCAGAAAACGGAAACGGGAAGTCAGCGGACGCGGTAAGGCACCGGGAACGGTAATCTGTGGCATAACAACACTGACCGCCCGGCTGTCAGCGGTAAATGTGATGATAAAAGCAGGCGATGGCCCGGGTGTGTCAAGGGTAAACAGGATCTGGTGCTGTCCGCGATCCAGTTCGATGCTGTCAGCTCCTTTGAGCAGGCTGCCCGGCAGTTTATTTCCGTCCAGCACCAGTAAATTCATCTGCGGGTTTAGCCTGAAGCTCAGGGCTTCAGCCGCTGAAGTGTAACCACTTAGCAGTAGGCAGAAGAGTGTTACTACAAACTTCATGGTTGCTCCCGGAAGCCCCGTGACGGAAATTTATTAACAGTTACTATTATGGCATCAACTTTTACATTTTGTCATATTTATTGTGCGATATATCGGTGACTGTCTGAATATGCTGCGGTTAACTGGCAGGTGTTCTGGCTGATAAAGCAGCAGGAATAACAGGAGGCTGAATAATGAATGACTCAGATATCCGTAAAATATTAACCGGTACCCGGCGAATTGCATTAGTCGGGGCCAGTGATAATCCGCAACGTCCTGCGTGGCAGGTGATGATGTTTTTATTGCAGCATGGTTATCAGGTGATCCCGGTCAGCCCGCGAATGGCCGGGAAAACAGTTGCGGGTCAGCAAGGATATGCATCTCTTGACGAGGTGCCGGGAAGTATCGATATGGTTGATGTATTCCGCAATCCGGAGGTGGTTCCGGCTATCGCGACCCGGGCCATTGCCCGTCAAATACCCGTATTGTGGTTACAGCCGGGCACAGTAAATCCACAGGCGGTAAATATAGCCCGGCAGGCCGGGCTGATCGTTGTGGAAAATAAATGTACGAAAATCGAAATTAACCGGCTGGAAATACCGCCTTTGCCTGTCTGACAGGCAAAGGAAAGAGACTCAGTGGCAGCGATAAGGTGCCTGCAACTGCTGGCGCACATTTTCGGCCAGCTCATCAAGCACTGGCTGATCGGGGTGTTCATCATAGACTTCACCGGTCAGCTGGAATTCGGCGATATAAGTATGCACAGTATCGCCGGATTCATCTTCCATAACTACATGGTACCAGGGGCTGGTTCCTGCAATGTCACTGCTGTTCTCATCGGATGCTTGCATATCGAGAGAAAACTCGGCATCGACATCAACAATCACTCCCAGAGTACCGGATAGCCTGTGCCGGACTTGCTGACCAATGCCAAATTTACTGCTTATCATAAATACCTCCGGAAGATTCTCTCCATCAGATATAAGGGCAGTGTACTTTTTTTCAAGCTATTCGACGTAACAAACAAACCCTTTCAGGTATAACCCTTCAGGATAGCTCGAGATGACCGGATGATCGGCTGCCTGACGTAACTGGTCGACAAACTGTACGTTTTTTCCGGCATCAAGGGCGGCATCAGCAACCACTTTCTGAAACAGGTCAACCGTCATCAGTCCGGAACAGGAGAAGGTTAATAAAATCCCTCCGGGGTTCAGTAACTGCATGGCCAGCATATTGATATCTTTATAGCCACGGCATGCGCCTGCCAGCTGATTTTTATTTTCAACAAATTTGGGCGGATCCATGACAATAACATCGAATTTTTCGCCGGTATCGCGGTAGGTACGCAACAGTTTGAACACATCATCACGGATAAACTGTGCTTTACTCAGAGGCAGCTGATTCAGTTCCACGTTCTGTCGCGCAATATCCAGCGCTGCTTCCGAAGTATCAACACTGATAACTTCCTGACATCCCCCCATCAGGGCAGAGACTGCAAACCCGCCGGTATACGAAAAGCAGTTCAGGACACGGGCATTTTCGCTGTAACGGCGCAGAGCAAAGCGGCTGTCGCGCTGGTCAAGATAATATCCGGTTTTATGTCCTGCTTTTATATCTACCAGCAGTTTCATACCATGCTCAGAGATTGGTAACAGGGCAGGGGGTTGCTGGCCGGAAATCAATCCGTGACTTAATGGCAGACCTTCTTTCTTACGGACAGAAACATCAGAACGATCATATATTGAGCATTCAGGGAAGCAGTTTTGCAGAGCCGTAATAATGGCCGGACGCTGGTATTCTGCCCCGGCAGACAATAACTGTACGACCAGATAGTCGGAAAATTTATCGATTGTCACACCCGGTAAGCCGTCAGACTCTCCGGCGATTAAGCGATAGCTGTCAAGGGAGTCAGCTTTTGCCAGCCACTGACGCCACTGGCCGGCTTTTCTGATCTTTTGCTCAAAGAAGGCGATATCAATAGTTTCATCAGCCTGCCAGCTCCATACTCTGGCGCGGATTTGTGACTGGGGGGACCAGGCTGCCTTTGCCAGCCAGCTGCCTTTATGGTCACAGACATCGACCGTCTCACCGGAAATGGCATTACCTTCAACACGGCTGATGGCGCCGGAGAAAACCCACGGATGGCGGCGTAACAGGGATTTTTCACGTCCCCTGGAAAGAATTAATCGGGCAGTCATAATATACAGTTACCAGAGAATAAAGGCGGTATTGTTAAGCGGATATCGGAAAATTGCAAACCGGAGAGTGAACCGCGGAGGAAACAGGATGCAGGTAATGTATAAAGTCAGAGTATCAGGCCGGGTACAGGGCGTATTTTTCCGTGGCAGTACCCGACAGCAGGCGATCAAATACCGGGTGTCTGGTTACGCCAAAAACCTTCCCGACGGCAGTGTGGAGATCCTGCTGGCAGGAGATGTCCGTGACGTTGACCATATACTGGCATGGATCTCGGCAGGGGGGCCTCCGGCAGCCAGCGTTGCTCATGTCGGGGTTCAGCAAATAACAACGGAGCAGCAAATCCGGGGATTTATAACTGGCTGAGTACCGGCTTTACAGGCACTTAGCCGGTTTGGGCAATCCGGCAATTTTGGTGGCTTGCTTCGCCGGCCCTTGCGGAAACAGCCTGAACAGATAACGGCTGTTACCTTTTTCTTCGCCAAACTCTCTGGCCATTGCTTTCACCAGCATACGTATTGCCGGAGAAGTGTTAAATTCCAGGTAAAAATCACGTACCAGGCGCACCACCTGCCAGTGGGCATCAGTCATAGTAATCTCTTCACCGGCAGCAATTTCTGCCGCCAGTTCAGCCGACCAGTCTGCAGGATGTTTCAGGTAACCTTCTGCGTCAGTTTCAATATCATTACCGGCAAACTTCACTTTTTATCCTCATTCTTAACCGGCAGGCAGTGTAGCAAAGAGTTAAGGGTGAAAAAATACCCGCATCAGCGGGTATTATTTGTCAGGACGGCGGAGAGGCGAGGATCAGTTACTGCGGGAAAGGCCTAACAGGCTCAGCAGACTGACAAAAATATTATACAGAGACACATACAGGCTGACTGTTGCACGGATATAGTTAGTTTCGCCGCCATGGATGATATTACTGGTTTCCCAGAGGATTGCGCCGGTCGAGAACAGAATAAACAGGGCACTCAGGGCCATTTGCAACGCCGGAAGATGCAGAAACAGGTTAGCCACCATACCGACCAGTAGCACCACAAAGCCCGCCATCATCATTCCGCCCAGGAAAGACATATCTTTTCGGGTAGTCAGAACATAGGCAGAGCAACAAAAAAATACCAGAGCAGTACCGCCTAACGCCAGAGCAATAACATCGCCCATGCCTGCTGCCAGGAAGCTGCTCAGAATCGGGCCGAGGCAATACCCGAGAAAACCGGTAAACGCAAATGCTGCCAGAATTCCCGCAGGTCTGTCAGCCAGGCGATAGGTAAGAAACATCAGTCCGTAAAAACCGGCCAGCATCAGAATAAATCCCGGAGCCGGAAGGGCCAGCAAAGTACTGGCGGTTGCTGTCACCGCGGAAAAAGCCAGAGTGAGGCCCAGCAGGAAATAGGTATTTCTCAACACCTTATGAGTGCTGAGTAAACTGCTGTTGCGACCAGAGGAAAGAATTCTGTCCATAAAGACTCCTTAATAATTCAGAAATAATATTTTAATCACAGCAGAATACGCATCGCCCTGCTACGGATGAAGTCGTTTTACCCATCTTTACGTGCTGAATTGCTATTAAAACCAGCAATATGCTGAACTTGCCAGCATTCACCCATAAATTGGCTGTTTTTCAGGCGAATGGAGCTATCGGGGCTTTACAACATCGTGGGGGATGTTTATAGTGCGCCTCATTGCGGAGGGGTGGCCGAGCGGCTGAAGGCAGCGGTCTTGAAAACCGCCGATGGGAAACCATCCGAGAGTTCGAATCTCTNNNNCCCTTACGGAGGGGTGGCCGAGCGGCTGAAGGCAGCGGTCTTGAAAACCGCCGATGGGAAACCATCCGAGAGTTCGAATCTCTCCTCCTCCGCCATATTTCAGAAGAAACCAGCTACCAGGCTGGTTTTTTTTCGTCGGTAGTCTCCTCCCTGAGCGCTTTTCCGCCAGTGGCGGGAACTTTACACGCACAGAAACAGTCTATTCTCACTAACGCTGGCAATGAAGTTTGCTATAGTGATGGAAATCTTTGCTCTGACAGACGTCGCCGGAGAAGAGTGAAAGGCGGCTGACAGCCTGTTGATCTGCAAGGAATCTGTCAGAGACAATAACCCGTGCCCCTCAGAATTCATGGATTAGTTACAATGATTAAAAAATTAAGCTTGTGCACTCTCGCGGTGCTGGCGGCATTACCTGTAAGTCTGAACGCTCTGGCGGAAGAAAATGGTATGCAACTGGAACAGGTTTTAATGCTGAGCCGTCATAACCTGCGGGCGCCGCTGGCGAATGGAGGCAGTATTCTTGAGCAGTCTGCCAGCCGGAGCTGGCCGCAATGGGATGTTGCCGGTGGTGAACTGACCACCCGTGGCGGAGTGCTTGAAGCTTACATGGGGAAATATACCCATGACTGGCTGGCCAGGCAGGGAGTAATTGATAAAAACCAGTGTCCGAACCCGGCGTCAGTATTTGTTTATGCTAACAGCCTGCAGCGTACTGTAGCCACAGCACAATTCTTTGTCAGTGGTGCTTTCCCCGGGTGTGATATTGCCATTACCCATCAGGATGCAATGGGTACCATGGATCCGGTATTTAATCCGGTGATCACTAACGGCAGTGCTGAATTTAAAAAGGCGGCAATTGAAGCGATGGTCGCCGCTGAGAAACAGCAGCAGTCGCAATTGCAGGGCGCTTACAGCCAGCTGAATAAAGTGGCTGATTTCGCGAACGCTCCCCTGTGTAAAGGTAAAGAAAAATGCAGCCCGGGAAGTATGGCCAATACTTTCAGCATCGAAAAAGGCAAGGAACCTTCGGTTGACGGGCCATTGAAAATCGGCAACGCGCTGGTTGATGCGTTCACGTTACAGTATTACCAGGGATTCCCGGCTGATCAGGTGGCATGGGGACAAATTAAAACCCCGGATCAATGGAAAGCCTTGTCTGAAATAAAAAATGCCTACCAGGATATTCTGTTCACTACACCACCGGTTGCCCATGATGTTGCTGCGCCGCTGGTTGACTATATACGCAGTCAGCTGATTGACCAGGATAAATCCAGCGCGCCGGTATTCACCTTTATGGTCGGGCACGATTCGAATATCGCATCATTACTGGCAGATCTGAAAGTGAAACCTTACCAGTTACCGGGCCAGTATGAACAGACGCCGATTGGCGGACAGCTGGTATTTGAACGCTGGCATGATAAAAACAACAACAAAGATCTGTTGAAAATCGAATACGTTTATCAGAGCACTCAGCAATTGCGAGATGCGGAGCCGCTGAGTCTGAGTCATCCGCCGCAACGGGTGACTTTACAACTGGAAGGTTGTCCGACGGACAGCAACGGATACTGTGCCTGGTCCGATTTCGCGACTGTGCTGAATACCGCACTGCAGGGAACGGCTATGCAACCGCATATGGCAACTACTGACACTCCTGCAGCTGCGGGCCCGCAGCCGAAGGATGGAGCCGTAACCACGGCAGCCGGGACGGCTGCTTCTGCGCAACCCGCGGCAGAGAAACCGGCGAAACGCAGCGAGCCGGCACCAGCCCAGCGGACGTCCACAGACGCTACTCACGCCTCAGGGGCAGAGGCCGGACAATCCCGGTCGGGTCACAGTCAGGATAGTGGCGGAGAAAAGCACTGATTTCCGGTGCAGCAATATCAGTCATCTGCTGACCGTACAGTGATATAAAAAGGCAGCCCCGCAAATCAAATAATGCGGGGCTGCCTTTTTTATCCAGTGGTAAGCACTAAGAACAGGGGACTGACCCTGTTCTTAATCGGGCACTTATGCAGCTTTACGTTTTTGCACCTGCCAGCCGATAGCCAGCACAATAAACCATAATGGCGTTACCATCAGTGCCTGACGGGTATCCGGCTGTAAGGTCAATAGCACTAAGACAAAAGCAAAAAATAGCAGGCATACCCGGCTCATTACTTTCCCTGCCGGCATTTTAAACTCTGAAATATTATGTAGTTGCGGCCTGGTTTTGCGGTAAACAAGGTAACTGCATAAAATGATCGACCAGACGAACATAAATAAAATAGCGGAAACAGTCGTCACCAGAGTAAATACGGTCATGACATTAGGGATCAGATAAATCAGGGCGATTCCTGCCAGCAGGCAGAGGCATGAAAATAGCAGACCACTGACCGGGACGGAGCGTGCTGACAGACGGGCAAACCTGCGATGAGCAACCCCTTGTTCCGCCAGACCAAATAGCATCCGGCTGGTGGAAAAAATACCACTATTGGCGGATGACGCTGCGGAGGTAAGCACGACGAAGTTCACAATACCGGCAGCCGCAGGTAAACCTGTAAGCACAAACATTTCGACAAACGGGCTGCGTGAAGGAACGACCAGGTCCCAGGGCGTCACTGCCATAATGACTAACAGAGAACAGACGTAGAACATAATGATACGTAACGGGATAGCGTTAATTGCCCGTGGCAGAACCTTTTGCGGATCGCGGGTTTCGGCGGCAGTCGTCCCCACCAGCTCAATACCGACAAACGCGAATACGGCAATCTGAAATCCGGCAAAGAAACCGCTCAGACCTTTCGGGAAAAAGCCGCCGTGGGACCAGATATTACTGACAGCCGCCCGGGTACCGTCCGGTGCGCTGTAGTGAATACCGGTTAAAACAATTCCTGTGGCGATCAGCGCAATAATGGCGACTATTTTGATAATAGCAAACCAGAACTCCATTTCGCCGAACAGTTTTACAGTCGCAATATTCAGGACCAGGAAAACGGCAATACAGAGTATGGCGCTCATCCAGACAGAGAATCCCGGCATCCAGAACTGCAAATATGACGTAATAGCAACAATGTCAGCAATACCGGTGACAACCCAGCAAAACCAGTATGTCCAGCCAGTAAAATAACCGGCCCACGGGCCGAGTAAGTCCGCTGCAAAATCGCTAAAGGATTTATATTCCATATTTGACAGTAATAATTCGCCCATCGCCCGCATAACGAAAAACAGCATAAAGCCGATCAGCATATAGACGAAAATTATCGATGGTCCGGCAAGACTGATGGTTTTTCCGGATCCCATAAATAATCCGGTGCCGATAGCGCCACCAATCGCTATCAATTGTATATGGCGATTATTTAAATTACGCCGCAGTTTTTGCGGATCCTCACCGGTCACATTATCCTGAGGTTGATGTGTCATGTTTTTATTTCCTGTGATTGTTTTTTCAGCTCTGTTGGCTGTTTTGTTGTTATCTGTCCGGACGATAGTCAGTATTTCGTAGCCAGTAAATGGCAGCGCCCTGACGGGGCCTGTTTACCTTGTACCACACTCTCTGCAACCGGAGGAATAACCAGCGTAACCGGCCATGCTAAGTGATGATTTTTCACCCGGTATTTCTGAAGGACAAGGGCAGCGGAGCATCTATGGCCGGGTGATACAGGCAGCCATAACAAACAGCAGCAGGTCAGAAGAGGGGAATGTTTCCTGCCTCAGGGGAGACAGGAAAACAGACTATTATTGCAAATAGCCCGCTTTAATCTGTTTCAGCGTGGTAATAAATAATTCGGTATCGGCGTCAGCATCCAGTGAAGCCAGATAACGCTCCATATTCAGGATCGCCTTACCGGCATCGACCTGGCTCATGGATTGCAAAATACAGGTTATCATCATCTTCAGACAGGTGACTTCACGGGATAATGCTTCAGGGTTTTTTTCTGTAGGAAATTCTACATAATTCATTGTTTCAGACTCCGTTAACCGGCAATACCTTGCCATAATGGCGTGGATTATAACAGAATCATGATGGGGGCATTAGCATTTTCCGCCTGACACAGAGGCCGGTATTGGCGGGGGAAGACCGGCGGGGAAATAACGGAAAACAGCGGATAGCCTGTATTTCTCGCGGGTATTATCCGGTAAAAGACAGAGAAGGTTCGGCAACTATTGCTATAATCAGAATTTGATAAGAGTCAAAAACGTAATGTCTCTCAACGGATCCCGGCGGCCTTTTATGTCAAACTGCCAGAAATAAACCCGGTTGTTTCTTCTCTCAATACAGTTGAACCTCAGCCCTGAAACAGTGAATAGTTACCGTTACCGTATGTTCAGTAAACTGAATATCAACGGCGATGCAGAGCTGGCACCTCTTGCCATACGTCACGGGCTGATTAATACGGATTTGGTGATAAGCAGTGAATGATATTTTTGACCCTGCAGATTTTCTTCGGACAGTGACCCACCAGCCGGGTGTATACCGTATGTACGGTACCGGTGATGAAGTTATCTATGTAGGTAAAGCGAAAGACCTTAAAAAACGACTGAGCAGTTACTTCCGCGCTCAGGTCCCGGGCCGGAAAACAGAGGCTCTGGTGGCGCATATTGTGCATATTGATGTCACCGTGACCCACAGTGAAACGGAAGCCTTACTGCTTGAACACAACTACATTAAACTATACCAGCCCCGCTATAATGTCTTGCTGCGGGATGATAAATCTTATCCTTTCATCCTGCTCAGTAATGATAAGCATCCACGGCTTGCATCCCACCGTGGTGCCAGACAGGCGAAAGGTGAATATTTTGGTCCTTTTCCTAATGGCAGTGCAGTGCGCGAAACCCTGGCCATTTTGCAGAAAGTCTTTCCTATCCGGCAATGTGAGAACAATGTTTATCGCAACCGGTCGCGTCCCTGTCTGCAATATCAGATAGGTCGCTGTCTGGGGCCCTGTGTCAGCGGGCTGGTCACGGAACAGGAATATCAGCAACAGACCGAATACGTCCGTTTATTCCTCGCGGGGAAAGATGATCAGGTATTGAAATTACTGATCAGTCGCATGGAGCAGGCAAGTGCAGAGCTAAAATTCGAAGAAGCAGCCCGGCTCCGTGACCAGATTCAGGCGGTCAGACAGATCACCGAAAAACAATTTGTATCAAACCAGGGGGATGACCTGGATGCTATCAGTATTGCTTTCGATTCAGGGATGGCCTGTGTCCATGTCCTGTTTATCCGTCAGGGGAAAGTACTGGGCAGCCGGAGTTATTTCCCTAAAGTGCCACCGGGTACTGAGCTTGCAGAAGTTGTGCAGACGTTTGTCGGTCAGTTTTATCTGCAGGGCAGTGAAGTCCGTACGTTACCGGGTGATATTCTGCTCGATTTTACCTTGCCTGAAATCAGTGTGCTGAGTGAATCTTTGTCAGAAATGGCGGGGCGTAAAATCAGCCTGCAAAGCAAACCCCGTGGCGACAGAGCACGGTATCTTAAGCTCGCCAGAACGAATGCGGCGACAGCACTGACGTCAAGACTGGCACAGCAGTCAACGGTCCATCAGCGGCTGGCTGCACTGGCCAGCTATCTTAGTCTGCCCGCAATTCGACGGATGGAATGTTTTGATATCAGCCATACTATGGGTGAACAAACGGTTGCATCCTGTGTTGTCTTTGATACCAATGGCCCGCTGCGTGCCGAATACCGGCGTTATAATATTACCGGCATTACACCGGGGGATGATTATGCGGCAATGAATCAGGTACTGCAGCGGCGTTACAGTAAAGCACTCGAGGCAAGTAAAATTCCTGATGTTATTGTGATTGATGGTGGTAAGGGGCAACTGGCTCAGGCGAAAGATGTTTTTGCGGGGCTGGAAGTCGACTGGGACAAAAACCACCCGCTATTACTGGGCGTGGCAAAGGGCAGTGACCGTAAAGCCGGGCTGGAAACCTTATTTCTCGATGCAGAAGGCGAGGGGATGTCATTACCTCCTGACTCACCGGCACTGCATGTTATTCAGCATATCCGTGATGAATCTCATAACCATGCGATCTCCGGACACCGTCTGAAACGGGCGAAAGTAAAATCGGCCAGCAGCCTGGAAGGCATTGAAGGGATCGGACCTAAACGTCGCCAGCAGTTACTGAAATATATGGGGGGCTTGCAGCCATTAAAAAATGCCACTGTTGATGAAATTGCCAGGGTTCCCGGGATTTCTGTGGCTCTGGCGGAAAAAATATTCCATTCTCTCAAACACTAGCATTGAAACAGCAGGGGCAATGTAGCAACATAGAGGCTATCGCTACCGTATCCAGGCTGTCAGTCCCCTATGCAATTTAACATACCGACCTATCTCACGCTGTTCAGGGTTGTTTTAATTCCCTTTTTTGTACTGGCGTTTTACCTGCCTTTTAGCTGGGCGCCGGTCTGCTGTGCGTTATTGTTCGTCCTTGCGGCGATTACTGACTGGTTTGATGGTTTTCTGGCGCGGCGCTGGAAACAAACCACTGCTTTTGGTGCATTTCTCGACCCGGTAGCAGATAAAGTTATGGTGGCAATTGCACTGGTGCTGGTGGCTGAATATTTTCACTCCTGGTGGATTACATTACCGGCTGCAACCATGATTGCACGGGAAATTATTATTTCTGCGCTGCGTGAATGGATGGCTGAAATAGGAAAACGTAGCAGTGTGGCAGTTTCATGGATTGGCAAAGTAAAGACAACCGCACAGATGCTGGCATTAGTTGCCTTGCTGTGGCGGCCTAACAGCAGTGTCGAGCTTGCCGGTATTCTGGCACTGTATATAGCGGCGGCATTAACTTTCTGGTCGATGTTCCAGTACCTGAGTGCGGCCCGCAAAGACTTGCTCGATCAGTAAGCAATGCGATGAAAATGACAGCAAATGATTGCTGTCATTGAAAAAATGGTTGACTGGTCTGTCGTGCTTAGTAGAATACAGCACATCAAAAAATTGTCCGGATACAGCTTATACGCTTTATCAGCGATGGATAATATTGCGGGAATAGCTCAGTTGGTAGAGCACGACCTTGCCAAGGTCGGGGTCGCGAGTTCGAGTCTCGTTTCCCGCTCCAGATTCAGATTTGCGAAACGAGAGAGTATTTGCAAGTCGCAGAAAAAAGGACCTTCGGGTCCTTTTTTCGTTGCTATTTTCCCTCAGACAACCTTACCGTAATACCCGGACTATCGTGCCAAACGAAGCCGGGCTGATGTATGGTAATACTTTCCGCCAGGTACTGAATGATACGGCACAGCGTTTGCGTGATCGCCAGAATTCACCGGCAGGGCTGGTCAGGATTAACGCCCCGGTTGTATTCGGTCAAAAGCATATCGCTCCCTGGCTGGCGGAATTAGCCGGGCACTACCCTGAGTATGTGTCACGCTTCGGTTTTCCTCTCTCCCCCGCAGATTTGGCTGCGCATCGTTTGCTGGTCTATAACGGTGTGATGGGAGCACAACGCATTTTTCTCAGTCGCGGAGATCAGGCCCCGATCATTCACGCCCCGGACGCGATTCTGTTATCAAACAATGCGGAAACACTGGTCAACGCAGCCCTTAAGGGGGCTGATATTGTGTTAATGCCGGACTGGCAGGCAGGTGAACTGTTACGACAAAAACGGTTTATTCGACTATTACCGGAGTGGCAGGCCGGAGTCAGTCAGGAAAAAGCGTTATTGCCATGGTCTATCCCCGGGCGCGGTTTATCCCGCTGAATGTCCGTACCGTCAGTGACTTTCTTGCCGAAAAATTCGGGTCACCTCCGTACTGGTCATATGACTAAGGTATGCAGGTGACTGGCAGAGAAAGCGGGGCAGAAATGACCGGCAAAAAAAGTCAGCGCCGATTTACGCTGACGATTCTATAGCAATGGAAAGCGGCAGGTCAGCCGGTCACTTTTTCAGACTGTAAGGTAAAGTCCTGATATAACCGGCGGGCCAGGCTGCTGACAGGGCCACAGGATAATGTTTTTTCTTCAATACGATTACAGTGCAATACTTTGCCATGGTTACCGGTACTGAAAATTTCGTCAGCGTTCAGTACATCTTCCGTTGTCAGTGTGACTTCTTCCACCGGAATACCTTCTGCGCGCAGCAGTTTAATCACCCGCTGGCGGGTAATTCCGTTCAGAAAGCTGCCATTAGGTAACGGGGTATACGCGGTACCCTGTTTAACAATCCAGAGATTTGCCGCAGCAAACTCGGCAATATTGCCTTCGGCATCCAGTACTACGGCGGTATTGAAGCCGCGCTGGTTAGCTTCACGGATAATACGCTGTGTATTCGGATACAGGCAGGAGGCTTTCGCTTCGGTAGGCGCCATGCTGGCATCCGGACGGCGATAAGGGCTGAAAGTCGCACTGAAACCGTTATCTTCCGGAAGCGCAGTTTCAAAAATATGCAGTGCGAAAGTTGTACTGCCCGGATCCGGTAACAGGAATCCGCCCGGTGAAAAGAACAGTACTTTAATATAATAATCGGTATCATGTGGCAGCTGAGTTAAGCCTTCACGGACTAAATCAGCAATATTTTCTGCAGAAATTTTAGGTGCCATTCCCATGGTAATAGCTGACTTTATCGCCCGCTGACAGTGGGCATCCAAATCCGGCAGATGGCCTTTAACGGAACGGGCACCATCGAACACTCCGGAGGCCATCCATAGTGCATGATCGGTTAAACCAATAACCGGTTTATCCTTGGTACTCCACTCCCCATCAAACCAGATGATTTCGCGACTATTCATTATTTATTTTCCAGATTGCCGATAGATTATTTACTATTGAAACGATGTTGTTCAGAAAACAGGAACAACAACAACGAATCCCAGCATAGCAAGAAAAAGTAGCCACTGAATAGTTTCTGCAGGGATGATTTTGATGCGATCTATTCCGGCCGTAGTGATGATCCTGCTCAGTACTTAAGGATCATTGATTAAATTAATGATCTGCTACTAATCCAATATAGTTGTCTGATAACTATCGTATTATTCCAGTTAATACTGATTTTTTCAGTGGCTGTATTTTTTGACATGAACAAATAATAACCATTCAGTCTCAGGGATGTGATTTGATGATTGCTATCAGCAGGTGATAGCGGCATAATGCGCCTCCCCGAAATTCATCGCCAGATGGAAATCTGTGGGTAACATTACAATCAGTGACCTGTTTCCCGAAATATTGCCCAGTATTAATGGTAATATTCCGTTTTCTGTGAACAGAGTTATCCACAATCGCCCATACAACATTCCTCATAACTTACCGACATCACGAACGGATATTGTCGTGTTTAATGCATTGATTTAATTATTTATAATTCAAATATCTTCCTGATGCAGTATTGGTCATATTTCGTCTGTACACCTTGAATCACCAAGCGTTTTTATTTTTATCCACAGAAAAATTTCCGGTCAGAAAATTCAGCACGATGTTATCTCAGGATCGGATAAAACCTCGCGGCGCAGGTAAAGTATGAAGTTGCAATATCTGCGGGTCAGCTCCATTTTGGACCGGGAGCATGATATGGTGGCTGCCTGTCGTTATCTCCCGTAAGAGGTGGCAAATGTCTGTTCAGGATCCCTGTTCCCCGTTATTACCTGAAGCTGTATGGCCTGTCGCTCACTTTCCCCGGCTTGAAAAATATTTATGTGAAACCGAGGGTATCAGCCCTTATACGCTGATGGAGCGTGCCGGGCAGGCTGCTTTTGCCAGAGCATGTCAGTTATGGCCAGAGGCCAGACACTGGCGGGTCCTGTGCGGTGGCGGTAATAACGGTGGCGATGGCTATATTATCGCCCGGCTGGCAAAACAGGCGGGATATCAGGTAACTCTGGTCGCCTGTGACTGGCAGAATGCGCCGCCGGAAGCTCACCGTGCACGGGAAAAGTGGCTTGAGTGTGGCGGAAAATGCACAGCTGCTGACGGTGAATGGCCCGGTGACGAGGATTTGATCATTGACGGGTTACTGGGAATAGGACTGAACCGGGCACCGCAAGAGCCTTATTGTCAGTTGATCCGTAAAACCTTACAACGATCTTGCCCGGTGCTGGCACTGGATATTCCGTCAGGGCTGATGGCTGATACGGGAGCCGTACCCGGAGAGGCGATCAAAGCGACAGTAACACTGAGTTTTATTGCCTTAAAAGCAGGTTTACTGACCGGTCAAGCCCGGGAATACTGCGGGAAGATCCTTGTGGATCCGCTGGGGCCATCCCTCAGTGAAATATATAGCGAGCCGCCGATCCGTCGTAAAGATACGGCAGATTTATCGGGCTGGATCCTCCCCCGCAATGCAACCGCACATAAAGGGAATAATGGCCGGCTATTACTGGCAGGGGGAGATGAGGGGACCGGCGGTGCTATAAGGCTGGCAGCAGAAGCCGCATTACGCAGTGGTGCCGGGTTGGTACGGGTACTGACCCATCCGCAACATGTGACCGCGTTACTGGCCGCTCGTCCGGAACTTATGGTGGCTGCGGTGTCAGAACAACGATTACAGGAAAGTATCGACTGGGCCGATATAGTGGTGACCGGTCCCGGCCTTGGCCAGAGAGACTGGGGACGCCGAATCCTTGCTCAGGTAAAAAAAAGTAAAAAAGACACACTTTGGGATGCGGATGCCCTTAACCTTCTGGCAATCGACCCCGATACACGTCAGAATCGCATCCTGACCCCTCATCCGGGGGAAGCTGCCAGGTTGTTAGGTACATCGGTTCAGGTTGTGGAGAGTAACCGGCTGCAGGCGGCACATAAGCTGGTACAGCGTTATGGCGGAGTAGTGGTGCTTAAAGGTGCCGGTACTGTGATAGCGTCTGAAAGCGGAGCGACGGTGATTGCTGATGTGGGCAATCCGGGGATGGCTAGCGGAGGAATGGGCGATGTACTGAGCGGTATCATTGCTGCACTTGCCGGACAGAAACTCTCTCTCTATGATGCAGCCTGCGCAGGCGTTGTTGCCCATGGCGGTGCTGCCGATCTTGTTGCCCGTGAGTATGGTATGCGGGGTATGTTAGCCAGCGATTTATTTTATCCGCTCAGGCGATTAGTTAATCCGGAAATGAATCTGAAATAAGAATGAAAACCTCTGTAATCTCTTTACCCGACGAATCAGCTACCCTCCGATTAGGTGCTGCCCTGGCACTTGCCAGCCAGCGTGCCACGGTCATTTACCTGTATGGTGATTTGGGGGCAGGAAAAACCACCTTTAGCCGTGGTTTTATTCAGGCACTTGGGCATCAGGGTAATGTAAAAAGTCCGACTTATACGCTGGTTGAGCCCTATACCCTTGGTGATCGTGCAATATATCATTTCGATTTATACCGGCTGGCTGATCCGGAAGAACTGGAGTTTATGGGGATCCGTGATTATTTTTCCGGGGATGCCATCTGTCTGGTGGAATGGCCGCAGCGCGGAAACGGTTTCTTACCTGACCCTGACCTGACGGTAACGATGAGTTACGTCAGTGATGCCCGTCAGGCAGAAATTGTTGCCGAAAGCCCGTATGGTGAAACGCTGCTGAGCATACTGACCGCGGACGGGAAAGAGATATGACACGGCGGTTTTTTAGCCGTTACCGGCTGTTTCTGTGGATGATATTGCTGCTCCCGGGGCTTTCTGTCGCGGCGAGCTTGTCCAATATTGGTGTCCGGAACGGCGACTCACTGACGACAGTGACCCTGCATTTTAGCGGTAAACCTGCCTATTCATGGTTTTCTCTGCACAATCCTGAACGAGTCGTGATGGATATTCGTCAGACCGGGAAAATTAATGGCCTGCCGCTGAACTTCAGTGGTGAAAATATTGTAAAACGCATTCGTACCAGTCAACCGGCGGATAATCAGAGTTTCCGGCTGGTGTTCGAACTGACTCAGCCGGCCAGCACTGTCACCCGGCTAACACAACAAGGTGATCAGTATCAGGTCATTTTTTCTTTACGCGGGCGACAAACGGCCAAAGCAGCGCCGGTCAGTCCGGTGACCCCGCAGGTGGTGCAGCCACCGGCCAGTCAGGCAGTTGCGACGACGGTGAGTCAACCGCAGCGTAACGAGCAGGTCATCATTGCTATTGATGCAGGCCATGGCGGACAGGACCCGGGCGCTATCGGCCAGAATGGCCTGAAAGAGAAAAATGTCACTATTTCTATTGCCCGTAAATTACAGAAACTGCTGAATGCTAACCGGATGTTCAAGGCCGTTATGACCCGTAACGGGGATTACTACGTATCAGTAATGGGCCGTTCGGAAGTGGCACGTAAAGAAAACGCCAATCTGCTGTTGTCTGTCCATGCGGATTCAGCACCCAGCCATACAGCCAGTGGTGCTTCGGTCTGGGTACTTTCAAACCGGCGGGCAAATTCTGAAATGGCAGGCTGGCTGGAAAAAACAGAGAAGCAATCTGAGTTATTAGGCGGTGCCGGTGATCTGCTGGCAAGCAATAAAGCTGACCCCTATTTTAGCCAGGCAGTACTGGACCTGCAGTTTGGGCACTCGCAGCGGGTAGGGTATGACGTGGCCGTCAAAGTGATTCAGCAACTGCGGGTGGTCACCCCGATGCATAAACGTTTACCAGAGCATGCCAGTCTCGGTGTGTTACGGTCACCGGATATACCGTCGTTACTGGTTGAAACCGGATTCATCAGTAACCGTCAGGAAGAACGTTTACTGGGCAGCAGTGCTTATCAGGATAAAATAGCGAAAGCTATCTATCACGGGCTGTATAACTATTTTAAAACCCATCCGCTGCAAAGTATTCCGCAGAAAGAGAATAAAGCCATTGCGGTGAGTTCCGCGGGAAATCTTAGCAAGGGAACGACACACATCCATATTGTGCAGCGGGGAGAAACCCTGTCAGGGATCGCTCAGCGCTATGGTGTCACCCCGGGTTCACTGGTAGCGCTAAATAAACTGAAAAAAGAAGGCGTCTGGACAGGACAACGTCTGAAGGTCGCTGTGGCCGGAAAAAGTGTGCCGGTAGCCAGAAAAGCGTCGATGATTAAGCATAAGGTCGTCAAAGGTGATTCATTAAGCAGTATTGCTGCGCGCTACGGCGTCAGTGGTAAAACTATTATGCAACAAAATAATATGCGCTCAGAAAATGTAATGCTGGGCCAGACTCTGACTATTTCTCAGCCATAAATTATCCGGAAACGGAGGCTGTTGATAAGCTATTTCTGCGGGGATCGGCTATGGCTATACAGATATTACCACCTCAGCTGGCTAACCAGATAGCTGCCGGAGAGGTGGTAGAGCGTCCGGCATCAGTGGTGAAAGAGCTGGTGGAAAATAGTCTGGATGCCGGGGCGACGAAAATTGATATCGGGATAGAAAAAGGCGGAGCTAAGCGTATTTCTATCCGGGACAATGGCGCGGGTATTGCTAAAGATGAACTGGCGATGGCCCTGGCCCGTCATGCCACCAGTAAGATTACCAGTCTGGATGACCTTGAAGCCATTATGAGTCTCGGCTTCCGAGGAGAGGCGCTGGCCAGTATCAGTTCGGTGTCGCGGCTGATACTGACGTCACGCACCGCAGAGCAGAGCGGCGCATGGCAGGCCTATGCCGAAGGCCGTGATATGGCAGTAACACTGAAACCCGCTGCGCACCCTTGCGGTACTACCCTGGAAGTCTTAGACCTGTTTTATAATACGCCCGCCCGGCGTAAGTTTTTACGTACCGAAAAAACCGAATTTACCCATATCGACGAAATTATTCGCCGGATTGCGCTGGTACGTTTTGACGTGGAACTGTCCCTTAGCCATAACGGTAAAATGGTGCGTCAGTACCGGATTGCCAATGACCAGCGTCAGCGTGAGCGTCGTTTAGGGGCTATTTGCGGGACAACTTTTGTTGAGCATGCCCTGTACCTTGAGTGGCAACATGGTTCGCTGAATCTGAACGGATGGGTGGCTGAACCTCAGGGCGCACGGCAGATCACTGACGTGCAGTATTGTTACGTGAACGGTCGTATGATGCGCGATAAGTTGATCAACCACGCTATCCGCCAGGCATATCAGGACAAGCTGGGGGATGATCAGCAGCCGGCTTATGTGCTTTATTTGCAAATTGATCCCCACCAGGTTGATGTTAATGTACATCCGGCCAAGCATGAAGTGCGTTTTCATCAGTCACGTCTGGTACATGATTTTATTTACCAGGGCGTTCTCAGTGCTTTACAGAGTGCAGCACAACGGGATCCGCTGACAGAGTCGCAACATAATCCCCCTTCAGCCAGCCACACGCCGGAGAATCGTCGTTCTGCCGGAACGAACCGTTTCTCCTCACCACCTGAGACGGAGCGACACCCGGAGAGGGATACCCGCAGCAGTGAACCGCCTGCCCGCCAGAGCCGCAGTGGTGGCAGCACTGCCACCAGCAGGCCTGCGAGGGAAACTTTTTCTGGCGAAGGGTATCAGGCGAAACAGGGAGAGGCCTACCAGCGTATGTTATCGGCTGCTCGTGAGCCGCTGGCGACCGGTATATCAGCTCCCGGGCCAGTAGCCACAGACTCACCACTGGAGGCCCATCAGCAGAGCTTTGGCCGGGTGCTTACGGTGCTGCGCCAGTCGTATGCCGTGACGGAAAACGCTCAGGGCCTGAGGATCATTTCCCTGACAGTCGCAGCACGCTGGCTGATCCGTGCGCAATTACAACCGGACGGGGAGCCGCTGCGTACTCAGCCATTACTGATCCCCGTACGCCTGAAAGCAGGGAAGCAGGAACTCCGGGCCCTGACAACCCACATCGACAGCCTGCAATATCTGGGAATGGATTTTGCGACAGATGCGCAGCATGTGACCTTACGTGGTGTGCCTTTACCATTACGAACACAAAATTTACAAAACTTGATTCCGGAACTGTTAGGCTATCTTGCCCTGCAGTCAGAGGTCGGTGCAGAGCAACTCGCCCAGTGGCTGGCGTCACGTTGCCACACTGTTCACTCGGAATGGAATCACTCACAGGCTATTGCCTTACTGGCAGATCTGGAGAGGCTGACACCGTCGCTGGTTTCAGCACCTCCGGCAGGCTTATTGCAGGCAGTAGATTTAGATAATGTCTTTGAAGCGTTGAAAAATGAGTGAAATAAACCAGGCCAGCCGGCCGAAGGCGATATTTTTAATGGGGCCGACAGCCTCCGGAAAAACGGCACAGGCCATTGCATTGCGCCAGAAGCTGCCGGTGGAAATTATCAGTGTCGATTCTGCGTTGATCTATAAAGGGATGGATATCGGTACCGCAAAACCTTCGGCAGAAGAACTGGCCCTGGCGCCGCACCGGTTGCTGGATATCCGGGATCCTGCTGAAGCATATTCAGCGGCAGATTTCTGTCGTGATGCGCTGAAAGAAATGGATGATATTGTAAGAGACGGGCGTATTCCGTTGCTTGTTGGCGGAACGATGCTCTATTTCAAAGCGTTACTTGAGGGATTGTCACCGTTGCCTGCGGCAAACCCTGAAGTCCGCAAACAGCTGGAAGACAGAGCGAAAAATGAGGGATGGGAGTCCCTGCATCGTGATTTATGTCAGATAGATCCTGAAGCGGGTCTGCGTATTCATCCGAATGATCCGCAGAGACTCTCAAGGGCACTGGAAGTTTTCCTGATTTCGGGTAAAACTTTAACTGAGCTGACAAAAATTTCTGGTGAAACGTTACCCTACGATGTGATGCAGTTCGCTATTGCGCCTGCAACCCGGGAATTATTGCATGAGCGCATTGCGTTACGTTTTCAGCAGATGCTGGCGTCGGGCTTTGAGGCTGAAGCACGGGAATTATTTGCACGAGGTGATCTGCATACGGATATGCCGTCAATTCGCTGTGTGGGCTATCGCCAGATGTGGGCATTTTTATCGGGTGAAACAGATTACGATGAAATGGTTTTTCGCGGAATCTGTGCCACACGACAGCTGGCAAAACGGCAGATGACCTGGTTACGTGGCTGGCAAAATGTTCACTGGCTTGACAGTGATCAACCCGCATTGGCACAAGATGCGATTATGCAGGTAGTTAGTGCTAACATTCGGTGATTGTGTACAATTGATTCGTTACCGTGCGCAAAATTTTTCGCAATTTTTACACTGTTGGTTCTGAAATAATAAACAACAAGCATATAAGGAAAAGATAGAATGGCTAAAGGGCAATCATTACAAGACCCGTTTTTGAACGCGTTGCGTCGCGAACGTGTACCGGTTTCGATTTATCTGGTGAATGGCATTAAATTGCAAGGTCAGATCGAGTCATTTGATCAGTTTGTCATTCTGTTAAAAAATACCGTTAGTCAGATGGTCTATAAGCACGCGATTTCTACCGTGGTGCCTTCTCGTCCTGTGTCTCATCACACCAATGCTCCGGCAGGTGGTAGCAACTATCATAATAACGGGACAGCACCGACACAGTCACAACAAGACGGTGACAGCGCAGAGTAATTAGTCACTCGCATGCCAGGGCTGGCAACAATTTAGTGTTTCCCGTCCTGGTCTTTTTTAAAGAGAGGTTTTCGCTTGTTTGAGCGTTATGATGCCGGCGAGCAGGCCGTACTGGTCCATATCTGGTTTTCACAGGACCGGGACGTGGAGGATTTAGAAGAATTTGAAACACTGGTTTCTTCTTCAGGTGTTGAATCACTCCAGGTCGTGACCGGAAGCCGTAAAGCTCCCCATCCCAAATACTTCGTTGGTGAAGGCAAAGCGGCAGAAATTGCCGAAGCAGTGAAAGCGACCGGTGCGTCGGTAGTACTGTTTGATCATGCACTGTCACCAGCCCAGGAACGTAACCTGGAAAGTTTATGTCAATGCCGGGTGGTCGATCGTACCGGACTTATTCTGGATATCTTTGCACAACGGGCCCGTACTCACGAAGGTAAATTGCAGGTTGAGCTTGCCCAGCTACGTCATCTGGCAACCCGCCTGGTACGGGGCTGGACACACCTTGAACGTCAGAAGGGCGGAATAGGACTGCGTGGCCCGGGGGAAACCCAGCTGGAGACTGACCGTCGTTTACTGCGTAATCGTATCAGCCTGATATTATCGCGCCTGTCACGGGTAGAGAAGCAGCGCGAACAGGGGCGCCAGGCACGTGCAAAAGCTGACGTACCCACGGTTTCGCTGGTGGGATATACCAATGCCGGGAAATCAACACTGTTTAATGCGGTGACTTCCGCAGAGGTGTATGCGGCAGACCAGTTATTTGCCACCCTTGACCCGACACTGCGCCGGTTACAGGTTGCTGATGTCGGTGAAGTTGTGCTGGCCGATACCGTCGGATTTATCCGCCATTTGCCTCATGATTTGGTGGCTGCGTTTAAAGCCACATTACAGGAAACCCGGCAGGCTTCTTTACTGATGCATGTTATTGATGCCGCTGATTTACGGGTCAGCGAAAATATTGATGCGGTCAATGACGTACTGGCCGAAATTGAAGCAGATGAAATTCCGGCATTACTGGTGATGAATAAAATCGATATGCTGGACGATTTTGAGCCGCGTATTGATCGTAATGAAGAGAATATGCCGGTACGGGTGTGGTTATCTGCCCGCAGTGGTGTCGGACTGCCGTTACTCTGGCAGGCCTTGTCTGAACGGCTGGCTGGTGAAATTGCCAGCTATCAGCTGCGACTGCCACCGGAAGCCGGTAAGTTACGCAGCCGCTTCTATCAGCTGCATGCGATAGAAAAAGAGTGGAATGAAGAAGACGGCAGTACCGGAATACAGATCCGTATGCCAATTGTTGACTGGCGGCGCCTGTGCAAGCAGGAGCCCTCAGTCATTGATTATATTGTCTGATTTTTAGCAATACCTGAATAATAGTATCTCAACATCGGATACCACCGCACTTACGTTAAATTATCACCGCACTACTATAAATGGAGTATAAGCATGGCGTGGAATCAGCCCGGTAATAACGGACAGGACCGCGACCCGTGGGGAAGCAGCAATAATAAAGGCGGCAACTCCGGGGGAAATCGTGGGGGTCGTGATCAGGGCCCTCCTGATTTGGACGACATTTTCCGAAAACTCAGCAGTAAACTGGGGAAATTTGGTGGAGGAAAATCAGAAGGCGATGGTCCGTCCACCGGAAAAATTGCAGGCATTGTTGCGGTAGTTGTGGTGGCGGTCTGGGCCGCCAGCGGATTTTACACCATTGGCGAAGCTGAACGCGGGGTCGTCACCCGTTTCGGGCAGTTCAGCCATCTGGTAGGTCCCGGGCTGAACTGGAAACCGACATTTATTGATAATGTCCGTCCGGTCAACGTAGAAGCCGTTCGGGAACTGGCGACCTCCGGAGTAATGCTGACTTCCGATGAAAACGTAGTGCGGGTGGAAATGAACGTTCAGTACCGGGTCACGGATCCCGAACGTTACCTGTATTCGGTAACCAATGCTGATGACAGTCTGCGTCAGGCGACTGACAGTGCATTACGCGGTGTGATTGGTCGTTCAACCATGGATCGTGTGCTGACGGAAGGACGTACTGTCGTGCGTAGCGAAACTCAGCGTGAGATTGAAGATACTATTCGCCCTTACAATATGGGTATCAGTGTGCTGGATGTTAACTTCCAGGCTGCCCGTCCGCCTGAAGAAGTAAAAGCGGCATTTGATGATGCAATCGCTGCGCGTGAAAATCGTGAACAATATGTTCGTGAGGCTGAAGCCTATGCGAATGAAGTACAGCCACGGGCTAACGGCCAGGCTCAGCGTATTCTTGAGGAAGCACGTGCTTATAAAGAACGTACTGTGCTGGAAGCTCAGGGTGAAGTCGCCCGTTTCGCCGAGATTTTACCGGAATATAAAGCCGCGCCACAGATCACCAAAGAACGTTTGTATCTGGACACTATGGAACGGGTTATGTCCCAGACCCGTAAAGTTATCGTCAATGACAAAAGTAATAACCTGATGGTTATGCCGCTGGATCAGCTATTGAAAGGCGGCACTGCTGCAGTGACCCGGGAAAAAGCAGTCGCCCCGATGACACCGCTTAAACCGTCATCGGTTTCCTCTTCTGAAGTCAGCATGCGTCGTAATACCTCAGGCTTTTCGCCGGAAAGTGTTATGGATCAGCGACGGGCGAATGCGCTGCGCAATGATGGCCAGCGTGATGGAGGAGATGAATAATGCGTAAGTCTGTAATTGTAGTGGCTGTGATTGTGGTGGTGTTATTGTTCACCTCAATGTTCGTTATCCCGGAAGGACAACGCGGTATCGTGGTTCGTTTCGGTAAAGTGTTACGTGACAGCGAGAATAAACCGCTGGTGTATACGCCGGGTCTGCATTTCAAAGTGCCTTTCTTTGAGACCGTAAAAACACTGGATGCACGTATCCAGACCATGGATAACCAGGCCGACCGTTTTGTGACCAAAGAGAAAAAAGATCTGATCGTTGATTCATACATTAAATGGCGGATCAGTGATTTCAGTCGTTACTATCTGGCGACTGGTGGCGGAGATATCTCCCAGGCTGAGTTATTACTGAAACGTAAGTTCAGTGACCGTCTGCGTTCTGAAATCGGCCGGCTGGATGTGCGTGATATCGTTACCGATTCACGTGGCCGCCTGACGACGGATGTACGGGATGCCCTGAATACCGGCAGTGCCGGCAGTGACGACGATGTGCAAACCCCGGCCGCAGATGATGCCATTGCCAGCGCGGCGGCAAGGGTAGAGAAGGAGACTCAGGGGAAAGTGGCTGCGGTAAATCCAAACAGTATGGCCGCACTGGGGATTGATGTTGTTGATGTTCGTATCAAACAGATCAACCTGCCTGCTGAAGTGTCAGGGGCTATTTATAATCGTATGCGTGCGGAACGTGAATCTGTTGCCCGTAGTCAGCGTTCTCAGGGACAGGAAGAGGCTGAAAAGCTGCGCGCTCAGGCTGACTATCAGGTCACTAAGACTCTGGCTGAAGCACAACGCCAGGCTCTGATTACCCGTGGTGAAGGGGATGCAGAAGCCGCAAAACTGTTTGCAGATGCTTTCAGTAAAGATCCTGATTTTTATGCCTTTATCAGAAGTCTGACCGCTTATGAAAACAGCTTCCGTGGCAATAAAGACGTGATTGTAATGAGCCCGGACAATGATTTCTTACGTTTTATGAAATCACCGTCAACCGCTGCAAGTCACTGATTTTACTGTTTTACACTGACAGGCCGGCGTTTGCCGGCCTTTTCTATTGGACCGCAAGATGAATACAACAATCTGGATGGCGTTAGCGCTGGTATTGGTTCTGGAAGGCCTCGGGCCGATGCTCTATCCCGGAGGCTGGCGTAAATTTATTGCCGCGATGGTAAAACTGCCTGATAACGTATTACGACGTTTCGGTGGCGGACTGGTGGTCGCGGGAATCGTGATCTATTATATGGTCAGTCGCTGAAGTCTGCGGGTTTTACGATACTGAATAAAATCACCGCAAAAAAAGTACGCAACCGTATGCTAAAAATGCTGAAAGAGACTATTTCAGATGGTAGAATCCTTTTTTAAGCAATCGGTGGTTTTGGAAAATGGGTAAGAACGTCGTCGTACTTGGCACCCAATGGGGTGACGAAGGCAAAGGTAAAATCGTAGATCTTCTGACTGAACGTGCGAAATATGTTGTTCGCTATCAGGGTGGCCACAATGCCGGTCACACACTGGTCATCAACGGTGAAAAAACCGTCCTCCACTTAATTCCATCAGGTATCCTGCGCGATAACGTTACCAGCATTATTGGTAATGGCGTGGTTTTGTCTCCTGAAGCATTGATGAAAGAGATGAAAGGCCTGGAAGATCGCGGTATACCGGTACGCGAACGTCTGCTGTTATCTGAAGCTTGTCCGTTAATTCTGCAATATCATGTGGCGATGGATCTGGCTCGCGAAAAAGCGCGCGGCGATAAAGCCATCGGGACTACCGGACGTGGTATTGGCCCTGCTTATGAAGATAAAGTGGCCCGCCGCGGTTTACGTGTAGGTGACCTGTTTGATAAAGAAACGTTCGCCGTTAAGCTGAAAGAAATTGTTGAATATTACAACTTCCAGCTGGTCCATTATTACAAAGCCGAACCGGTTGAATACCAGAAAGTCCTCGATGATGTTCTGGCGATCGCCGACATTCTGACCGGCATGGTGGTGGACGTTTCTGAATTACTGGATAACGCCCGTAAACGCGGTGATCTGGTTATGTTTGAAGGTGCTCAGGGGACATTGCTGGATATCGATCACGGTACTTATCCGTATGTGACTTCATCGAATACCACCGCCGGGGGTGTTGCGACCGGTTCAGGTCTGGGCCCGCGTTATGTTGATTATGTGCTGGGTATCGTGAAAGCCTATTCAACCCGTGTCGGTGCGGGTCCGTTCCCGACCGAACTGTTTGATGAAACGGGTGAGTTCCTGGGACAGAAAGGTAATGAGTTTGGTGCCACCACCGGCCGCCGTCGTCGTACTGGCTGGCTGGATGCAGTCGCAGTGCGCCGCGCGGTGCAAATCAACTCCCTGTCAGGTTTCTGTCTGACTAAGCTGGATGTACTGGATGGTCTGGAAACCGTTAAGATCTGTGTCGGTTACCGGATGCCGGATGGTCGTGAAGTGACGACGACTCCGCTGGCAGCAGAAGGCTGGGAAGGTATTGAGCCAATTTATGAAACAATGCCTGGCTGGAGCGAAACAACTTTCGGCGTTAAAACACCGGAAGGATTGCCGAAAGCTGCCCATGACTATATTAAACGTATTGAAGAACTGACCGGCGTACCGGTGGATATTATTTCAACCGGTCCTGACCGTAGTGAAACGATGATTTTGCGCGACCCGTTTGATGCTTAATCATACTCAGGCCGGAATTATTCCGGCCTTTGTCTTTCCTGCCAGCGTTTTCCTTTCCTCCTGTTTTCTGATCCGGTTCATTGGTTGTTTAAATAATTCTCCGGCATCCCGAACTCTGGTTTATTATCAATATACAGAGGTTCCTTTTGCTTAATCACTGCGCCATTTTTATCCGGCGAACACGATGAGGAAACAGTGCAGCTAACCAGCTTTACAGATTACGGTCTTCGGGCGTTGATTTTTATGGCAACCTTACCGGAGCAGCAGATGACAAGTATCACTGAAGTGACGGATGTCTATGGCGTTTCGCGACACCATATGGTTAAAATTATTAACCAGTTAAGCCGCGAGGGCTTTGTTCAGACCAGTCGCGGAAAGCATGGTGGTATTCGTCTTGGCATGCCTGCACAAGCGATTAATCTCGGTGAAGTAGTACGAAAGTTAGAACCTTTACAGCTAGTGAATTGTGATGAGTGTGCTATTACCCCGGCCTGCCGCCTGAAAGCAGCGTTACATAGTGCAATGGAACAATTTCTGAAAGAACTGGATAACTATACGCTTGCGGATATCGTTCAAAATAACGACAACTTATATAAAATTTTTATCACGGATGCCGCTGTGGTAAATACACATTCATGACATTGGAGGTACCTGTGTCAAAAGACCCTTTTCAGCAACGGGAAGCGGAAAAATATGATAATCCGATCCCCAGCAGGGAATTTATCCTTGCCCATTTAGATAAACGTGAAAAACCTGCTAACCGTGAAGAACTCGGCCGTGAGCTGGGTATCAGCGGCGAAGAACAGATCGAAGCGTTGCGCCGCCGCCTGAGAGCGATGGAGCGCGACGGACAATTAGTTTTTACCCGTCGTCAGTGCTATGCCTTACCGGAACGGCTGGATTTGCTGCGCGGTAAAGTGATAGGGCACCGTGACGGCTACGGTTTCCTGCGGATAGAAAATTCCAAAGATGACCTGTATCTGTCAGCTGAGCAGATGAAATTCTGTATGCATGGCGACATTATCCTGGCTCAGCCAGGAGGTTCCGACCGTAAAGGCCGGCGTGAAGCCAGGGTGGTGCGGGTGGTTGAACCCCGCAATAACCAGATTGTCGGACGTTACTTTGTCGACGCCGGTGCCGGTTTTGTGGTGCCCGATGATAGCCGTCTGAGTTTTGATATTCTTATTGAACCGGAATTTACCCTGAATGCGCGGATGGGGGCAGTGGTTGTGGTCGAACTTGAAAAACGTCCGACCCGCCGCGCGAAAGCCATTGGCCGGGTGATCGAGATCCTTGGCGATGATATGGGCACCAGCCTGGCCGTGGATATGGCCCTGCGTACCCATGAAATTCCCCACAGCTGGCCGGAAGCCGTTGAGCAGCAAATGGCTGCGCTTAGCGAGCAGGTTCCGGAGCAGGCGAAAGCCGGACGCATCGATTTACGTCACCTGCCGTTAGTCACCATCGATGGCGAAGATGCCCGTGATTTTGATGATGCGGTCTACTGCCAGAAAAAACGGGGTGGCGGCTGGCGGCTGTGGGTTGCGATTGCCGATGTCAGTTACTATGTTCGTCCCGGCAGTGAACTGGACAATGAAGCTCAGCAGCGCGGCACCTCCGTGTATTTCCCTTCACAGGTCGTACCTATGCTGCCGGAAGTCCTGTCTAACGGATTGTGTTCACTGAATCCGCAGGTCGATCGTCTGTGTATGGTGTGTGAAATGACGATTTCTGCGGCCGGTAAACTGAGTGGTTATAAACACTACGAAGCGGTAATGAATTCCCATGCCCGCCTGACCTATAACAAGGTCTGGAATATTCTGCAGGGGGATCAGGAATTGCGTGAACATTACGCACCACTGGTCGGTGACCTGGAAGAACTGCATCGTATGTACCAGGTGCTGGAAACCTCCCGTGCTCAGCGCGGAGGCATTTCTTTCGAAACTGAAGAAGCTAAGTTTATTTTCAATGCGGAACGCCGTATTGAACGGGTTGAGCGTACGGTACGTAATGATGCCCATAAACTTATCGAAGAATGTATGATCCTGGCTAATATTGCCTCAGCACGTTTTGTCGAAAAATACCAGGAACCTGCGTTATTCCGTGACCATGATCGACCTTCAGAAGACAGTATCAAGAGCTTCCGTACGGTCCTTAGTGAGCTGGGCCTGAGCCTGTCAGGGGGGAACAAACCCGCTCCGCTCGATTATTCTGAGTTGCTGGAAAAAATTGCCGACCGGCCGGATGCGGAAATGTTACAGACCATGCTGCTGCGTTCGATGAAGCAGGCGGTTTATGATCCGGAAAACCGGGGGCACTTCGGTCTGGCACTTGCCTCCTATGCGCACTTTACGTCGCCTATCCGTCGCTATCCGGATTTGTTATTGCACCGTGCAATCAAGTATCTGCTGGCGAAAAATGCCGGGGAATTACAAGCAAACAGTACACCGACCGGCGGCTATCACTATGATCTGCAACAGATGCTGCAATTAGGTCAGCACTGTTCAATGACTGAGCGCCGGGCTGATGAAGCGACCCGTGATGTTGCCGACTGGCTGAAATGCGACTTTATGCAGGATCAGGTGGGGAATACCTTTAGCGGTGTGATTTCCAGTGTGACCGGCTTCGGCTTTTTTGTACGCCTCAATGATCTGTTTATCGATGGCCTGGTACACGTTTCGACGCTGGATAATGACTATTACCGTTTTGATGCGGTAGGTCAGCGGTTGATCGGCGAGTCCGGTGCACACACCTACCGGTTGGGTGATATTGTCGAGATCCGGGTCGATGCGGTACATATGGATGAGCGTAAGATTGATTTTGCGCTGATCTCCAGTAAGCGTCAGCCTCGCGGAGCAGGTAAAACCGCCCGTGAGAAAGAAAAACAATCGGCATCTTCTGCCGGTAAGCGTCGCCGCGAAACGGGGTCAGCAAAGAACTTTGAGGCTGACAGCAGCTTCCGCGCGGATAAAAAGAAATCAGGAAAAAAGCGTTCTGCAAAAAAGAAAATTGCGCAGAACAGCAGCCAGCCCGAAACTCCGGCACAACCGGTGAAAAAAGGCAAAAAAGTATCAGAGAAAACACGTAAAATCGCGGCAGCAACTAAAGCGAAACGTGCAGCCAGAAAGGGCAAAGCAGTCGCGAAGAAAGCTGACTGATTCCCTTATTCAGGGCGCTTTCCGTCCCCCGGAAAGCGCCTGTTATTAACGTCCAACCATTGAACTGAGTTATGAGCGAAATTATTTTTGGTATTCATGCCGTAGAGGCCTTACTGGAGCGTGACCCGCAACGTTTTCAGGAAGTATTTATTCTGAAAGGGCGCGATGATCGCCGTCTGCAACCGCTGGTCGCCGCACTGGAAGCTCAGGGGGTTGCTGTTCAGGTAGCGACCCGCCAGTGGTTGGACAGCAAAGCCGAAGGCGCAGTTCACCAGGGGATTATTGCCAGCGTTAAACCCGGCCGTCATTATCAGGAAGGTGATCTGCCTGATTTGCTGGAAAAAACTGAACAGCCTTTCCTGTTGATCCTCGACGGAGTGACGGATCCGCATAACCTGGGCGCATGCCTGCGTAGTGCTGATGCGGCCGGAGTCCATGCGGTCATCGTACCGAAAGACCGTTCTGCTTCACTGAACGCGACCGCCAGGAAAGTCGCCTGTGGTGCTGCCGAATCGGTGCCTTTGATCCGTGTAACTAACCTGGCTCGTACCATGCGTTTGTTGCAGGACTACCATGTGTGGATTGTCGGCACTGCCGGCGAAGCCGACCACAATCTGTACCAGAGTAAAATGACCGGACCTATGGCACTGGTGATGGGAGCAGAAGGTGACGGAATGCGCCGTCTGACCCGTGAACACTGTGATGAACTTATCAGTATTCCTATGTCGGGCAGTGTGTCATCACTGAATGTATCGGTGGCGACAGGAATCTGTCTGTTCGAAGCGGTACGCCAGCGTCAGTCATAACTACAGCTGCTGTGCCGGGAGTGCTCCCGGCGTGGCACAGAATATTGCTTTACTCTGCCACCGGCCGGGCTGTCAGTCAGTGGCTGGCGGTATAGTTGAAATCATCGGGGTGATTTTCCAGGCTGCCGGTAATGGCCGCATATAATACGGTTCTGCCATCAATGGATAATTTGTCACTCAGGTTCAGCCAGCGTAATTGCTCCGTATGACGTCTTTCATCATGACGAACAAATACACCACTCATTGTGCCTTCTGCCGGCGAGTAAAGCAGGGCGAACTGTTCGGCAGAGCAGTTATGCGGTTTACAGGCATAATATACCTGATACCGCTCACCGTTCAGCGTCACCGGCTGTGCCGGCGTTTCGGTCCCTCCTTTCTTTACCCAGTCAGGCAGATGTTGTCCTGTGACCAGCTGTGAAAATTGCTGACGGCCCTGCGGGCTATGGATAAGCGTATTTAAGCTGGTTTGCTGCCCTGCGACGGCCGGGAAAGTTACTGCCGAACAAAGGGTTGCAGCACAGAACATCCGGAATATCATCTTCATCTGTTCCTCCTGTAAAGTGGCATTATTATAGTCTGTTAGCGGTAGTGCCGCTAATCGCTGCTACGCCATATTATGGTGATGCAATCTTTGTCATTATTCGTGATTTAATTGCTTGAATTTCGCCCTCAGGGTCAGTATTATTACGCGTCAATTTTTCGGCCGCACTTAAACACGTTCCTTGCTTCCATGGGCCGCGGCTGACCCTGACAGGAGGCTGAATAATCCGTAAGGAGCAACCGATGCGTCATTACGAAATCGTATTTATGGTCCATCCTGACCAGAGCGAGCAGGTTCCAGGAATGATCGAGCGTTACACTGGTGCTATCACCGGTGCAGAAGGCACGATCCACCGTCTGGAAGACTGGGGTCGCCGTCAGCTGGCTTACCCGATCAACAAACTGCACAAAGCACACTACGTTCTGTTGAACGTTGAAGCTCCGCAGAGTGTTATCGATGAGCTGGAAACTAATTTCCGCTTCAACGACGCCGTTATCCGTAGCATGGTTATGCGCGTTAAAAACGCGGTAACTGAAGCGTCACCAATGGTTAAAGCGAAAGAAGAACGTCGTGATCGTCGTGAAGACTTCGCTAACGAAACCACTGATGACTCAGATGCTGAGGAAACTGAAGAGTAATCCATGAGGGTGGCTAATCGTCTGCACCTGTCCGGCAATGTCTGTGGCAAGGTTGTCAGAAAGACCAGCCCCTCAGGAATTCCTCACTGTCAGTTTGTGCTTGAGCATAAATCCTTACAGGAGGAAGCCGGATTATCCCGGCATGCATGGTGTCGTATCCCTGTTATTGTCAGTGGTAACGAACATCAGCAGATTACTCAACATATAACGGTCGGCACGCAACTTATTCTGGAAGGTTTCCTGCATTGCCATCAGGCAGCGACAGGACAAAGCCGAATAGTGTTACATGCCGAGCAGATTGAATTGATAGATTCTGGAGACTAGCCTAATGGCACGTTATTTCCGTCGTCGCAAGTTCTGCCGTTTCACCGCGGAAGGCGTTCAAGAGATCGATTATAAAGATATCGCAACGCTGAAAAACTACATCACTGAAAGTGGCAAAATTGTACCGAGCCGTATTACCGGTACTCGCGCAAAATACCAGCGTCAGCTGGCCCGTGCTATCAAGCGCGCGCGCTACCTGTCTCTGCTGCCGTACACTGATCGTCATCAGTAATCGGCCACTGTCCATTAACGACTTTGAGAGGATAAGGTAATGCAAGTTATTCTGCTTGATAAAGTAACAAACCTGGGTAACCTGGGTGATCAGGTAAACGTAAAAGCGGGCTACGCTCGTAACTTCCTGGTTCCACAGGGTAAAGCTGTCCCTGCAACTAAAACTAACATCGAGTTTTTCGAAGCTCGTCGTGCTGAGCTGGAAGCTAAACAAGCTGAAACTCAGGCTGCTGCCAATGCCCGTGCTGAGAAAATCAACGCACTGGCGACAGTAACCATTACTTCTAAAGCCGGTGACGGTGGCAGACTGTTTGGTTCTATCGGCGCACGCGATATCGCTGATGCAGTATCTGCTGCCGGCGTTGACGTTGCGAAAAGCGAAGTTCGTTTAGCCGAAGGCGTTCTGCGCTCTACCGGCGAATACGAAGTTAATTTCCAGGTTCATAGCGAAGTAGTTGCTAAACTGGTTGTTAACGTCGTTGCTGCATAATTTGCAGTAATGCGAAAACGCCGGCCTTGTGCCGGCGTTTTTGTTTGTACAGTCCGCCTGCATGACAGACAGTTTTACTGCGCCCGGATAAAGCTGCCGTTGCTCTGACGGGTAAAAAGCACGGGTCCGTTGCTGTTATTCAGTGTCAGGGCTGTCACGGTGCCACGGGCATTAATCTGCAGCCGAATCTGCTGTCCTGCCTGTAAATTACTTAAAGGCTTATCTGTACCCTCTGCGTTTGCCATCGCAAACACATCACTGACCGGTAAATTATTATCACGGAATAGCTGAGCCAGCGTCTGCCCATCGCTTATCTGGTAATTATGCCATTGTCCCTGTGGATCATCTGACGAAGGGGCTGGCAACGATGACGAGCTATCACTGCTATTATCCAGCTGTGCCTGCATTATCGCCTGTGAAGTATTCACGGACCGTTGTACCGGAAATTGCGTGGACTGACCCGGTAATAAAAAACCCGTAATTATCAGCAACAGACCGATAAATATTCCCCAGCGGTGAGTCAGCGGCAGGGGATCCAGCCAGTGCAACTTTTCTGGCCATTGCCGGATATTACTAATCAGTGAATCCGGGCTGATATTTTTTTTCTGTGTCCGCATAGTGGTGTCCTGTTGCGGGATAATTAATTTGCGTATGGCTGCGGGGCGTACGGCCCTCAGGACAGCGGCTACGCGGTTCCGGGTGACAGGGGGATTACGGCGGGCAAATTGGCCCATTTTGTCTCTCTTCTTACACAGATAATGATAGTCGCGATGCTGAACTGCCGTCGTAGTTATCACCGGCCGGCGGATATACGCACCTTAAGCTGACTATTGTTCATCTTTCAGAAAAAAAAGTCACCAGCAGCAGGTTCGGTTTTACCCCGGCGGCGTGCGCTGTTATGCTGCCGTTTCACTTTTTTAAGATAAATCAGGAACAGAAATGACGACTCTTTCTTTTGATAGCATTGAAGCACAGGCTAGTTACGGTATTGGTCTGCAGGTCGGGCAGCAACTGCTGGAATCAGGTTTACAAGGGTTACAGCCTGAAGCTTTACTCGCCGGCCTGCGTGATGCGCTGGAAGGAAATTCGCCGGCTGTCCCTGTGGACGTCGTACATCGCGCACTGCGTGAAGTTCATGAACGCGCTGAAGCGGTTCGTCAGGAACGTACTCAGGTTATGGCAGCAGAAGGGCTGAAATATCTTGAAGAAAATCGTCAGCGTGAAGGCGTCAGCAGCACTGAGTCTGGTCTGCAATTCCGCGTACTGACTCAGGGTGAAGGTGCGATACCTTCGCGTCAGGATCGTGTCCGCGTACACTATACAGGCAAACTGATCGATGGCACCGTATTCGACAGTTCTGTACAGCGTGGTGAACCGGCAGAATTCCCTGTCAGCGGCGTTATCGCGGGCTGGATTGAAGCTCTGACCCTGATGCCGGTAGGCTCGAAGTGGGAGCTGGTGATCCCTCAGCAGCTGGCATACGGCGAGCGTGGTGCCGGTGCATCAATTCCTCCGCTGAGCACTCTGGTCTTCGAAGTAGAGTTACTGGATATTCTGTAATTCACTGCATTAATCTGAACCGGCCACAGGGCCGGTTTTTTTTGCCTGCGCCCGTAGACCTGGCGCGGGATGACGGATTCGCTCAGGGTGTTGTCAGCGATATCTGTTCCCGCCACCCTCTCTGCGTCAGCAGAGAAAATACGGTACACTGAAAAAACGACAACTAATGACGGCGCACTTCTCTGTGGGGTGCCGAACATGAAGGGGGTGAATAATGCTGGAACAACTCTGTCAGTTAGCGAGAGCAGCCGGTGTGGAAATTATGCAGATATATAATGCCGAACAGCCGCCGGACATCCTGCATAAAGCAGATAATTCCCCGGTGACCGCCGCGGATATAGCAGCTCATCATGTGATCCTCGACGGGCTGAGCCGAATAACTCCGGATATTCCGGTGCTATCGGAAGAGTCACCCGTAAGCTGGCCAGAACGTCAGCAGTGGCAGCGTTACTGGCTGGTTGATCCGCTCGATGGCACTAAAGAGTTTATACGTCGTAACGGAGAGTTCACGGTAAATATCGCCCTGATTGAGCAGGGGGTGCCGGTTGCAGGTGTTGTCTATGCACCCGCGACGGACCTGATGTATTTTGCCGCGGAAGGAAAAGCCTGGAAAGAAACACAGGGGGACCGCCGTCAGATTCAGGTGCAGCAGGCAAATCCGCCGCTGGTTGTGGTAAGCCGTTCCCATGCTGATAGTGAACTGAAAGAGTATCTGCAACAACTGGGAGAACATCAGACCACGTCTGTCGGATCATCCCTGAAGTTTTGTCTGGTCGCAGAGGGCAAAGCACAACTCTACCCGCGTTTCGGACCGACGAATATCTGGGACACGGGGGCCGGACATGCTGTAGCAAAAGCTGCCGGGGCGCATGTCACTGACTGGACCGGAAAAACACTGGATTATACGCCACGTGAGTCCTTCCTCAATCCCGGTTTCCGGGTCAGTGTGTTCTGACCATTCTCTCCCGCCGGACTGCATCGGCGGGCTAATCCTATTCAGCCCGCGGGGGCGCCGGCGTGCCCTGTGCTGTATCCCTTACCGGCTTGCTACGCACTTTTCTCTGCAACACCCTTAACTGCGGTACGGCCACTCTTCTGTGCAGTGATCATCTTACTGACATATATGCCCGGCATTATATGTCGCCATCAGTTGTTAAATAATTGTGTGCTACTGCACAGATGTGATTTTTATACTGTATTAACATAGATAAACAAAATATAAGACTAATCCATACCATTTTTATGGTTTATCTGATTGAGCAGTGTGACAATTTACCGGTAAATTGTGGTCATAGCAGTGATATCCGGTTGCGGATATCAGGGCATCAGCAAGTAAGGATCGAAAGGATGAAGATTTTTCAGCGATACAACCCTCTGCAAATCGCTAAATACGTGAAAATTTTGTTTAAAGGCCGCTTATATATTCGCGGTATCGGGGCTTTTGACTTCGATAAGGGCAGGTTGTTACTGCCGACTGTAAAAGATAAGCAGCAACTGAATGTGATGTCGGAAATTAACCGCCAGGTGCTGCGTTTACAGGCTGAGTATCGTTAATAAAGCCAGGGCGCCGGAAGGCGCCCTGAATCATTTAACTGGCAGAGATATTCTCGTCTGCGACAATAGTGCCGGCAGGGGCCAGCATTGCCGGGCGTTCATCTATTCTGGTGACCAGTAACTGGTCAATCCGGTAGCTGTCGATATCCACCACTTCGAACTTATACCCCGAAAACATCACAAAATCGGTACGTTTCGGGATTTTACGCAGCATGTACATCATAAAGCCGCCAATGGTTTCGTAATTACCCGAATGGGGAAATTCGTCAATGTTCAGCACCCGCATCACATCATCGATCGGGGTTCCTCCTTCGACCAGCCATGAGTTAGCATCACGGGCAACGATCTGTTCTTCAAAGCCCTGACCGACCAGGTCACCCATCAGAGTGGTCATCACATCATTCAGTGTGATAATGCCCACCACTAATGCATATTCGTTCATGATCACTGCAAAATCTTCCCCGGCAGATTTAAAGCTTTCCAGCGCTTCAGACAGGGTCAGTGTGTCAGGAACAATCAGTGCAGAGCGGATCTGCACGCCGCTGTTAAGGGTCAGGCTCTGATTCCCCAGCACCCGCAGTAATAGCTCCTTGGAGTCAACATAACCAATAATATGGTCAATATCGTTATTACAGACCAGGAATTTAGAATGCGGGTGCTGTGCAATTTTTGACTTCAGACTTTCTTCATCTTCATTCAAATCGAACCAGACAATATTTTCCCGCGATGTCATGGATGAAGGCACAGTGCGTGACTCCAGCTCAAAGACATTTTCAATCAGTTCATGTTCCTGTTTACGCAGTACCCCGGCCAGCGCCCCGGCTTCGACGACCGCGTAGATATCATCAGGGGTGATGTCATCTTTGCGGACCATTGGAATTTTAAACAGGCGGAAAATATTATTCGCCATACCGTTAAAAAACCACACCAGTGGCCGGAAGATCATCAGACAAAAACGCATCGGGTGGATGATACGCAGAGCAATGGCTTCCGGTGCAATCATCCCGATACGTTTTGGTGTCAGGTCTGCAAACAGAATAAACAGGCTGGTGACGATGGTGAAAGAGCAGATAAAACTCAGCTGATCGGCAATTTCCGGTGCAAAGAAGCGTGAGAACAGCGAACTGAATGCCGGGGAAAATGCAGCATCACCGACGATACCGCCGAGGATGGCAACCGCGTTCAGACCAATCTGTACTACGGTAAAGAACATGCCCGGGGATTCCTGCATCTTCAGGATATGCTGGGCACGGACATCACCGTCATCTGCCAGCAATTTCAGTTTTATTTTGCGTGCAGCGGCCAGAGAAATTTCAGACAGGGAGAAAAAAGAACTGATGACTATCAGTAATAAAATGACAAATAAGCTATCTAACATAAAGGGTCCAGTATTTATACTCTTGTCATTTTTGGCGTGGGCAACATAGACCTTCTCGTGCGCTGACAGTGCTTATATCAGTAACATCGGCTATCCGCGCCAAAAATGTCTGTCCGGCAGCTTAATTAGCGTACCTCTCAGACAGAACGGCTCAGGCTTTCCTGAAGAAGCGATTATAGCAGCAGCCACAGAGAGGCCGCCAGAGGGAAAGATGAACAAATTTTCATCGCCAAAATAATCTGTCGTAAAACAGTCTGTGCTGGTTTTTTATCTTAGCTTTACCGCCATCATTACGTCATTAAACCGAAAAATAGCGTTATATCTTACTGCCAGGTGTTGTGTTAACTGCAGCATTTATCGACAATAGCCGCTAACTATCTTAGTTTTTCATTTTTCGTTGTTTTTGCCTTTCCGGCTACCGATAGCCGGAAAAGCTCACCGGGAAAACGGCCGGTTTAAACAGGAGTTTACGTGCCACGTCTACGTTTATCGCTATTTGGTATGACGGTAATGCTTTTGACAGCGCCTGCCCTTCAGGCTGCGACCGTTCAGTTACAACTGACGGGATTGTCAGGTGAATTACAAAATAATGTGCGGATCCGTCTGGCAGCGATTGCCAGTGAAGAAGTTACGGCGGATAACCGTTTCCAGGCACGACTGACCGATTCCATTAAACAGAGCCTGCAAGCGCTCGGTTACTTTCAACCGGTAATTACGTTTCCGACCCCTCCTGAGTCTCTGGATCGTAAAAACCCGATCATCCGCGTAAAGGTTGATGCCGGTCCGCCGGTAAAGATTGCCGGCAGCACGATTGTGGTCGGGGGGGAAGGCAGTAAAGACCCTGATTACCAACAGTGGATAGCCGCAGGACGTCCGGTGGTCGGTACGGTACTTAATCAGGGCAAATACGACAGCTTTAAAAGCGGCTTCTCCGGCATTGCTCTGCGCAACGGTTATTTTGATGGTGAGTTTAAAAAAAGTCAGCTTGGTGTTTCGGTTGAGCGGCATGAAGCGTTCTGGGATATCGACTATGACAGCGGGCAGCGTTACCGGTTTGGTGATGTCAGCTTTACAGGCTCACAGATCCGTGAAGAGTATCTGCGCCAGCTGGTTCCTTATCACAAAGGCGACTACTACAGTTCCCGGGACTTAGCCGAACTCAACCGCCGTTTATCTGCCACCGGGTGGTTCAGCTCGGTGGTGGCATCTCCGGAATTCGGTAAGTCCCGTCAGGATAAGGTGCTACCGGTGAGTGCGGTACTGACCCCCGCAGTGAAAAATACCGCCGAAGCGGGTATCGGTTACTCAACTGATGTCGGGCCCCATGTTAAAGCATCGTGGAAACGTCCCTGGGTAAACGACTACGGCCACAGCATGTCGGTCAGCACTTACCTGTCGCAGCCGGAACAACAGCTCGACATGACCTATAAAATACCGTTACTGAAAAGTCCGCTGGAACAATATTATCTGTTACAGGGCGGTGTAAAGCGTACCGACCTGAATGATACCCGTTCTGATACCTCGACACTGGCAGTATCCCGCTACTGGGATAATCAGTCGGGCTGGCAAAAAGCGGTAAACCTGCGCTGGAGTCTGGATAACTATACCCAGGGGAATATATCGGATAATACGATGCTGATTTATCCGGGGGGCAGTGTTAACCGTACCCGCTCACGGGGCGGGCTGATGCCGACATGGGGGGACTCTCAGCGTTACTCTGTCGACGTTTCTGATACGGGGTGGGGCTCGGATGTCGATTTTGTCATTATGCAGGCACAAAATGTCTGGATCCGTACCCTGGCCGAAAAAAACCGTTTTGTATTCCGTGGTAACCTTGGCTGGATAGAAACCAGTAATTTCAACCGTATCCCGCCTGACCTGCGCTTTTTTGCCGGGGGTGACCGCAGTATCCGTGGCTATAAATATAAAGATATCTCACCGCGTGATTCTGATGGCAAGCTGACCGGGGCCTCCAAAATGGCCACCGGTTCGGCCGAGTATCAGTATAATTTTACGGGCAAATGGTGGGGGGCAGTCTTTATCGATTCCGGTGAAGCGGTCAATAATATCAAAGATTCTGATTTCAAAACCGGTGCCGGAGTGGGGATCCGCTGGGCATCACCGGTTGGGCCGATCAAGCTGGATATCGCCCGGCCGGTAGGCGATTCAGGCGAGCATGGATTACAGTTTTATATCGGGTTGGGGCCGGAGTTATGACGCTATTGAAAAGAGTTCTGGCAGGGATCCTGATATTTCTGTTACTGCTGGTGGTTATTATTGGCTTCCTGATTGGGACTACGCCCGGCTTACATCTGGTGCTTAACAGCGCTGCGCGCTGGGTTCCGGGTTTACAGATTCAACAGGTCGAAGGTGGCTGGCGAAATCTGACGATTAAAGGGCTGGCGTATCAGATGCCCGGGGTCAGTGTCTCCGGCGGGGAGTTTCATTTATCGCTGGATGCGTCATGTCTGATCCACTCTTCAGTGTGTGTTAATGACATCGGACTTAAAGATGTCAGCGTGGTCGTGGACAGCAGCAAAATGGCCCCCGCATCACCGGAGAAACCGGCCGAAGAGAGCAGCAGTGGCGACATTTCCACCCCGTATCCGATAGTGTTACGTCACCTCGGGCTGGATAATGTGAATCTGAAAATCGATGACACGGCGATTTCTCTGGGCAGTTTCTCGAGTGGGATTCACTGGCAGGGGCGTCAGCTGACCCTGACACCGACCAGGATAGAAAATCTGCTGCTGGCATTACCAAAAAGCAAAACAGCCGCAGCACAGGCAGCCGCCGGGCCGGTTGCCGTACAAGCTGCCAAAGTCACACCGCCAGTTTCGGCAACGTCCGGAACAGGGCAGACGGTGGCTGCGGCAGCTTCGCAGCCTGTTACGGAGCAATCACCGGCAGAAATGCTGCGGGCGTTATTCGCTAAACCACTACTGAATTTACCCGAATTCCGTTTACCGATAGATATCCGTATTGAGGATATTCTTGGCGAAAACCTGCGTCTGACCGGGGATACGGACCTGACCGTTAATCGTTTACAGCTCCGGGCCCTGATTCAGGAAAATAAAGTTGAGTTACAGACCCTGAAGATAAACGCACAGCAGGGGATCCTGAGTGCCCGCGGCGAAGCCAGCCTCAGAGATAACTGGCCGCTCAGCCTGACACTGAACAGTGATATCAATATGGCACCGGTAAAAGGCCAGAAAGTCAGGCTGACTGTCAGTGGTGCCGCAAAACAGCAGGTAGATCTGAAAGTTAATCTTTCCGGACCAGTGAAAGCACAGTTACAGGCGATGGCCCGTCCGGCTGACATCGGGCTGCCTTTTTCATTGCGTTTAAACAGCCCGCAATTACGCTGGCCGCTGACCGGAGAGCCTGACTGGCAGGTGAAAAATCTGGCACTGACTACTGAGGGGAAAGCGACGGGCTACACGATTTCCCTGCGCAGCGCGGTTTCAGGCAACAGCATACCTCCCGCAGATATTGCTCTGGACGGCAAAGGGAATACGGATCAGTTCTCGCTGGATAAACTGCGTATCTCAGCATTACAAGGAAATGTTGATTTACGTGCGCTGGTTGACTGGACCAAAGCCGTCAGCTGGAACAGTGAGTTAACCCTGGCAGGTATTAATACCGCCAGACAGTATCCTGACTGGCCGGCAAAACTGAACGGCAGTATTAAAACCCGTGGCAGTCTGTATGGCGGCAGCTGGCAAATCAGGGTACCTGAACTGTTACTTACCGGTAATGTGAAGCAGAATGCGGTGAATGTAAAAGGTTCACTTTACGGCAACAGTTACAATCAATGGAATATTCCGGGTATTGATCTGTTACTGGGACAAAACCGGCTGAATATTAAAGGATCTCTGTCGGATAAGATTAACCTGGATGCCAGCATTGATGCGTCACACCTGGATAATGCATTGCCGGGACTGGGTGGGGTGGTTAAAGGAACAATACTGGCGCGCGGTAGCTTACAGCAGCCTGAAGTTCGTGCGGATCTTGACGGACAGGGGTTACGCTGGCAGCAATTGAAAATTCGTCGTGTCAGCCTTAAAGGCAATGTCAGTTCCGGCCAGCAGATTGCCGGTAAACTTGCGTTACGGGTATCACAGCTGCAACAGGATGCCCTTAACATCAGCAGTGTGGTACTGGATGCCGATGGTAACGAAAAACAGCATCAGCTGAAACTGACGGTGGCCGGTGAACCTGTTTCGGGTCAGTTGTCCCTGACCGGCAGCTTTGATCGCCAGCAACAGCGCTGGCAGGGATCACTTAACAATACCCGCTTTAACACCCCGGTTGGCGAATGGCGGCTGAGTAAAGCGGTCAGCCTGGATTATAAAAATACCCTGAAAACGATCACAATTGGCAGCCACTGCTGGCTGAATCCTGATGCACAGATTTGTGTACCGGAACCGATTGTCGCCGGTGCTGACGGGCATGCACGGATACAACTGACCCGGTTTGACCTCGGGATGTTAAAACCGGTATTACCTGCGGAGACTCAGCTGAAAGGTGTATTCAGCGGAGATGCCAGGGTGAAATGGACCGCCAACGGAGGACTCCCGGAAGGTAATGTGACCCTCAGCGGGAAAGGTGTCGAGGTGAAACAGAACGTGCAGGGCAATACACTGCCTATTGCATTTGATGCCCTGAACCTGAAAGCCTCGCTGGCAGGCGGAAAAGCTCAGCTTGACTGGCGGGTAAAAATTGCTAATAACGGTCAGCTGAACGGCAGTGTCCGGATCAGCGATCCGCAACGGGCCCGTAATCTGAGTGGTAGCGTGAATATTGCCGGTTTTTCTCTGGGGCTGTTTAATCCGGCGCTGGCGAAAGGGGAACAAATTACCGGTATGCTGAACAGCCAGTTGCGTTTATCCGGTAATTTGCAGAACCCGCGGGTCTATGGTCAGACTACGCTGGACGGCCTTGATATTAATGCCAATTTTATGCCGGTTGATATGACATCGGCGAACCTGAAACTGGTATTTAACGGGGTCAGTTCAACCCTCGAAGGTCTGATTCAGACCCGGCAGGGAAACCTGAATCTGACCGGTAATGCTGACTGGGCTCAGATTGATAACTGGCGGGCTCGGGTTGCTGCCAAAGGTGAAAAAATTCGTGTCACGGTGCCGCCGATGGTCAGGATGGATGTCTCTCCGGATCTTGTGTTTGAAGCCACGCCGGCAGCCTTTAATCTGGATGGCCGTGTGGATATTCCCTGGGCGCGGATTACGGTACAGCAGGTACCGGAAAGTGCCGTCGGCGTATCTCCTGATCTGGTGATGCTGAATGAGAATCTGCAGCCGATACAGCCAAAAACCACCTCAATTCCTATAAACAGTAATTTAATCATACATGTAGGTAATGATGTTCGTTTGTCTGCCTTTGGCCTGAATGCCCGTCTGACGGGAGACCTGAAAGTATTGCAGGATAAAAATGGACTCGGACTGAATGGACAGATTAATATTCCTTCAGGACGCTTCCATGCCTATGGCCAGGATCTGGTGGTACGTAAAGGACAGTTACAGTTCTCCGGCCCGCCTGACCAGCCATATGTCAATCTGGAAGCTATCCGTAACCCTGAAGCCACAGAAGATGATGTGACTGCGGGTATCCGTGTGACAGGCATGGCAGATGAACCTAAGGTTGAGGTGTTCTCTGATCCGGTGATGTCACAACAGGCGGCCTTGTCTTATTTATTACGCGGGCAGGGACTCGGCAGTGACGGTGACGGCAACGCACTGACATCTGCTCTGGTTGGATTAGGGGTTGCACAAAGCGGGCAGGTAATGGGCAAAATCGGCGAAACCTTCGGTGTGAGTAACCTTGCACTCGATACCGCAGGGGTCGGTGATAGTCAGCAGGTGCAGGTCAGTGGTTGTGTCCTGCCGGGGCTGCAGGTGAAATATGGTGTCGGCTTGTTTGATTCTCTGGCGACGCTGACCCTGCGCTACCGGCTGATGCCTAAACTCTATTTGGAAGCGGTGTCTGGTGTTGATCAGGCGCTTGATTTGCTTTATCAGTTTGAGTTTTAGCAATGCGAATAATCGTCTATGGTAGTTTGAGGCGCAAGCAGGGAAACAGTCACTGGATGACCAATGCGCAGTGGTTAGGGGATTATCAGGTTGAAGGGTATGACCTGTATAATCTTGGTCTGTACCCCGGGATTGTTGCCGGTGAAGGACGTGTGTGTTGTGAGGTATACCGGATAGATGCCACAACTCTGGGTGAACTGGATGCCCTGAGGACCCGTGGCGGAGAGTACAAGCGTCAGCTGATATCGACGCCGTACGGTACTGCGTGGATGTATATATATCAGCGGCCAGTCGTCCGCAGCCAGCAGATTATCAGTGGTGACTGGCTTAAAAAGGATAGTGAAAACTGAGACAACGAAAAACGCCGTCTGTTAGCAGACGGCGTTTTTTTTACAGCAAAAGCAGAAGATTACTTTTTAGCAGCACGTTCGAAAGAAGAAACGATTTCTGCTTTAGCCGCGGCGGCATCAGCCCAGCCATCGACCTTAACCCACTTGCCTTTTTCCAGATCTTTGTAATGTTCAAAGAAATGGGTAATCTGGGCGCGCAGTAACTCAGGAAGATCTGTCACGTCTTTAACATGATCATATTCTTTGGTCAGTTTGCTGTGGGGGACAGCAACGACTTTAGCATCTTCACCTGATTCATCAGTCATTTTCAGTACGCCAACCGGACGGCAGCGGATCACTGAACCATGCTCTAACGGATACGGCGTCGGGACCAGAACATCTACCGGGTCACCATCCAGTGACAGAGTGTGGTTGATGTAACCGTAATTACATGGGTAGAACATGGCCGTAGACATGAAACGATCGACAAACAGTGCGCCTGACTCTTTATCAACTTCATATTTAATTGGATCAGCGTTCGCCGGGATTTCAATGATAACGTAAATATCTTCTGGCAGATCTTTACCTGCTTCAACCAGGTTCAAACTCATCGTTTAATTCCTTCAATGACATCAATTAAGTGCCCGGTATTATAGCTAACTGACAGTGAAAGTATTGCCTCTTTTTCTGCTTTCAGAGTGATCCGCACAGAGCTTTCGGCGAAAAACAAACCCGCCGCACAGCTATCAGAGATAAAGATCTCTGCGGATGATTCAGCAGAGGGTCAGTTGTCAGTAAAGGATCGCCCCGCCGTGACGATAAATAAGGTATTTCCGTACATAGCGGCTAAGGAACAGGTTTTATGCTGTTTAAATTATCATTACGCAGCGGGTTGCTGATTATTCTGTTATTAATGACCGCGTTGTTATGCATTGTCAGCGCCACCGGGTTTATCGCTCTGAGAGCCGCCGATCGCTCACTGACTGAGATCAATCGTATCCATGAGAATGAGCTGGCTAACCTTTACCAGAGTAACAGCGACTTACTGCATAGTCGCTCACTGGCGGCACTGGTGGTCCTCAAGCAGGAATCGGGGGATAAACAGGCCGCAGCAAAGTATCTGCAGGGGGTAAATGATGCGGTTGCCAGTTCACTGCTGCATATGGAACTGTTTATGAAAGCCGGGACGGTGACGCAGAAAGGAAAACAGATGGCGGCTGACATCAGTCGCAGTTTTCAGGCCTATACCGGGCAGGCTATTTTTCCGAGGGTCACCAGCCTTAAAGCAGCAGATCTTGCCAGTTACTATCAAAATATTGAGAAATTCCCTGCCCTGATGGCCAGCTTCAGTCAGTCGGTACAAACGTTTAATCGTTACGCCAGTAATGTTGCACAACAGCAATTTATCCTTGCCGGAAAACGGCAGAGGAATATGGAAATATTACTGGCTCTCTGTTCAATCATTACCATCAGTACCTTACTGATCAGCTGGCGGATCCTGCGGCAGGCCTTGTTACAGCCATTGGCGCTGATGACGACACATCTGACATTTATTGCCGAAGGGGACTTAACCCGTCAGGTGCCTCTGGCAGGCAGTAAAGAGCTGCTCAGGGTAATGAATACACTGCAGGCGATGCAAAGTGCGCTGGGGACTTCGGTACAGCAAGTCTCCGGGGCCAGTTTACAGATAGACCAGGGATGCCGTGAACTGGGGGCGGGGATCCTTAACCTGTCTCAGCGTACAGAAGAGTCTGCAGCCTCTCTGGAACAGACGGCCGCGAGTATGGAACAGATCACCGCCACAGTCCGCCTGAATGCAGGTAATGCGCATCAGGCGCATCAGCTTGCCAGCCGGGTGTCGGAAACTGCCCATCGTGGTGCAGAAGTGGTCAATCAGGTTGTCGAAAAAATGCAGGAGATTACCCACAGTTCGCAAAAAATTGGCGATATTCTGGCTATGATCGATGGTATTGCTTTTCAGACCAATATACTGGCTCTCAATGCTTCGGTTGAAGCGGCCAGGGCCGGGGAACAGGGCCGGGGATTTTCGGTGGTTGCTAACGAAGTCCGCAGCCTTGCCCAGCGCAGTGCCAGTGCCGCAAAAGAGATCCGTCAGCTGATAGTCACTTCCCAGAGCCAGGTGGCTGATGGCAGCAGGATGGCCAGCAGGGCCGGGGAATCGATGAGTGAAATTTATTCTGAAGTATCGCAGGTCAGTCTGCTGATGAAAGAAATTTCGGTTGCCTCTGATGAACAGAGCCGCGGTATCGAACAGATAAATATTGCGGTCACACAGATGGATGACGTGGCGCAGCAGAATGCCGCATTGGTGGAACAGGCAACGTCAGCGACTCATACACTCGAAGACCAGAGTTCCCGGCTACAGCATACGGTCGCCGGGTTTCGTCTGACGGCGTAAAGCGTCACCAGCCCCGCAGATCGGCACCGGGTAAGATCTGCGGGGGAAAACCGGTAATTATTGTGCGTTTTCTTCAGGGTTCTCGCGGATAAAACGTTCAAGGTCGTTGACCATCGTTTCAGGACCGACAAAGAACGGACTGCGCTGGTGAATACTCTGGGGTTTCAGTTCCAGAATACGGGTGGTGCCGTCACTGGCTTTGCCGCCAGCCTGTTCGGCGAGAAAGGCCATCGGATTACATTCATATAATAAACGCAGTTTTCCTGTCGGATAACTTGCGGTACTCGGGTACAGATAAATACCGCCTTTTAACAGGTTACGGTGGAAGTCTGCGACCAGAGAGCCAATATAACGTGAAGTATAAGGGCGGCGGGTAGCCGTATCTTCTTCCTGACAGAATTTCAGGTACTTTTTCACCCCCTGCGGGAAGCGTGAATAGTAACCTTCGTTAATCGAGTAAATATTGCCTTGTGCCGGGAAAGTCATCCGTTCCTGACTCAGACAGAACAGGCCCAGTGACGGATCGTAGGTAAAGGCATGTACGCCGTGGCCGGTGGTATAAACCAGCATGGTCGATGAACCATAAACCACATATCCGGCAGCAACCTGAGCGGTACCGGGCTGCATAAAGTCTTCTTCAGTGACCGGCGTCCCTACGGGAGTAATACGATGATAAATTGAGAAAATAGTACCGACAGAGACATTGACATCAATATTTGAGGAACCATCAAGCGGGTCCATCAGCACCACATACTTACCGTTTTCCACACCTTCGAAAATGACAAATTCATCTTCTTCTTCGGAGGCGATGCCCGCCACAATTCCGCGTGCTTTCAGGGCGGCTTTCAGTTTTTCGTTAGCGAACAGGTCAAGCTTCATTTGCTGCTCACCCTGTACGTTCTCGACGCCGCTGGTGCCAAGAATATCGACCAGACCGGCTTTATTGATGTCGCGATGAATAACTTTTGCGCCCAGTTTTATCGCTGAAATCAGCGCTGTCAGTTCGCCTGTGGCATGAGGAAAGTCATGCTGCTTCTCAACAATAAATTCACCCAATGTTTTCATAACAATTATCCGGGATAAGTTAATTAATGAATTTCTTACTTTATGTTAACACCAATGCAAACTTAACTGGCCATAATAACTTAATCAATCATCTTATTTCTTAGTTACCGGCTGTAGCGTTACACTGTACCGCAACTTTTGGGTAATGGATCAGTTTATGCGAATTCACATTCTGGGTATCTGTGGCACCTTTATGGGTGGGCTGGCAATACTTGCGCGATCTCTGGGACACGAAGTGACCGGTTCTGATAGCAACGTATATCCGCCAATGAGTACTCTGCTGGAACAACAGGGAATTGAACTCACTCAGGGCTACGACCCTCAGCAGCTGGATCCGGCACCGGATCTGGTGATCATCGGTAATGCGATGGCCAGGGGGAACCCCTGTGTTGAAGCGGTACTGGAAAAAAATATGCCTTATATGTCCGGTCCGCAATGGCTGCATGATTTTGTGCTGCGCGACCGCTGGGTGCTGGCCGTTGCCGGCACTCATGGTAAAACTACCACTTCGGGGATGGTGGCGTGGATCCTCGACGCCTGTGGCCTGGCGCCGGGGTTTGTTATCGGTGGTGTGCCGGGCAACTTTGATGTCTCTGCCCGGCCCGGTGACAGCCCGTTTTTCGTCATTGAAGCAGATGAATATGACAGTGCCTTCTTTGATAAACGATCTAAATTTGTGCATTACTGCCCGCGGACACTGATCCTCAATAACCTGGAGTTTGATCATGCGGATATTTTTGATGATCTGCGTGCTATTCAGCGCCAGTTCCATCACCTGATCCGTATTGTTCCCGGTCAGGGGAAAATCCTGTGGCCGGAGCAGGATACTAACCTGCGTCAGGTGATTCAGATGGGCTGCTGGAGTGAACAGGAAACTCTGGGAGAACAGGGGCACTGGCAGGCGAAAAAACTGAACGCCGATGCATCCCACTGGGAAGTCTGGTTTGATGGCCAGCCGGTGGCAGAAGTGAACTGGTCACTGGTGGGCGAACATAATATGCATAACGGATTAATGGCGATGGCGGCCGCCCGGCATGTCGGCATTACTCCGCAGGATGCAGCATTAGCCCTGAATGATTTTATCAATGCCCGTCGTCGTCTGGAATGGAAGGGCAATATCAATGGCATGGATATCTATGATGACTTTGCCCATCATCCGACGGCTATCCTGGCCACGTTATCGGCCTTGCGCAGTAAAGTCGGTGGTAATGCACGGATCCTCGCGATACTCGAACCGCGCTCCAATACCATGAAAATGGGGATCAGTAAAAATGAGCTGGCACCGTCACTGGCCAAAGCCGATCAGGTATTCCTGTTCCAGCCGCCGCATATTTCGTGGCAGGTTACGGATGTGGCTGATGCCTGTATCCAGCCTGCACACTGGAGTGCGGATATTGATACGCTGGTGGAAATGATAGCCAGAGAGGCAAAACCCGGTGATACCCTGCTGGTCATGAGTAATGGCGGTTTTGAAGGGATCCATCAGAAGCTCCGCCAGCGACTGGAAAACCGGTAAGCCGCGGCCGGCAGGGCGAAATGTCGCCCTGCCGGAAGCCTTACTCAGCTTCCGCCAGCTCACGCAGATACTGGAAAATCAGTCGTGCAGATTTCGGCGGTTTATTGGCCGCTTTTTCTTTCTGAGCATTACGGATAAAACTGCGTAATTGCTGACGATCGGCTGTCGGATATAAATTAATCACCTCTGTAATCGCATCATCGCCCTGTTCAATCAGCCGGTCACGGATCGCTTCCAGTTTGTGGAACAGTGCTACCTGCTGATTATGGCGGTTCTTCAGTTTATCCAGTGCCTGGCGAACAGGTTCGACGTCACGTGAACGTAATAACTTACCAATCAGTTGTAACTGGCGGCGGCGTGCCTCTTTCCTGATTCGCTGAGCCAGTTCAACTGCATCGCGCAACTGTTCATCCAGCGGGATGCGTTCCAGCTCATTTTTACTCAGGTCAGTCAGTTCTGCACCCAGGCGTTTAAGCTCTTCGGCATCACGTTTAATTTCACTTTTACTGACCCAGATAATCTCTTCATCTTCATCTTGCTGGGGGTCTGGCTCGTGGTCGAGCCACTCATCGGGCTGTCTGGTCATTATAGGGCTCCTGAAAAAGAAGCTAATGCTAACAGGTTACAGGGTGACTGCGAAATTGTTCTCTGACTCTGATAGACTGAATATATTCATACATAACAGCAGACGGCGAATCGATGAAGGTATCAACTCAGGTTGCAGAGCAACGTAAAGTGCTGGAACAGGCAGTTTCTCACGCGCTGGAGCTGGCGAAAACCAGCGCCGACGGCGCAGAGGTCGCAGTAAGTAAAACGACAGGGATCAGTGTCAGTACCCGTTATGGCGACGTGGAAAATGTTGAGTTCAATAGTGATGGTGCGCTGGGAATCACCGTCTATCTGCAGCAGCGTAAAGGCAGTGCTTCTTCGACCGATCTCAGCCCGCAGGCTATCCAGCGTACGGTTCAGGCTGCTGTTGATATTGCCCGTTACACCTCACCGGATCCCTGCGCCGGAGTGGCGGAAAAAGATCTGCTGGCCTGGGATGCTCCGGACCTGGATTTGTTCCATCCTGCGGAGATTGAAGTTGATCGTGCCATTGAACTGGCGGCGGCGGCAGAACAGTCAGCCCTGCAGGCGGATAAGCGGATTATTAATACCGAGGGTGGCAGTTTTAATAGCCATGCCAGTATCCGTGTATTCGGTAACAGCCATGGCTTACTGAACAGTTATTGCAGCAGCCGCCATGGTATTTCGGCCAGTGTGATTGCTGAGCAGGAAGGGCAGATGGAGCGCAATTACGCGTATACCGCGGCCCGCGATTTTGCTGACCTGCGCACGGCACAGTGGGTCGGTGAAGAGTGTGCCCGTCGTACTCTGGCACGGCTGGCCCCGAGAAAACTGTCTACCATGCAGGCTCCGGTTATTTTCGCTGCTGAAGTGGCGACGGGGCTATTTGGTCATCTGGTCGGAGCTATCAGTGGTGGTAATGTTTACCGTAAATCGACCTTCCTGCTGGACTCACTGGGTAAACAGATTTTCCCTGACTGGCTGAATATTGAAGAACGTCCGCATTTGCTGAAAGGCGTAGCTTCTACCCCGTTTGACAGTGAAGGCGTCCGAACCTGCGACCGGACGATTATTAATCATGGTGTTTTACAGGACTGGTTACTGACCAGCTACTCTGCGCGCAAACTGGGTCTGCACAGTACGGGGCATGCCGGCGGCATCCATAACTGGCGTATTGCCGGACAAGGCCACTCATTTGAACAGTTATTACAGCAGATGGGCACCGGGCTGGTGGTCACCGAGTTAATGGGTCAGGGGGTAAGTGCTATCACCGGTGACTACTCTCGTGGTGCCTCCGGTTTCTGGGTCGAAAATGGCCAGATACAGTATCCGGTCAGTGAGATTACTATTGCCGGTAACCTGAAAGATATGTGGCAAAACATGGTCACTGTCGGCGATGACATCGAAACCCGCAGTAATATTCAGTGCGGCTCTGTATTACTGGACGGAATGAAAATCGCCGGTCAGTAACCGGCTGGCAGCAGTCGATACCGGTGATAAAACTAATAATGCCGGTACGCTGATAATCATTAAGGAGTGAGCAATGGGTAAATCTGTGATTGCGGCATTCACTGCCGTGCTGTTTCTTTCCTGCGCTTCGGCCTATGCCCTGCCACTGGAACAGGATATGGATATTCTGGGGGTGGAGCTGGCAACCGTGCAGAGCACTGACAGTGGCCCGGAAATGCATCAGGCCCTGCAAAAAATGCAGGCGGCGGCCGAAGATGCAAAAAAATCGGCGCCCTATACGTTGCAGGGGCAGGCACCTGACAGTTCCGGTATGAAAGATTACCGTGCCGGACTGGATCAGTTAATCACACAGATTGTGGTGGTCGATAAACTTGCGGTGTTGAATAAACTACCGGAAGCCAGAACTGAAGCGAAAAAGCTGGCTGAGATCCGTAATCAGAACCATAAAAAATTTCGCTGACTGCCTGCCCGGACCTATGCAGGGCCCGGGCGGCAGTATTAACCGGATATTTCAGCAGGCAAAGTACGGACCAGCGCCTGCCAGTGTTTCAGGGTCACAGGATCATTCCCATCCCTGAAGCGTGATGACTGTTCACTGACTTTATCAATCGCTTCCTGAGGCGCCAGCAGGATATTCTGCCGGCCGCCGGCCAACGCAGCAATTTGTATATTACAGGCCCGCTCAAGCATATGCAGATTGCGAAACGCCTGCGCTATGTTGCTTCCCGCGGCCAGCAAACCATGATTACGCAGGATCATAACATCACTGTCTGCCAAATCCCGGACCAGCCGTTGTTGTTCATCCATATCAAGGGCAATACCTTCGTAGTCGTGATAAGTGATACGTGAGTAAAAGCCAAGCGCGTGCTGTGATATGGGCAGCAGCCCCTCGCGCTGCGCAGAAACCGCCACACCATCACGGGTATGGGTATGCAGGATTGCTTTCAGATCCGGGCGTGCTTCATGAATGGCTGCGTGGATCACATAGCCTGCCTGATTGATCCCAAGCCCGGTCGGATCATCAATAATATTACCGCGGATATCTATTTTAATCAGATTGTGCGGGGTTATTTCCCCGAACAGTAATCCGTAGGGATTAATAAGAAAGTGTTCTTCTTTGCCCGGTACCCTCACCGAAAAATGCGTATAAATATGGTCAGTAAATTTCAGCTGCGCCGCCAGTTGGTAAGCGCGGGACAGATCCAGCCGCACAGCATATTCTTCATCAGACCAGTGGCGGCTATCTGTGGCGGTGTGATGAACCAGGGTGTCTGTAGTCATAATGATTCCTGTATAAAAAATTACCAGTCAGTGCCCTGGCCGAGTAAAGCCAGAATTTCCTGACGTTGTCTGACCAGTAAAGGGGCGTCCCGATGACGGGGAAAAGGTGCCGGATTACGGAATTCGGCAAGAATGCGTGCAGGACGGGGTGAAAAAACCACCACACGGTGGCTAAGCAGTAAAGCTTCTTCGATATCATGGGTAACCAGCACACTGGTATAGCCCTGGTTTTGCCATAAGGTAATTAATTCACTCTGCATACGGATCCGCGTCAGGGAATCAAGTTTACCGAGGGGTTCATCCAGCAGCAGCAAACGGGGCTCATTCAGCAACGCACGGGCTAATGCCGCCCGTTGTGCCATCCCCCCCGATAACTGGGCTGGCCAGGCATCAGCAAACTCCTGCAAACCGATACGGCTGATCAGCTGATCAGCTTTGGGTTGTTGCCCTTTTAGTCCGCGAGCCCGCGGGCCGAGTAAAACGTTTTGCCGTACCGTCAGCCACGGGTATAGCGTCGGGTCCTGAAATACCAGAATACGGTCAGGGCCAGGGGCGGTTACCGGCTGGTTTCCCGCCAGCAGCTGCCCTTGCTGTAAAGGTTCAAGACCCGCCAGTAAACGCAACAGTGTCGATTTTCCGCAACCGGAAGGGCCGAGCAATGCCACGCTTTCACCCGGGGCAATCTGCAGGCTGACATTATCCAGTACCGGCAGTTGCTTATCTTTCAGAGTAAAGCGGTGGCTGATATTTTGCAGGCTGATACTCAGCCCGCTGAATGTTTCTGTTGCCTGAGCGGTGGTTACCATTTCATGGTTCCTTTTTGCCAGCGGAGTACCCGGTTTCTTACCGCGAATAACAGACTAATCAGCCCGGAACACAGCAGGGCCATCAGTAACAGTGCTGCATACATATTTGAATAGGCAGCCCAGCCCTGTGCCCACTGCAGATAGAAACCGATACCTGACTTAACTCCGACCATTTCGGCAACAATCAGTACCGAAAATGATGCTCCCAGCCCCATAAACAAACCGACAAACACACTCGGCAAAGCGGCAGGGATAGCTACCCGTAAAATCAGAAAACGGGAGTTCCCGCCCAGGGTTCTGGCCACGTCATACCAGGCCTGATCGATCCCGGCAACACCTGACCAGGTGAGCACAGTGACCGGAAACCAGGTCGCCAGTGCGATCAGAAACACGCTGGCATCATGGCTGGTAGGGAACAGAAAAAAGCATAACGGCAACAGGGCAGTGGCCGGCAATGGTCCGAGGATACGCAGCACCGGATGCATCCAGTAGCCAACCCGCGGTGACCAGCCAATCGCCAGCCCGGCAATAAAACCAAACAGCGTGCCCAGCAGCACACCACTCACCAGCAAAGACAGTGAGTGATACAGGCTGTCGAGCAGCCTTGGCCAGTCATCATGAAACACCTGTAACAGTGCCTGGGGAGGCGCGAAAAACGGGACCGGCAGTACCAGCAGCTTTGCCGTTAATAACTGCCAGCCACTGAGTAACAGAGGCAAGGCGATTAGCCAGGCCGCGGCGACTCTGAGCCGGGGCAATGCAGTGACCCAGTGGCGATAAGTGACTGTCAGTAGCAGTAACAACAGGCCAATAGTCACATTAATCTCTGCCCATAGTTGTGAATAAGGCCAGTCTCTGGCACCGTTTGGCCAGTACCGCGTAATAGCGGCCGAAACCAGCCATGCCAGCGCCGCAATTGCGCCTTTATTCCACAGCCGGGGCAGTGTCAGTCCGGCCGGGGAAATCAGATGATCAGGCGAAGACATTTGCATAAATACTCTCCGAAAACTGATGAGGATTAACTGAGGCACTGATAACCTGTACTCTCTGTAAATCAGTGACATAGCGGGTCATTTCGTTGACGAATGCTGCTCCGACAGCATGATGGTCATGGGCCTGACTCATCAGAATTGCTGACACTTCCTGTGGCGAGGTATTCAGTGCATGGGCCATAAATTCGCTACCGACTTTTTGCGGATTCCTGGCGGCAAAACTGTGGGCATCCAGCAGGGCCTGAGTCAGTGCCGCTGCTGCAGGTTTGTGCTTACGGGCCAGCTCCCCGCTAACGCCGATAACACAGCAACTCAGGTTGGCGTACTCTCCGGTCATATTACTGGCCAGCAGATGATATTTCCCCGTATCCAGCATCCGCGTGCTGAAAGGTTCACTGCCACTGATGGCGGCAATTTCACCGTTATCCAGCGCATGGGTCATCAGGTCGGCAGGATAGACCTTCCACTGCACATCCGCGATGGGGTCAACGCCGTGATTTTTGAGTAAAATCGCAAAGAAGTTTTTATCCGGCCCGGCCATATCGGTTACCCCGATAGACTGACCTTTCAGACTGGCAAGAGAGGTATAAGGAGAGTTATTTGCCGTCAGCAGGCTCAGGCAGCCGCCATGAGTACCGGCGGTCAGTTTTACATCGAACCCCTGTTCAAGGGCTTTCAGCCAGCGCAGTGCCATTCCGATCCCGGCGTCCGCTTTCCCGGTGGCAATCGCCTGTAACAGCACATCGGTTGAGTTACCAAAATTGACGAATTCGACATCCAGATTGTATTTGCTGAACAGATTTTGTTGCTGTGCCACGGTGACCGGCGCAATACAGATCGCGCTCTGGTTGATCGCCAGTTTTAATTTAAAAGGTTCGGCCAGCCGCAGTGATGAAGTATCTGCAACGCCGCCTTTGGTATTATCGGCGGTTTCGATCATCCCGGCCATGCCTGCCATCGAATGACCGACAGGCTCAGCCGCCCACAGAGAAGATGAAAAACCGCCGAGCAACGGTGTTGCTGCAAGGCCGGAACTGAGGGCCAGAAAACGCCTGCGGGATAATAGGGAAGAACGCATCAGTCAATTCCTTGTTATTGTTCCCGGACCCGGGAAATTAATGTTGTCACCGGAAACCATCTCCGGACAGAGCCGCCGGCCGCACCGGTGAATGTCTGCGGCGAGTCAGGCCGGGGCTGTGTTCAGTCGTTGTTGTCCCGCATATAACCAGGCACTGTCTCGCTGCGGGGTATGTACCCGGCCACAGAGCACATTGCGGTAATGACGCTCCAGTGGATTACTGCGTGTCAGCCCGTAATTCCCTGATAACTGCAGGGCCAGGTCGACCACGCGGATAGCATTATCGGTAATAGTCGCTTTTGCTAAACCGGCCTGCGAATAGCTGAACGCTTCTGCCGCCGCCTGGTTTAACAGTGTGCTGTTAATCAGTAGTAACGATTCAATTTGTCCGGCCTGTTCCTGAACCCGCGGCAGGGAGGCAAGAGGCTTGCCGAGACCTGAAGGGGTCCGTAGCTGAAGCCAGCCGGTCAGCCAGTCGGCAGCGGCCCGGGCAATAGCATCGTAAATGGCGGCCAGCAGTGCCGTATTGGCATTGGCAAATGCGGTCTGAGACGCGGTATCCGTGTGAGTCGTGGCATTCACCGGGGTGACATCGGCCGCATAATTGAGCGGCACAGTGACGTTTTTGAAAATGACTTCATGGCTGCCGGTGCCACGCATACCAATATGGTCCCAGCTGGGAATAATGCTGATACCCGGGGCCGATTTCGGCACCAGCCAGCTGCCGACCAGCGGGACCTGGTCATCACTGCATGCCCAGACGACCAGCCAGTGCAGCCCTTCAATCCCGGTAGTGTAAAGCTTATGGCCATTCAGTACCCAGCCGGTGGCGGTACGCCGTGCGATGGTTTGTGGCAGGCCACCACGGGCCGGTGAACCCATTTCCGGCTCGACCCGCAGACTGTTAATCAAGGCCCCCTCGCTGACCGCGGTTTCGGATACCCTGCGGATCAGCTCTGTCGGCCAGCGGTTTGGCTGGCGTAACCGTAAGTGATGCAAATAATGCATACAGGTGATCAGTGCTGTCGACGGCTCACCTCCGGCAATGGCGCTGATCACCTGTTGCAGCGTGTCGAGGGAAGCGCCACTTCCGCCATAGGATTGTCCGGTCGCCAGTGCCAGTAATTTATGCTGCTGTAACCAGGACAGATTCTGGTGCGGGAAAGCACCTTGCTGATCATATTGTTGCGCCGTTTCTGCCATTCGGTGGCGAATATCGGCGAGTAATGATGCCGGAGGCCAGGGGGCCGCAGACTGTTCTGCCTGTCTCATTGGATGCTCCTTATGGATATCAGGCACGCTGGCGTTCAGCCTGTTCACGGCGGGCGATTTTTTCCCGTGTCAGTGGTAGTAATACTTTCCCGTAATCCAGCGCATCATTCAGAGGATCGAAACCCCGGATCAGGAAATTTCGCACCCCGAGGTCGTAGTAATCGAGTAATGCATCGGCAACCTGTTCTGGCGTACCTACCAGCGCGGTAGAGTTTTGTCCGCCGCCGACCAGCTTTGCGATACCGGTCCACAGACGTTTATCGACAATTTCTCCGAGGGCGGCCGTAGCACGCAGCCGCTGAGCTCCCACACTCTGTGGTTTATTATCCGGTTTCAGCGGCCCGGCGGTCTGCTGACGACGGGTCGCGGTGGCAAGGATTAGTTCAGCTTTCTGCCAGGCCTCCGCTTCTGTATCGGCAATAATCGGGCGGAAAGAGACACTGAACTCTGTTTTCCGACCATGACGGGCTGCTTCGGCAGTCACGCGGTCAATAGTCTCTTTGGTCTGGGCCAGAGATTCTCCCCACAGTGCGTAAACGTCGGCATGTTTACCGGCGACCCGAATCGCGGCATCGGATGACCCGCCAAAAAAGACCGGAATCGGCTGATCTGCAGGGGGACGTATTGCCGAGATCGCCTGCTCAGCCCGGTAAAATGAATTACTGATATTGAAGGGCTGATCATTGCTCCAGATATCACGTACTACGTCGAGGAAAGCTTCACTTCTGGCATAGCGCTGATCATGGTCCAGATAATCACCGTCACGACGCTGCTCTGCATCGCTGCCGCCACTGATAATATGTACTGCCAGACGGTTATCCAGTAACTGATTCAGGGTGGCAAATTTACGTGCTGCGAGGGTAGGGGAGACGAACCCGGGACGATGGGCGAGCAGAAACTTAATTTTTTCTGTTGAGAGCCCGGCCAGTGCTGTGACCAGAAATCCATCGGGCTGGTCGGAAGCATGGGCGACCAGCAGGCGGTCGAAACCTGCGGCTTCATGGGCCCGTGCAATACGAGTAATGTAGTCTTTATCAAATACAGGGCCTGAAGGGGCGATGGTTTCAGATGCCAGACGGTGGCTAATCATGCCGATAAACTGAATGCTCATAGTTATTTCCTGTCACAAAAGGGCCCGCAGATCTGCACAGATCAGCGGTGGTTTTTTATACTCTAGGCCGAATGTTAATATGATCAAAATTCATTTTTAACATTAGTAATTATGCTAAACAGATATGAACCCGAGGCACCGTGCGCTAACGTCGCGGGCTAATTCAGAAAACCGGTAATGGCGTATTCGCTGACGTTAATTTTTTGCGGAAGAATGCCATAGTGATAAAAACGATCTGCGGTGGATTGCAGGTTGCTGAGATCGCCGGGAGTGACATTGCGTGAGTCTGTCGATCCGCGTGAGATAATCAGGCGGGCAGTCGAGAGAGGTAACTGGCTGAGCGCGGCGTAACTGGCGGCATATTGCTGAGGATGACTGACCGCCCAAAGTCTGGCTTTACGTACCCGGCCAGCAAAGTCCTGAATGGCCTGTCGCTTCGCCGGATCAGCCAGTGATGCGGTCGTAGCGGTCAGAAACGAAAATGAGGTTGTCAGGTGGCTGGCATCGGTAATTAACCGGCCCCCGTTTTGCTGAGCGACGGCCAGGTAGGGGTCAAAAACGGCCCAGGCGTTGATCTGGCCACTGTTAAAAGCGGCGCTGGCATCAACCGGCAATACAAACCGGATCCGCGTATCCTGACGCGACAGACCGGCTTTTTCCAGTGCCAGCCAGAGCATATTCTGTGAAATACTGCCGGCCGCTGAGGAAACAACGACCTGCTGACCACGCAGGTCGTTAACCGTTTTTAGCGGGCTGTCGGCAGGCACTACAATGCCGTTACCCCTTCCGGTACTGACTTCGGTTAAAATAATTTTCAGATTCACTCCGCCTGCCAGTGCCTGTAATACCGGTAAATCCCCGGCGTAAGAAGTGTCTGTGGCATCAGCCCGCTGGGCTTCAAACAACGGGGCGGCTCCCTGAAAATTGGCCCAGTGGATCGAGTACGGCAGATCCTGCAATACCCCGGAAGCCTCCATCAGACTGCGTAAAATACGCGCCTGATCACCGACTACCAGAGAGGTTTGTGCAGCAGATACACTGAATACCAGCCCCGGTAAGATCCATAACACCGCTATCCACCGGATAACGCGACGGACCTGTGTACCCGGTAAGGAAAAAGACATAAATAATTCCTGCAACAAATGAAATGTGTTATTACGTTAGCAAAGGCATTTTTATTCCTAAAATTCAATTTTTATCTAAGCTAATATGCAAAAAGTTCATAAGAGATCAGCATGCGAATAGATGACATCGATGCATTACTGGCGGTAGTACAGTTTTCTTCCCTGAGTCAGGCCGCTGAACATTTAGGGATTACGCAGTCAGCGATCACCCGCAGATTACAAAGTCTGGAACAGTCATTAGGGACCCGGTTGCTGGACCGGCAGACCAAACCCCTGCGGCTGACCACGGTCGGACAGCGGGTTTATCAGCAGTGCCTGGCTCTGAAAAGAGAGGCCCGTCGTTTGTATGCGATGGCCGATGATGGCGGACAGCCGCGGGGGCCTCTGCGGTTAGGTTTACCCCAAAGTCTGAGTGAACTGAGTCTGACGCACACCCTGAATAACTTACGTCAGGAATTTTCTCATGCCGGAATCACGGTCAGTTGTGGCTGGGGCGGACAGTTACTGAATCGTCTGGAAAACTTCGACCTTGATGCCATGCTGGCGATAGGTCCGGCGAACCTTGCGGTGCCGGAGAATATTCAGGCTGTAAAACTGAAACCTATGGCGGTAGCGGTGATCGCCCGTAAGGGAATGTTCAGTGAGCATATAACACTGGGTGAAGCGGCAGAAACGGGGTGGGTATTGAATCCTGAAGGGTGCGGATTAAGAGCCGGTATTATCCGTTATCTTGAACATTCAGGCAGTCGATTCAACGTTAATGTGGAAAGTGCCGGAGCACTCTTACAGATGCAACTGGTGGCGAATGGTAACGGTGTAGGAATTGTACCGCTGGCAGTACTGGAGAGCAGCCCGTTACGGGAGAGCCTGCAAATTATCGCCAGTCAGGAATATCAGCCGGAAAACTATCTCTGGCTATTATCGGCCCCTGAGCAGGGCAATCTGATGCCGGCGATCCGTGCATTTGCCCGTCAGGTTGCCGATCAGCTTCCCTGAATCAGCATCATTCCGCGGAACGGCAGAAGGCAGGATATACTGCGCTGTTATAGATTGTCGCTGTCTGCCGGACTATCAGTCACCTGGTTCGCGGGCTCTAATCACATGGCTGCTCAGAGAACTGCTGATGCCCCCGTTCAGGCCAGCAGCGCTGAGTTGTTACCCGGCTGACTGTCTCCCACTGACCTTCGCGGTAATTCATTGTAAAAACAGTTCGTTCGGCAGCGACAGAATCGTCCATTAGCCCCGATTGTTCAACGGTGACAATCGCTTTATCCGGCGCTTCTCCGCTATTTACCTGCTGTGTGACTTTTAAGTCAGTGGCATTTTCCTGAAAAGATCTACCCATTGCCTCCAGCGCACCCCGGGCCGGATAATTGTCACCGCTCGTGCTACTGACTGATTCCGCAGTGCTATTGACGCAGCCGCTGGTCATAACGACTACAGAAAAGAGAATCAAGGCAGGGATTATTTTATTTAATAATATCAATTTATTACCTCTTCATTTCCCAGGGTGTATCATGTCAGGTGTACGCTTTTTAAGCGGCAGGTATTTCACTGCGACTCAGCCAATATATCATTACTCAGACCGCTCTTTTCGGGGAAATATTGCACGGTCGCCCCTGAGCCATATGATCGCCGGAGGCTATCAGAGAACATAAAAGCAAAAACCCGCCGCAGCGTGCTGTCCATAAGCAGCGGAAGCTGGCCGGTAAGCCGCATTCCTGTGGGTGAATAGCGTCGTGGACACGTCCGCGACACCGCAGGCCGCAGAAGACTTTCCCGGAAGCAGAAAAGCAA
>NZ_JAERJN010000003.1:251-136687 GCF_018257595.1 Tatumella sp. JGM94 | reverse complement strand
CGTTCCTGTGGGTGAATAGCGTCGTGGACACGTCCGCGACACCGCAGGCCGCAGAAGACTTTCCCGGAAGCAGAAAAGCAAAAACCCGCCGCAGCGGGTTTTCCATAAGCAGCGGAAGCTGGCCGGTAAGCCGCGTTCCTGTGGGTGAATAGCGTCGTGGACACGTCCGCGACACCGCAGGCCGCAGAAGACTTTCCCGGAAGCAGAAAAGCAAAAACCCGCCGCAGCGGGTTTTTCCATAAAAAGTTGAAGCTGACCGGTAAGCCGGGTTCTGTCGTGGACAGTCATTCGTCTAGGCCAGCAATCGCTCACTGGCTCAAGCAGCCTACCCGGGTTCAGTACGGGCCGTACCATGTGAACCCCTATTTGGCCTTGCTCCGGGTGGAGTTTACCGTGCCACGGACTGTTGCCAGCCGCGCGGTGCGCTCTTACCGCACCCTTTCACCCTTACCTGATCCCGTAAACGGGCCATCGGCGGTTTGCTCTCTGTTGCACTGGTCGTAGGCTTGCGCCTCCCAGGCGTTACCTGGCACCCTGCCCTGTGGAGCCCGGACTTTCCTCCCCTCCGTCCGTCTCCCCGAAGGGACAACGACGAAGCGGCGACTGTCTGGTCAGCTTCGGCCGCGGATAATAGGGCATTCGCGGCCATTTGTCACGCGTCTTGCTGATCTTCTTGTTGATCTAAGGCGTAACGGTAGAGTGCATTTTTCTTCACCCCGTGGATTTCTGCTGTCAGTGCTGCTGCTTTTTTCAGTGGTAACTCGCGTTGTAACAGGCCGAGAGTCCGCAGAGCCTCCGGAGGCAGAGCTTCTGCATCAGCATGATACCCTTCAACAATCAGTACCATCTCACCTTTACGGCGGTTCTCGTCTTCTTTTACCCAGCGAAGTAATTCGCCGACCGGGGCACCATAAATACTTTCCCAGGTCTTGGTAATTTCACGCGCCAGTACTACATAACGTTCAGTCCCCCATTCCTGCACCATATCCTGCAGGCAATCGAGCAAACGGTGGGTGGATTCATAAAAAATAAGCGTCCGTGGTTCGGTCGTCAGCGCCCGAAGCGTGTCGCAACGGCCTTTGGTTTTGGCCGGCAGAAACCCTTCGTAACAGAATCGATCGGACGGTAACCCTGAGGCACTTAATGCTGTTATCGCGGCACAGGCGCCGGGCAGAGGCACGACGTTTACCCCGGCATCACGGCATTTAGTGACCAGATGATAACCAGGGTCGTTAATCAGCGGGGTACCTGCATCAGAAACCAGCGCTATACTTTGACCTGCCTGTAATCGTGTTATCAGATAATCGGCTTTTTGCTGTTCATTGTGATCGTGGAGTGCGAACAGGCGCGCGTTGATTGCGAAATGTTGTAGTAACATGCCAGTGTGGCGTGTATCTTCTGCGGCAATCAAGTCTGCGTTTGACAGGACAGTCAGCGCACGCTGTGTAATATCGCCCAGGTTACCTATGGGGGTCGGGACGATATACAGTGTACCCGCAGAAATATCTGTCTGATCGTTTTGTTTCATTGTTTCATCCGAATTGCCGATTTAATATTAGGCGTTCTGAAAAAAACATAACCGGATACCGTATGCTTCTTTCAAATGTGAATCGTCGTAAAGCAGGGCGTTTTGTTCCTGTTGTTCTTGCCGGGCTTATTCTGGCCGCCTGTTCTTCTCAGGGGCCGCAGGCACCTGCGGTGAATGTCGGGGGGCCGGCAACAGGTACCTCTGCTTATTACCTGCAACAGATGCAGCAGAGCAGTGATGATAGCAAGACCGACTGGCAATTACTCGCAATCCGCGCGTTAATGACAGAAGGAAAATATTCTGCCGCCGGTAAACAGCTGCAATTATTACCGCAACAGGTCTCTGCAACCCGGCAGCAGGAGCTGGATTTACTGAAAGCACAGTATGCGGTATCGGCTAATCATTCGGTAGCGGCGCTGCAGCTGCTGAAAGGGGTGAATGTCGCCGGGTTATCGGCCGATCAAAAGACCCGTTATTACGCGACCACCATTGCCGCGAGCCGCGATCAGCCGAGCCTGGACACTCTGCGCGCTTATATTGCCTTACAGCCCTTGCTGAAGGGTGATGCTCAACAGCAAAATATTGATAATACCTGGCTGTCGTTACGCAAAATACCTCAGCAGCAAGCCAGCAACTTTATCATTAATGCCAATGAAAATATTCTGCAAGGCTGGCTGGATCTGCTGGGAGTCTATTACCGCAGTAACGGTGATCTGAATGCGCTGAAATCCGGGGTGAAAGACTGGCAAACCCGTTACCCGGATAACCCGGCAGCAAAACAATTGCCTGCGGGTCTGCTGCAGAGCATGAATATGACGCCTGCATCGACCAATACAATTGCATTACTGCTGCCGTTAAGTGGCCCTGCGGCTGTGTTTTCACAGGCGATAGAAAAAGGGTTTGATGATGCGCGTAATGGTGTAATCAGTCAGGTAACTGCCTCAGCGGTTGTACCATCCTCGACGCCTGCGGCAGCGGCTGTGACAGGGGCAACTGCTCCGGCGGCCAGCACGGTCACCGGCAGTGCTAATGCACCGATCAGTGCCACATCACCGGCAAACACTGATGCTGTTGTCAGCCCGTCGGCGGCAACGATTCCGGCAGCGACGCCGCCTGCGTCAGCCGCTGTAACGGCGGCAGCCTCCTCAGCGCCGACGATACCCGCGACAGCACCGGCCAACAGCACTACGCTGGTGAAAGTGTATGATACGAACACACAGCCGGTCGAACAGCTGATTAAGCAGGCACAGAGTGATGGTGCGACCCTGGTCGTCGGTCCCTTACTGAAGGACGATGTCAGCAAAGTTGCTTCCCTGTCCACGCCGCTGAATATCCTGGCGCTGAATGAACCCGGCAGCTTACAGAACCACCCCAATATGTGTTATTTCGCCCTGTCGCCGGAAAATGAAGCCCGCGATGCGGCCCGTCATATCTGGCAGCAAAACAAACGTATGCCCCTGTTGCTTATTCCGGCGAATAACTTTGGCAACCGTGTGGCAAATGCTTTTGCGCTTGAGTGGCAAAAACTGGGGGGCTCAGTGGTCGAACAGCAGACGTTTGGTTCAGTCGCTGATCTTAAACAACGGATTAACAGTAATTCCGGTATCGCAATGACCGGTACACCGGTTGTGGTACAAAATAATTCAGCACCGGCATCCTCTTCGGTTTCGGTTGCCGGACTGACCTTTGCTGCCCCTGAACAACCGGCACCTGTGGCAGATAACGCTGCGCCGGGCAATATTGATTCTGTTTACATTGTCGCCAGCCAAAGCGAACTGGCGCTGATTAAACCGATGATCACTATGCGCACCGGAAGCCGTAGCAATATCGCCTTGTACGCCAGCTCACTCAGCTCGCAGGCAGGCTCTGGTCCGGATTTCCGTCTGGAAATGGATGGCCTTCAGTTCAGTGATATTCCGTTACTGTCCGGGGCTAATCCGGCGCTGATGCAACAGACAGTGAAAAACTTCAGTAATGATTATTCGCTGGCACGTTTGTACGCAATGGGGATCGATGCCTGGACTCTGGCGAATCACTTCAGTCAGCTCCGCCAGCAACCCGGTTACCAGATCAGCGGAGATACAGGTATGCTGAATGCCGGTCAGAATTGCGTGATTAACAGGACGTTATCATGGAACCAATATTCTCAGGGGCAAATTATACCGGTACATTAAACCGTATTATTAACGGACAGTTGTATGAGCGGCGTGCGCGTCGCTTTCTGCAACGTGCCGGGCTGAAATGGGTGGCCAGTAATGTTCGCTATCCCTGTGGCGAAATAGACCTTATCATGCGCGATGGCATGATATGGGTGTTCACAGAAGTGCGTTTCAGAAGCAATGATCGCTTCGGCGGGGCACTGGCCAGCATCACCCGGCAGAAGCGGCAGCGGTTACGGAAAGCTGCCGCCCTATGGCTGGCCGGCAGGCAGCAAAGTTTTGCTACCACGGACTGTCGCTTTGATATTATTGCGGTGACCGGAAAGGAACTGCAATGGTTAAAAAACGCGTTTGATACCGATATGTAATCACCAGGTGGTCTTGTGCAGGAAAGAATTAAAGCTTGTTTTACCGAAAGTATCCAGACGCAGATAGCTGCCGCCGAAGCGTTGCCGGATGCAATCTCCCGTGCAGCGATGACGCTGGTTCAGTCGTTGCTCAATGGCCATAAAATTCTGAGTTGTGGCAATGGCGCATCCGCCGCCAATGCTCAGCATTTTACCGCTACGATGATAAATCACTTTGAAAATGAACGACCCAGCTTACCCGCAGTCTCATTAAGTGCAGATAATATTATGCTGACCGCGATCGGTAATGATCGACAGCATGATGAAATTTATGCCAAACAAGTCAGAGCACTCGGGCAGGCAGGAGATGTGCTGCTTGCAATATCGACCCGTGGCAACAGCCGGGATATTGTGAGAGCTGTCGAAGCTGCGGTGACCCGCGATATGACCATCGTCGCCCTGACCGGATATGACGGGGGAGAACTGGCCGGATTGCTTGGCCCCCATGACGTTGAAATACGCATTCCTTCGCACCGTAGTGCAAGGATCCAGGAAATGCATATGCTGACGGTGAACTGTCTGTGTGAACTTATTGATTACACATTATTTCCCCATCAGGAATGACTGAAGGAGCATTAATGAAAATACTTCCGGTATTCGCGATTTTTATCCCGGCCCTGATGTTACAGGGCTGTGCGGCAGTCGTCATAGGCAGCGCTGCGGTAGCGACTAAATCAGCAACAGATCCACGGACAGTGGGTACTCAGGTTGATGACGGCACCTTAGAACTCCGCGTTGCCAATGCATTGTCAAATGATAAACAGATAAAATCAGACACCCACATTAATGCCATGGCCTATCAGGGCAAAGTATTACTGACCGGCGAAGCTCCGTCACAGGCGCTGGCAGACAAAGCGAAACAGATTACTGCCGGCGTGGACGGTGCATCGGAAGTGTATAACGAAATTCGTATCGGGCCGAATGCCTCTCTCGGAACTTCTTCGGAAGATACCTGGATCACCACCAAAATTCGTTCCCGGTTACTGGGAAGCGATAAAGTGAAATCTTCAAATGTAAAAGTCACCACAGAACAGGGAGAAGTTTTCCTGATGGGATTAGTCACTGCTGAAGAGGGGCAGGCTGCTGCAGATATAGCCAGCCGTGTGAGCGGTGTTAAACATGTCACTACAGCCTTCACTCTGCTGAAATAAGGGGTTCTCAGGCAGTCTGTCAGGCTGCCTGAGCTTCTTCCAGACAATCAATAATCAGTAATTTTCCGTCACTCACGGCGGAGATATAAATTTCTGACTCATCATTGATCAAGGCCCCGTCTCCGCAGGCCATGGATAACGATTGCTGACTGCCTTGCAGTGATAATTCACCGGATACGGATTGCAGATAGCAATGGGTACCCTGCAAGCGGAATGGCAGGCTTTCTCCCTGGCGGTAATTCAACTGGTGTACCCAGATGTTCTGCCGCAGTTGCAGGCTGCCATCACTGCCTTCCGGTGAGGCAATCAGAACCCACTGTTTATCTGAAGCCAGAGAGCGATGTTGTACTGGCGGAGCGGTTTGTTGCGGGCAGGCATTCAGCCACAGTTGCAGGCGGAGTAAAGCATGCTGCTGACAGGGATTAGATTCCTGATAAATACTGTTGTCGTTGGCAGAAAGTAACAGTGCATCTCCTGCCCCGGCCCGTGATATTTGTCCGTCGCTGCTGCGGTATTCGGCCTCTCCCTGCAGAATAATATTCAGCACATCAATTTTCGGAAAGCTGCGTGGCTGGAAAGAGCTTCCCGGCGCCAGGCTCTCCTGGTTGAGTACCTGCAGGTAGCTGAATCCCATCAGCGCCGGGTCAAAGTAATGGCCGAAGGAGAAACTGTATCTGGCTTTCAGCCAGCCATAATCGGCAGTGCCGCATTTTTTTGCTGACCGGAGAGTTAACATATTTCTTCCTGTAAATCATGGTGTGCTTTTATCTTAAAGGGCTGGACGGCTGAATGTTAGCCAGTTAATCTGCCTGCTATATTCAAATTTACTGAAAGAGAATCTGATGGTAAGAGAACGGGCACTGACACTGGAAGCGCTGCGGGTTATGGATGCGATTGACCGTCGTGGCAGTTTTGCGGCGGCCGCTGATGAACTGGGCCGTGTTCCGTCGGCTCTCAGTTACACCATGCAAAAGCTTGAAGAAGAACTGGATGTCGTGCTGTTTGATCGTTCCGGCCATCGCACCAAATTTACCAATGTCGGCAGACTGTTACTCGAACGGGGCCGGGCCCTGCTGGAAGCCGCCGAAAAACTCACTACCGATGCAGAAGCTCTGGCTCGTGGCTGGGAAACTCATCTGACGATTGTTACCGAAGCACTGGTACCCTGTGAGCATCTGTTTCCGCTGGTTGACCGGCTGGCAGAGAAGGCTAATACCCGGGTCTCGCTTCTGACAGAGGTACTGGCCGGATCCTGGGAAAGGCTGGATCAGGGGAGAGCCGATATTGTTATTGCTCCGGCCATGCATTTCCGGACCTCCAGCGAAATTAATACCCGTAAGTTATACAGTATGACAGGCGTCTATGTAGCCAGTCCTGATCATCCGATTCATCAGGAACCGGAGCCCCTTTCGGAAGTGACGCGGGTAAAATACCGCGGGATCGCGGTAGCGGATACTGCCCGTGAACGGCCTGTCATTACCGTACAGTTACTGGATAAACAGCAGCGCCTGACTGTCAGTTCATTAGAAGATAAACGTAAAGCATTGCTGGCAGGACTAGGGGTAGCGACTATGCCCTGGCCATGGATAGAAAAAGATGTGGCAGAAGGGCGGTTAAAAGTGGTCAGCCCGGAATACCGGAATGAGATCAATATTATTATGGCCTGGCGGCGTGACAGTATGGGAGAAGCGAAGGCGTGGGCATTGCGTGAAATCCCGCGGCTGCTGGCAAAATATCAGACCCCTTCATTATGGTAGTCCGGCCACAGACAGCCTGTGGCCGGGAACCCTGATCAGCGGTTAACCCGATGGTGGGCTGACCACCAGTTATGATCCGGCCCGACGGGGATGATCCCGGAGGGATTTATCTGCCGGTGGCTGGCGTAGTAATGATGGCAGATATGGGGCAGATTAACCGTGTCGGCAATGCCCGGCAGCTGGTAAATATCCCGCAGAAAGCCATAGAGGTTCGGGTAGTCACTGATGCGTTTCCGGTTACATTTGAAATGGGTGACATAAACATCATCAAACCGTATCAGTGTCGTCCACAGACGAATGTCTGCTTCGCTGAGCTGGTTACCGGTCAGGTAGCGGCGTTCAGCGAGGATTGCCTCAGCACGCTCCAGTCCGTCGAATACAGCACTGACTGCATTATCGTAGGCCTGCTGTGTGGTGGCAAACCCGGCACGGTATACGCCATTATTAATTTGCGAATAAATCCAGTCATTTAACTGATCAATCTGCTTCTGCTGCGATAGCGGATAATAGTCCGTGTCACGGGCCCCGCAGGCGGTGAATGCAGAATTCAGCATTCGCATAATATCGGCAGATTCATTACTGACAATGGTCTGGCGATATTTATCCCAGAGTACCGGCACGGTCACTCGGGTAGTGGCTTGCGGGTCAGCTTTCAGGTACAGCTGGTACAAATATTCCAGTCCGTATAACGGATCGCCGTCTGCATGGGGAAAGTTGCGGTCGAAGGTCCAGCCATTTTCCAGCATCAGAGGATGTACGGCGGAAACTGAAATAACCTGCGTCAGTGCTTTAAGCTGACGCATAACCAGTGTGCGGTGTGCCCACGGGCAGGCCAGAGAGACATACAGGTGGTAACGATTTTTCGCGGCTGGAAATCCGCCGTCACCGCTCGGGCCGGGTTCGCCCTGCGGGGTGATCCAGTGACGCCACTGAGATTGTGAACGAACAAAGTTACCTCCGCTGGCTTTGGTGTCGTACCAGACATCCTGCCATTGGCCCTGAGTAAGCATTCCCATTATGTTCTCCGGAGAGTAAAACAGACTGTTATTGTGTCGCGGGAAACTGCGAGAGAAAAGAGATAAATAACGCACCGTTGCCGGTGAAAGGCTCAGCCAGCCCTGAGGCTGGCTGAGAAACAGGCTATCATTTACCCGGCAGGTTGTTACGTATCATTCGCCAGCTGCTCCATAAACCGAAGCCGCGTTTAGCCCAGCGGGCAACAAAGCCGGGATGTCGTAAAGACCAGAGGGTAGCCAGCCCGCCGCCAATGGCAATATAACGACGCAGGCCCGTTAGCCTGACCCACAGCTGATCATAGCGGCGGGTTGCCTGGCACCAGTCACGTTGACAGGCCTGAAGGTCCAGTCGTTGTTGCTGAATCACTGCCAGCAATTCGTCTCTGCGACGTTCAATATCACGGCGGCTCATTACTGTCTGTCCTCCAGCAGCTCCCGATCAGTTGAAAGTTCTTTACGGGTATGGCGTAACAACGTTGATTGCCGGGATTTAACTAATACCCGGATCCCGAAAATCAGCGCCAGGGCAAACAGTACCCCGGTGGTAATACCGATAGCCATCAGCCGGTATTCTGCACCTACTGCGACGATGATGAGGATCATCAGACTCATCAGTCCAAATGCCGTAAAAAGCATAGTTAAACCGACCATCAGCAGCATTTGGATCAGGTTAGCTTTTTCCTCCTCTAACTCGACAATTGCCAGACGAACCCTGGTTTCCACAATACTGGCAAGGGTTGTCACCATTCGCTGACCGATAGTAATAATGCTTTTTGCCGGTCCTTCGTTCTGCGAGTGAGTAGCCATAATTAACGGCGTGAAATCAGAATGCCGAACACTACCCCGATAGCAGCACCGATACCCACGCCGTGCCACGGTTTTTCGTGGACGTAATTATCGGCTTTGTGTGCCGCCTCGCGGGTTGTTTTGGCAATATGTTGTCCGGACTCACCGAGGCTTTCACGGGTATTGTGGAGTGCGGCGCGGGCTTTTTTATGCAGCTTTTCAATTTCAACTTTTGATTTATCGCTGGCACCACTCAGGACTTCCTCCAGGGTATCAGCCAGAGTTGCCAGTTCAGCACGCAGATCCTCGGACGATGGAATATTAGCCATTTGAAACTCCTTCTGAAAGATAGTAGTTAAATCCGCAGATGCGGGGAAAACAGACTCAGTAACCTTGTTCACTGTGAACCGATAATACCAGTCGCCTTGAACCTTTTTTTGTGTGTTTGGTGTTATTCTGCGTCCGGGATTGCCAGTCTCAGCAGACTCCCGGAATAACAGCATCACTGTTTTTCTCAGTGCTACCCTCACCCGTGACAGTAGCGCTGAATGCCTGCATACAGACAGTTATCTGGCTGTTTTTATCTGATTATCTGAGTATAGATACAGCCGCTGGAAAGTTCAAAGTTGTGGGGGTGATGAAATAGCCGATCCGGAATCATCTGTTGCCGGATCGGCCGTTCATACACTGGTGTAGGCATCAGAAAGTATCTGCCTGAGGAGTTTTTGTGCCTCAAGACGCTGGTCTTCGCTTTCGAGACGAATGACCAGCATATCCTGTTCCGGTGTAATACTTTTTATAATGATCCCGCGGGCTGACAGTTGCTGGTAAATAAAAAAGCCATCAGGAAGATTGGTACCTTTATAGGTAACGCCAATCCTGACCTGTGGTGTTTCCTGCAAAAAATCTGAAGTAAGAATAACGCCGGTAATAACCAGGATGCAGCTGATCGCCAGCAAGGCCGCAAGACGGTAACGGATAAATACATTACGTGAATGCATTACCGGGGATTCCGGTCTTGTTGTGTACGTTTACGCCACAAAATATATAAGGAGCCGAATAGGCCGAAGACCAGTAATACCAGTGGCAGAAGCATCAGACAGAACATCAGTTGATCTTCGTATTTCCGGAACAGCGGCGTTTTACCTAAAGCGAAGCCGGCGACTGTCAAAATAAGCACCCAGAGAAATGCACTTATCCAGTTAAAGAACTGAAAGCGGGCGCTTTTAAGCCCGGAAATACCGGCAATGGTGGGTAACAGAGTGCGGACAAAAGCAATAAAGCGTCCGGCCAGTAGCGCCGATAAACCGTGGCGGTGGAAAAGACGATGGGCCCGTTGATGGTACTGGGCCGGTAAATGAGCTAACCATTTCTGTACCAGCGGCGTGTTCCCCAGCCATCGGCCCTGAATGTAGCTGACCCAGCAGCCCAGACTGGCGGCAGTGGTGAGGATAAACAGGGTCAGAGGAAAGTCCATGGTACCTTTAGCAATCAATACGCCGACCAGAATCAGCAGACTGTCTCCGGGTAAAAACGCAGCAGGTAACAAACCGTTTTCCAGAAACAAAATAATAAACAAAATGCCGTAAATAGCCCAGACCAGGGAAGGATCGGCGAGTGTTTCAAAATCCTGCTGCCACAGAGCGTGGAGTAAGGCTTGTAGGGTATCCATTAAGTGTTCCTGACCATCATTAACATTCCCGGAAGAAGCCTTAAAGATAATACATTCCGCAGAAACTGCCGGAATGTCTTTAAAACTTCTGATCAGCGACCTGTGATTACCCTGCTGAAGGGTAAAAAAGGAAGAGTAAGTGTAACAAATAATAAGTTTTCACAATACAGCTAACACGATGCTGACGCAGAGTTTTACCCGGCAGGTACCGTTGCAAAAGGATATTTACACGGACTGACATAATAAGGTTTTCGGAAAGCACACCGGCCATGAAGTGACAGCAGGGAAGGCTGGGAACGGGGAATAGCATTTTTTTATCATCTCTGGCGCGGGGAAAATGACAGTAAGTTCTCCCCGCGTCAGAGATCATTGTACTGCTGTCTGATATTATCTGGTGTGTTCAGCCAGTAATATTTTTTTTTGTGCTTCAGACTGGCAGACGGCGGCCGTAAATAATATATCAGTCGATGAGTTCAGGGCCGTTTCGGCGGAATCCTGCAGGACACTGATCAGGAAGCCGACAGCCACTACCTGCATTGCTGTATCATTCGGTATACCAAACATATTACATGCGACCGGGATCAACAGCAGCGACCCTCCTGCCACGCCGGAAGCTCCGCAGGCACAGAGTGATGCGACCAGGCTCAGCATAATGGCGGTCGGAAAATCGACCGGAATATTCAGGGTATGTACGGCGGCAAGCGTCAGTACCGTAATGGTGATTGATGCACCTGCCATACTGATATTTGCGCCGAGGGGAATGGATACGGAGTAGGTATCTTCATCCAGGCCGAGGCGTTTTGCTATGCCCATATTGACCGGAATATTTGCCGCCGAACTGCGGGTAAAGAAGGCGGTTACTCCGCTTTCCCGCAGGCACAAAAAGACCAGCGGGTAAGGGTTGCGACGGATTTTCCAGAAGACCAGCACCGGGTTAACTACCAGCGCCATCATCAGCATACAGCCGAGCAGTAATGACAGTAGCGAGGCGTAATTCCACAGGGCTGAGAATCCGCTGCTGGCAAGAATTGATGCCACCAGACCAAAAATACCTAATGGCGCACAGCGGATGACTTTGCGTACCAGCCAGCCAATGGCTGACGACAAATCAGTGAGCATCAGACGGGTGGTATCGCTACTATGGCGAAACGCCAGCCCCAGACCAATTCCCCACACCAGGATACCAATATAATTTGCATTCAGCAGTGCATCCAGCGGGTTAACCACCATACTGAGCAGCAGGCTATGCAAAATGGCGGAAATGCCCCGTGGCGGAATGGCTCCCTGATGAGCATGTGACAAGGTAATAAATTGCGGGAAGTGGTAGCTGGCGACAACGGCGACAACTGAGGCACAAAAAACGCTGAGCAGATACATAACGATAATCGGCCGGAGACTTGACTGCTGACCATGACGATGGCTGGCAATCGAGGAGACCACCAGCACCAGCACCAGCACAGGGGCAACCGCTTTCAGAGCATGAACGAAGAGCTCTCCTAACAGTCCGACAGCATTAGCGGCATCTTTAGAGACCATCGCCAGCAAAATACCGGCTAACAGACCCGCAATAATCTGGCCGATAAGATTACCGGACTTCAGCCAGTTGAAAAAACTATTCTTTTTTGTAGTCATATAATATTTACTTAGTTATCAGGATGTTATCATTTTTCCGTGGTTTGTTAATTCGGAATAAATGACGTTTGCCCGCGCAAGTATAAGTAAAAGATCTGCAGAATAAAGCACAAATTCACGGTGTCTGAATACCCGGTAGCGTAAAATACGCGAATAGTGTCATTATTTTTATTAATATATCGCATGGCGACGAAAGTTATAATTTTTGCAGGGGAATGGCTGCCCCCCTGCGGGATATTGTCCTGTTATGGCTTTTGTGATGTCCGGCAATTGACCCAATGGTTGAGTAGCAGCGTCAGCAGCAGAATGGTGGCTATCACGGTCAGGGATACGGTGACGGGAATATGAACGATTTCCATCAGCAGCATTTTTACGCCGATAAATAACAAGATCAGAGCCAGTCCGTATTTGAGTAATGAAAATCGCTCGGCAATACCGGACAGCATAAAATACATCGCCCGCAGGCCCAGTATGGCAAACAGATTTGATGTCAGAACGATAAACGGATCAGTTGTCACGGCAAAGATGGCCGGAATACTGTCAACGGCAAAGATCACATCACTTAATTCGACCATGATCAACACTAACAATAAAGGGGTAGCCCGCAGCACACCCTGCCTGCGCACAAAAAAGCGTTCTCCCTGCAGTGTTTCGGTAACCCGCAGATGGCGGCTCAGCCAGCTAACCAGCGGTTTTTCAGCTGAACTGCCGGCGGCACTTTTTTCCGGGATGGCCATTTTTATGCCGGTGAATACCAGAAAAGCACCGAACAGGCAGAGGATCCAGCTGAATTCATTCACCAGCCAGCTGCCGGCAAAAATCATGGCGGTCCGCAGTACTATCGCACCCAGTACTCCGTATACCAGCACCCGCTGCCGGAGGCTGGCCGGTATAGAAAAATAACTGAATAACATCAGCCAGACGAAAACATTATCGACGGCCAGTGCTTTTTCCAGCAGATAACCAGTGATAAAGGCCAGCGTTTGAGAAGAGGCAATATCAGGACTGACAGTCGTACGTAAGTATCCCCAGAGTACGGCACTGAACAGCAGGGAAACCAGTACCCATACGACAGACCAGCATGCGGCCTGTTTAAATGACATCCCTGCACTGCCACGGCTGCCCTGCAGCCGAAGGTCGATAACCAGCATAATAACGACGATGACGGTGAAACAACTCCAGAGAAACGGATTACCTATACTATGCATCATTCTGCCCTTACAAAAAAACGGCTGAGATCAGAAGATATCAGCCGCCTTTTCGCTGCAAGCAAACCTTACCTTCCGGCAAGGTCTCACTTACAACGCAGAATGTTTTCTGGTTGCCCGGTGACCGGTTGTATACACAACGTAATGACGATCATCCGGCTTATAAGTTACTCCCCTTTGCTGCCGCTATCCTGAAACGGAATGGTAATAAATGCAATACAGGGTATGACATATTTTGAAATATGATGGTGCGCGCGCTCTGTACAGGAAAGGCGATTAATTGCCAGCAGAGGCTGACAGTTTTATGATGACTGCCTCTCCCCCTGTGTGCAGGATTTGTAGTGAAGGAAGGTAAATTCGTCCTTAGCTGGACAACGTTGCTGATTGCGATACCCGTCGGATGCGCCGGTGCGATGGTGACTCTGGGGTTTCGCCATACCATTGAGTGGCTGAACCGCTTACTGTTTGGTACCACTGACGATATCACGCAGGCAATGCATGTCTGGCCATGGTTTCTCTGGCCGGTGATTGTCGGCGCTGGCGGGGTGGTTGCCGGTTTTTTCCTGCGCTATGCGGTGGCTCTGGAAAAAAAACAAAGAGTCAGTACCGATTACCTGGCGGTTCTCAATGCCAGGCTGGACGCGGTACCGACCCGGACTTCATTATTTCGCGCCTTTTCTTCAATAGCCAGTATTGCCAGTGGTGCTTCCATCGGAAAAGAGGGGCCGATGGTACAGCTATCAGCGTTATGCGGCAGTATCATAGCCCGTTGCCTGCCGGTGCGTATTTACCTGAAAAATGGGGATGTTGTTGCTATGGCTGCGGCTGCCGGACTGGCCTCCGTATATCATGCGCCGCTGGCATCGGCTATTTTTGTGGCCGAGGTTGCTTTTGGCATTTCGGCATTACAGCGACTGATTCCGCTGGTGATAGCCTCCGGTACATCGGTGATGACCATGTGGTTGCTTGGCTATCGCTCTGCGCTCTACCCGCTGGCAGATGTCAGGTTTGATGTCAGTGTAAGCAGTATCCTGATGGTGATTGTTATCGGCCTGGTGTGCGGGCTGACCGGCGCCGGTTTTATTACTCTTGCGGGTTACAGTAAAAAACAATTTTCCCGTATCCGCAGTCTGCCATTACGGCTTGGTGCCGGCGGCGTCGCTGTCGGGCTGCTGGCTATCTGCTCCACGGATATTCTGGGCAATGGCTATGAAGTGATTATCAATATTTTCAGTGGTCATTACCTGTTTCCGGGGCTATTAATGTTACTGGTTCTGAAACTGCTGGCCACCTGTTGTTCAGCGGGATCTTCGGCGGTGGGGGGCATGTTTACCCCTTCCTTGCTGATCGGGGCGTTAGTCGGTGCCATGTTCAGTCTGTTGGCCACACACTGGGGCATCGCCAGTCAGCAGGGCTGGCTGTATGCGGCCATGGGCATGGCCGCGGTACTTGCCGCCATCAGCCAGGCGCCGCTGATGGCGATGCTGATGGTACTGGAAATGACCCTGAACAGCAGCTTGCTATTCCCGTTGATGATCTCCACGGTACTGGCGACGATGGTGGCGTACCGGTTACAGTCGGCAGTGACTTATCCGTTAATCTCTACCCATTTTAACCGTGCTGAAGCCCGTTATGATTTTGATAACACCACCATTGCTGAACTGATTATTCCGGGGGCCGCTTTATTGCCAGATGCTTCGGTCGGTGATGCTCTGGCTATCAGTTCTCTGAAGCGTGAGCGCTATGTTTACGTGATTAACGAAAGCGGACGTTTTCTGGGCGTTGTTTCGGTACATGAGATTGCCGCCAGCGTATTGTCCCAGAAAATAACGACGGATTCGCCAGTCCGGGCTGTGATGGATAACGATTTCCCGACAATTTGTCAGGATAAAAGTCTGCGCGAGGGCTGGGAGGCATTCTCACAGGTAACCCTCGAGCGTCTGCCGGTGCTGAGTGATGACTCTGAGCGTTACTTTCTTGGTGCGCTGACGAAAACCAGCCTGATCCGTAAAGCTGGCGCTTTTATCTGATAAAGGTCAGGCTAGCTGCCGGTATACGGTGGCGATAACACGGTGTTTGCGGTTGGGTTTATCCGGTAAAGCCAGTATACTGCGCCCTTTTTCTGCGTTACCCCCAGACCTGTGCCGGAGATATCATGAGCCAATTCGAACTGAGTGATTTTTCACTTACCCTGCATCGTTTTCCGAGAACCGGCGACGATAATGCTTTACAGGCCTGGGATGCGGCAGATGAATATCTGTTACAGCAGGAATTACCGCCGGGCCCGGTGGCGGTATTCAACGATAACTTCGGTGCGCTGACCTGCGTCCTGTTACAGTCAGGACGCCGGGTATGGCATATCAGTGATTCTCTGAACAGTCAGCAGGCGACGCAAATCAACCTTGCCGAAAACCAGCTTGATGAGAGTCAGGTCACGTTTCTCGGCAGCATGACGGCGCTGACAGAAACACCGGCTGCGGTACTGATTAAGGTGCCTAAAACTCTGGCGTTGCTCGAATACCAGCTGGTGTCCTTACGTCCGGTGTTGACGGCTGAAACAGTGATTATCGGGGGCGCGAAAGTTAAAGATATCCATAACTCAACCCTCGGATTATTCGAACGGATCATCGGCGAGACCAAAACGTCACTGGCGAAAAAGAAAGCACGTTTAATTTTCAGCCAGCGTACGGTTGATACACTGACCGCACGCGATTTGATTGAGCGCTGGCCGCTGGAGGGGACCCCTTACACTATCCATAACCATGCCAATGTATTCTCCCGCCAGTCTCTGGATATTGGTGCGCGCTTTTTTATGCGCCACTTACCACGTAATCTGGAAGGGGATATTATTGACCTTGGTTGCGGTAACGGAGTCATCGGGCTGACAGCACTGACCCATAACCCTGATGCGGCTATCCATTTTGTGGATGAATCAATGATGGCGGTAGCTTCTGCCCGGTTAACCATCGAACAGAATCTGCCTGAAGATTTGTCTCGCTGCCATTTCACGGTCAATAATGCTCTGAGCGGATTCTCTGCTGACAGTTATGCGGCTGTACTCTGTAACCCGCCGTTTCATCAGCAGAATGCGGTGACAGATCACGTGGCATGGCAAATGTTCCGCGACGCTTTCCGTTGTCTGCAACACGGAGGGGAGTTCCGGGTAGTGGCTAACCGTCACCTCGACCATCAGCGTAAACTGAAAAAGCTGTTCGGCAACTGCCAGCTGGTGGCTTCCAACAGTAAATTTGTGGTATTGAGGTCTGTTAAGCTGCGCTAAGCTGTTATTTCCGCGCCCCTGAATCGCCAGTGGGTATCGCTGCAGAAGTCCACAGGCGGTGCAGGGCGCTCAGATAATGCCGGACCCAACACGGTCGGTCCTCCGGCCGGATGATGACCGGCCAACCGCTCCCGCGCAATGATGTTTATCCTGTGTTTACCCTCCGTCAATCAGACTATTGGCCTTGAGTCTCCGCGGCCTGCGGAGCTGTATTATTGGCTATCCATGAAAAACGCAGCTGGTAGCCTTCGCCGGTGTGAGTATTTCGCCGGAAACTGGCACCGTCTTCTGCCATACAATAAGTACAACAGTGCAGATTATCGATCTGTTCCGGCGGGACACCTTCGCAGGCCAGTATCTGGCTGGCCAGTGCCGGTAAATCCAGCCAGACAGCGGGGTAGCTTTGCGGGGCACAGGGCCGGACGGCCCGCGGGTTATCCCCGGGATAGTCATAACAGGGGCCGGAAAACCCGCAGCATTGTTCTATCTCTGTTAACACCGGCCGTCCAAGCTGATAGCAACAGGGGCCGATTGCCGGACCGATGGCTATATACAGGCTGCTGCTACTGGCCCCTTTATCGCACAGCCGCCGGACAGCTTGTTGCAGTATACCGGCCAGCGTGCCTTTCAGACCAGCATGCACTGCCGCTACCTGACGGGTCTGCGGTGAGGCAATCAGTACCGGTAAGCAGTCTGCGGTATATACGGCTGCCGGCTGCCGGCCACGACTGATCAGACCGTCTGAGACCACTTGCTGTGGCGGGAAATTATCTTCTGCACAGAGTACGGTGGCGCTATGGCGCTGAATCCCGTAAGCAGCATCTGCCGGGGGGCGGATACCTGCCGGCAGAAACTGGTGGCTGACCCAGCCGAGTGAGTCAAGTAAAGGCGAGCGGGTAACGGCAGCAGCAGAACGGGACATTGCTGTTTCCTGTGTCGAAGTGGCTTCCGGAGTTGCATTCAGGATGACGATACTGCGATAGTTATCCTGAGGTCAACTACTGATAAATCTGATTTAACCAGAGGATATATGATGCAAAAACGCTGGCTTATGACATTACCTGCCGTCTTCATTCTTGGTCTGACCGGTTGTGCCGAAAATGCGCAACAGCGGCTCAATGACCAGACAGTGGCAGCCATCAACTGGACTCAGCAGTCCGGGGAATATCAGGCGCTGACATGGCAGGCATTTAATGTCGCGACTCAGGCGTTTGATAATGCAGTCTCTGAAAGCGGAAAACCCGGCGCGGTGATTGTCGATCTGGATGAAACAATGCTGGATAATAGCGCCTACCAGGCCTGGCAGGCAAAGAATGATCAGCCCTTCACAGATGCCAGCTGGTCTGCCTGGACACGGGCGCGGCAGGCACGGGCAGTACCGGGGGCAGTCGAATTTGCCCGTTATGTTGACAGTCACGGCGGTACGGTGTTCTACGTATCGAACCGGGATCAGAAAGATTATCAGGCCACTGTGGATAACCTGACCGCATTAGGTTTCCCCGGGGTCAGTAACAATACCCTTCGTCTGAGTACGACCACCTCTAATAAGCAGGCGCGTTTTGATGAGATTCGGCAATCAGGGGCCAATGTTGTTTTGTATATTGGTGATAACCTGAATGATTTTGGCGGAGCCAGCTGGCATAAAGATAACGCTCAGCGCCGTGAATTTGTCAGCAATAATCATGCCCTGTTCGGAACGAAGTTCATTATTCTGCCGAATCCGCAATACGGCGACTGGGAGAGTGGTCTGGCCGACGGCTACAACCAGTTATCTGCTCAGCAGAAAATACAGGTCAGAGAACAGAATTTACGGGCCTGGAACGGCCAGTAATCCGCGCTCACTGACCGGCTATCGCATTTAATGACATTAATTTTATTAATTGTTGTTTGTTATTTGCCGCTATTTTGTCAGAATACGCGCGGTTATGAATAAGGACCATCTGTACGCGCTGAAATATCAGCGCGTAATTACCGGAAATAATCACAGGCCGTGATTACCCGCGAAATCAACATTCAGGAATAAATAATTCACTCAGGAAAGTCATTTTTTCTGAGCTACCCGCTATATTTCAGCCTTCCGGTATGGTACCTGTCTGACCTGTCCTGATACGGAATGATAACGTTCACTTATGTGACTGACGCCTGAACAAGCAGTGCGGAGTATTAAGTAATGGTGGTCCGGATTTTTAGCGAAAACACAATTATCCGCAATGGCATTTTGCTGCTGTGCTTAAGTGCGGTACTGGCGGTCATAAACAGTTATCTGCGCTTACCGCAGGCACTTTCTCTGTTCTGGGTGACAAATGCGGTAATCACCGGGTTATTTATTCGTAAGCCATTTTTGAATACTCCGCTGAATTACCTGTTTTGTTACAGCGGAATGGTGGTTTATGACCTGTATATGTCCGGCCAGGGTGTGCAGGCATTCGCAATTAATCTGGCTAATCTTATTTTTATTAGTGTGACCAGTATTCTGCTGAGCAGGCTGATGACACCTGAGGCCGGTAAAGAGAATATCCGCAGTGTGATGCTTATTTTTCCCGTCTGTCTGCTGTCGGCAATACTCTCCGGCAGCTGGTGGGCATTTATTTCTCCGTCCTGTGACAGCACTGCCGGTCTGTTAAACGTCATCGGAGAATGGAGCAGTGAACAGTTCTCGACCGGATTATTATTACTGCCGCTATTTTTAAGTATCGGCAGCAAAAGCACCGCCCGGTTACGTCTGACGTCTGTTTTTCCGGTAATTGCTGTTACCGTCCTGCTGCTCTTTGCGGTGATCTCCGGAGGCCCGGGCAGCCTGCCGTTGCCTCTGCCCGGTTTGATCTGGTGCGCGTTGGTACTGCCGGTAACGGCTACCTGTCTGATTACCTGCATTATCGGGATGACCGAAATCGTATTAATTTATACGGATCTCATCAGTACCGGTTCCGGATTTTTGCCGTCAGAAATACCCGCATTGATTTCCGTCAGGCTGGGAATTGCTGCACTGGCATTAACACCGTATATGGTTGCTGTGGGGATGGAGTCTGTCCGGTCGCTGAATCAGCAGCTATCTGTGCGGGCGAATTACGATTTCCTGACCCGGTTACTGTCCCGTGCCGGGTTATTTGACAGCCTCAGTCGTGAGCCTTTGTCGGCAGACAGAGCTATGGGACTGATTCTGCTGGATATCGATTTTTTTAAATCTATTAATGACACCTATGGCCATGATGAAGGTGACCGTGTATTACAGGAAATAAGCCAGCGGCTGGTGGTATTGACCGGTTCCCGGCACAGGGTTTCCCGTTTTGGCGGAGAAGAGTTTGCTATCGTATTATTTGACGCTGATACTGAGCAATTATACGGTTTCGCCGAAAATATCCGCCGTACTGTGGCGGATACGCCCTGTATTATTCAGGGAAAAGCCGTGCCGGTATCCGTCAGTATCGGGGTTGCCCGCGACATAGCCGGCGCGGATGATCAAAGCTGGATACCGGTAATGAACCGGCTGCTAAGTATTGCTGACCGCAATTTGTATGTTTCAAAACGCAATGGCCGCAACCGGATATCACCCGCCCGGACGGTATAGTGGCGGGCGGGTGCTACACGGCGTTTAGTGATCGAAGGCAGCCATCATCTGCTGGTCTTGCTGATGGCGTTCGCAGGCCAGCCCGATCAGTCGGGTGATCAGTTCACTGTATCCCAGACCACTGGCATGCCAGAGTTTTGGATACATACTGATATTGGTAAAGCCCGGCAGTGTATTAACTTCGTTAATAATGACCTGATTATCCGCGGTCAGGAAGACATCGACCCGCGCCATACCGCAACATTCCAGTGCCCGGAAAGCCTGTAATGCCACCTGGCGGATATGTTGTTCTGTGCCTGGGTCCAGCTCTGCTGGCACGACCACCTGTGCGCCCTTTTCGTTAATGTATTTGGTCTGATAGGAATAGAACTCATCGCTGAGAACGATTTCGCCGCAGTGACTGGCTTGCGGATGATCATTACCTAATACAGCACATTCAATCTCACGGCCGGTAATCGCCGTTTCGATAAGCACCTTACGGTCATAGCGGAAAGCGTCATGCAATGCGGGCAGCAGTTCATCAGCCGTATGTACTTTACTGACGCCGACTGATGAGCCCTGGTTTGCCGGTTTGACAAACAGCGGCAGTCCGAGTGTCCCGATGGCTTGCGCCGGGCTGAATTTTTCCAGTTCTGAAGAGGCCAGACTGATAAAAGGTGCTACCTGCAGGCCGGCATCGCGTAACAGACGCTTCGTGACGTCTTTATCCATACTGACGGCAGAACCGAGGACTCCGGAGCCGACGAATGGCAGGTTTGCCATACGCAACAGTCCCTGTAATGAACCGTCTTCACCGAGCGTGCCGTGGACAATAGGGAAGATAACATCGACCTGCGGCACCGGTGTCGCCTGACGGTGTTCTATCAGTTGCTGTTGCGCCTGACCGGGGATCAGAGCTATCTGCTGAGCCGACTTATTCAGCGCAATATGCTGCGGATCATGGGCATTAAGCAGAAAATCAGACTGCTGGTTAATCTGCCAGTGTCCCTGCTTATCTATTCCCAGAAGCACAACTTCAAATTTTGTTTTATCAATTGCATCAATAATATTCTTCGCGGATTGCAGAGATACCTGATGCTCGGCGGATTTGCCGCCAAAAATAATTCCTACCCGTTGTTTTGTCATTCTGGTCTGCCTGATCACCTGGAACAAAGTAACAACATAACATGCAGAGGATAGTGACAACAGCCTCCGCCACTGCCGGACCGGCAGTTAACGGCCTTTATCCGTTGCGGGTGGCTGTTTACTGGCCACTCCATTCCCGCAGCAGATTATGGTAGAGGTTAAGCAGTGACATACTGACATCAGCAGACTGTGGTTGTTGATTCAGGGTCTGGATATTTTCGTCCAGAGAAATCAGCATTGCGCGCTTTTTATCGTCACGGATCATTGACTGGATCCACATGAATGACGCCAGTCGCTCGCCCTCAGTGACCGGTGTAACGCAATGCAGGCTACTGGAAGGGTAGAGGATCATATCACCGGCGGGCAGTTTCACGCTGTGCTGCCCATAAGTATCACGGATAATCAGCTCTCCGCCCTGATAGCTGTCCGGTTCAGACAAAAACAGGGTGGCGGAAATATCAGTTCTCAGCCAGTCGTTACCTTCACGCCTGACAGCACCATCCACATGAAAACCGTAGGTGCCGCCGTCAGTATAACGGTTAAACAGCGGGCTGGAGATATTGACCGGCAGCGTTGCCGAAAAAAATTGCGGGTGGCTGTTCAGTCTGGTCAGTAAATACTGTTGCAGCTCCTGCCACTCGGCACTGCCCGTATCCACCTGCTGATTGGCTTTCACCTGCGAACCCTGAGCCCCGGTCGTTACCCGGCCATCTATCCAGTGACAGGCGGATAATTTTTCCTGCATCAGTGCGACTTCCTGCTTGCTCAGCAGACCGGTAATTTTTTGCATCATAGTGATATATCCCAGAGAGAAGGCCGCAGAATAGCTGCGGTGTGAGCAGGGCAGCAGGCTGATGTCTGAACCATCATCAGGCCGCTGGCTAGCCAGTTATTGTAATGACAATTGTTATCATGTTCATTCGTATTATTGTTTTGTTACAAAGTTACTACCAGCCTGAACAACATCATGGGCAGGTTCCGGAGAGCTGTCAGGGGACAGAGCGCAGGATAACGGTAAAATCTGAAAGGTGCGGGCCGGATAAATTATTTCCGGCCCGCGGGTCTGAGTATTACAGGCAGTAATCCATTTTAAAACATGGAGTTATTTGCGAAGCGGCTCGGTACGAACCGGTGCATCACCGGCAACATAATAAGGCGCGGTGCTGCGGGCTAATGGCTGGCGACCACGAATAATGTCGGCCATTTTTTCGCCAATCATGATGGTGGTGGCATTCAGGTTACCGGTGATAATTTCCGGCATAATAGAGGCATCCACGACCCGAAGTCCCTGCAGTCCGTGAACCCGCCCTTCAGCGTCGACAACTGCCATCTCGTCGTTACCCATTTTACAGGTACCGCAAGGGTGATAAGCCGTTTCTGCATGATTACGGACAAATTCATCCAGCTGTTCATCACTCTGGCAGTCCATGCCCGGACTCAGTTCTTTCCCGCGATATTTATCCAGCGCCGGCTGATTGATAATCTCCCGCGTCAGGCGGATACAGTCACGGAATTCCTGCCAGTCCTGTTTATGGGCCATATAGTTAAACAGAATTGACGGGTGCTGATGCGGGTCGCGTGATTTCAGCTGTACACGGCCACGACTTGGGGAACGCATTGACCCGACATGGCACTGGAACCCGTGTGCTTCAATCGCATTGGTACCATTATAATTAATCGCTACCGGCAGAAAGTGATACTGAATATTCGGCCAGTCAAATTCTTTGCGGCTTCGGATAAAACCACCGGCCTCAAACTGGTTACTGGCACCGATACCTGTACCATTAAACATCCATTCAGCACCAATTTTCGGCTGGTTCCACCATTTCAGCGCCGGATAAAGTGAGACCGGTTCTTTACATTCGTATTGCAGATACATTTCCAGGTGATCCTGTAAATTCTCACCGACTCCCGGTAAATCATGTACCAGCGGGATTGAAAATTTCTGCAATAAGGATGCCGGGCCAACCCCGGAACGCTGTAAAATCTGCGGTGAAGCAATAGCACCTGCTGACAGCAGCACTTCTTTACGGGCAGTGGCTTTGACCGGCGTACTGTTGTTGCCCTGTAAATACTCGACACCGACAGCCCGTTTGCCTTCGAACACAATCCGGTCGGTGGTGGCATGAGTAACAATTGTCAGGTTACTGCGTGATTTTGCCTGGTCCAGATAACCACGTGCGGTACTGGAACGGCGGCCGTTCTTGGTGACGGTCCGGTCCATCGGGCCGAAGCCTTCCTGCTGGTAGCCGTTCAGATCATCAGTACGCGGGTAACCTGCCTGTACACCGGCCTCCACCATTGCATCAAACAGCGGGTTTTTATCGGCTTTCGGGGTGCTGACACTGACCGGACCCTCACCGCCATGGTAATCATTAGGTCCGATATCACGGGTTTCTGCTTTACGGTAATAAGGCAGGCAATCGGCATAGGTCCAGTTTTCCAGCCCCGGCGCTTTGGCCCAGTTATCCAGATCCATGGCATTACCACGGATATAACACATACCGTTGATCAGCGACGAACCGCCCAGTCCTTTACCGCGTCCGCATTCCATACGGCGGTTGTTCATATGTGGCTCTGGTTCGGTCTCGTAGGCCCAGTTATAGCGTTTCCCCTGCAGAGGGTAAGCCAGGGCCGCAGGCATCTGGGTGCGGAAATCGGCACGGTAATCAGGACCGCCGGCTTCCAGCAGTAATACGCTGACGTTACTGTCTTCGGTCAGGCGGGTCGCCAGGACGTTGCCGGCAGAGCCGGCTCCGATAATAATATAATCAAATTCCATCATTATTCCTCAGGTTAGATGTTTAAAATACGGACTGGAAGGTTTCCAGTTCGACCTGAACAGATTTCACCCGGGTGTAACTTTGCAGTGTCATTTGACCGTTTTCGCGGCCGATCCCTGAATGCTTATAACCCCCGACAGGCATCTCGGCAGGAGATTCTCCCCAGCTATTTATCCAGCAAATACCGGCTTCCAGCTGGTGGATAATGCGGTGGGCACGGTTCAGAGACGGAGTAACCACACCTGCCGCCAGGCCAAAGTCTGTATCATTGGCGCGGCGGATAACCTCTTCTTCACTCTCATAACTGAGAATTGACATCACCGGGCCAAAAATTTCTTCGCGGACGATTTCCATGTCATCGTGGCAGTCGGTAAAGACAGTAGGTTCGACCCAGGCACCGTTTTCAAAGCCCGCAGCCGTCATTTGCTGGCCACCGGCCAGTAAACGTGCGCCGCTCTCAATACCGGAACGGATAAAACGCATGACATTATCGCGGTGAGCAAAGCTGACCAGCGGGCCAAAGTTAGTCTGTGGATCATCAGGTGATCCGGCTCGGATACGTGCAACACGGACCAGAATTTTTTCTTCAAACGCGGTTTTCAGCGTAGCGGGCACAAAAACCCGGGTACCGTTAGTACAGACCTGGCCTGAACTATAGAAGTTAGCCATCATGGCGATATCGGCCGCCAGGTCCAGATCGGCATCATCACAGATCACCAGCGGCGATTTGCCGCCGAGTTCCATGGTCACTTCTTTCAGGGTTGAGCCTGCGGCATTAGCCATCACTTTACGGCCGCTGACTACGCCGCCGGTAAATGACACTTTGTCGATGCCGGTATGTTCGGTCAGGGCCTGACCGGTGACAGCACCGGTACCCGGCAGTACGTTAAATACCCCGTCAGGAACACCGGCTTCCGTATAGATTTCTGCCAGTTTCAGTGCAGTCAGGGGAGTGACTTCGCTGGGCTTAAAAATCATTGCATTACCGGCCGCCAGGGCAGGTGCTGATTTCCATAATGCTATCTGAATCGGGTAATTCCAGGCACCGATACCGGCGACCACACCCAGCGGCTCACGGCGGGTATAGACAAAAGAGGTGTCGCGCAGCGGAATTTGCTGGCCTTCCAGGCTCGGTGCCAGTCCGGCGTAATATTCCAGTACATCGGCACCTGTAACAATATCCACAGCCAGCGTTTCGCTCAGGGGCTTTCCGGTATCCAGCGTTTCGAGAGCCGCCAGCTCGTCGTTACGTTCGCGTAACAGATCCACTGCTTTGCGCAGGATCCGCGAACGTTCCATTGCGGTCATTGCGGCCCATATTTTCTGACCTTTACGGGCAGAGGCAACGGCCAGATCAACATCCTGCTGACCCGCTTCATGGACGTCAGCCAGAATTTCACCATTGGCGGGGTTCACTGTCTGAAACTTGGAACCGCTCTGTGCGGGCACGCGGGCTCCGTTAATGTACAGGAACTGTTCTTCGAATCGGGACATAGTTTATTCTCCGTCAGTTGATTGAGTCTTTGCCAGTTGCTGACAAATAAAGTCGGTCGTAAGCTTTTTAGCGACAGCCAGATCAAAAGGCTGACCGCTCAGGGCAGCACGTAACCAGAGCCCGTCAATAAGTGCTGATAATCCATAACCGGCAATTCTTGCCTGCTCAGCTGGCAGTTCGCGGCGGAATTCAGCGGTCAGTGTCGACAGGAGACGGCGGCTGCTGGCAACCTGCAGCCGGTTCAGCATTGGCTGATGCATGCTGCTGGCCCAAAAATCCAGCCAGGCTTTCATTGCCGCACTGTGTACCTGGGTATCGTCAAAATTGCCATCGACGATGGCGGACAGCCGGGCGCGGGTGTCTGTCTCTGGCAATCCCCGCAGGCGGCGGAGGATAGCAGTACGCAACTGGGTGGTAATATCCCGCATGGCTGCTTCCAGCAGTCCGTTTTTGTCTCCGAAGTAGTGGCTGATGATCCCGGTAGATACGCCTGCACGTCTGGCTATCTGCGCGATAGTGGCATAATGCAACCCGACTTCATTAATGGTTTCCAGTGTGGCGTCAATAAGCTGACGCCGACGAATGGGCTGCATACCGACTTTAGGCATCCCCTTTACTCCCCGACACTTTGATATGAACCATTAAAACTTTTTTTGATTGAATGTTCAATATAAAAACAGAAATTGTTATGCTTGTGGTCATGCGGTACGGCTTTTCAGCCAGGGATTACCGCACTGAAATTATATAAGTTATTGTTATTTAAAATAAATAATTGGTCAGATACAGCGTGAGGCGATACGGCCAGACCGCCTGTAAAGATTGACACGGGGCAGGGAGGTGCCGTGATATTGTTGTTAATCTCATCGTGAAGTTAAACAGAGGTAACTAATGGGTAACCCACCTGCCAGCGAAAAAGACAAAATCAACCCTGTGGTGTTCTATACCTCCGCGGGGCTGATTTTGTTGTTTTCTCTGATGACGTTTTTCTACAGTGACACCTCCGCGAAAATTATCCAGTCAGCCGTAGACTGGGTATCAGCAACTTTTGGCTGGTATTACATGCTGGCGGCGACACTGTATATTGTGTTTGTGTTGTTTATGGCTGTGTCCCGTTTCGGGACGATTAAACTGGGGCCTGAGCAGTCAAAACCTGAATTCAGTCTGCCCAGCTGGGCTGCGATGCTGTTTGCGGCAGGGATTGGTATCGACCTGATGTTTTTCTCGGTTGCTGAACCAGTCACACAATATATGCAGCCGCCGGAAGGCTCAGGACAAACCCTGGAAGCTGCACGCCAGGCGATGGTCTGGACATTATTCCACTACGGGATGACTGGCTGGTCGATGTATGCCCTGATGGGGATAGCCCTCGGCTACTTTAGTTATCGTTATAATCTGCCGTTGACGATCCGCTCGGCGCTGTACCCGATTTTTGGTAAAAGAATTAACGGGCCTATTGGTCATACGGTAGATATTGCTGCGGTGATCGGGACAATTTTCGGTATCGCCACGACGCTGGGGATCGGCGTGGTTCAGCTGAACTACGGCCTGAATGTTCTGTTCCATATTCCCGACAGCCTGGGCGCAAAAGCGGCTCTGATTGTATTATCGGTAGTTATTGCGACGATTTCAGTCACCTCCGGGGTGGATAAAGGCATCAGGATGCTGTCGGAACTGAATGTGTTGCTGGCATTAGGTCTGATTATCTTCGTGCTGTTTTTTGGAAATACGGAATTCCTGCTGAATGCACTGGTACTGAATGTCGGTGATTACATTAATCGCTTTATGGGCATGACGCTGAACACCTTTGCCTTTGATCGCCCGACCCAGTGGATGAATACCTGGACCCTGTTTTTCTGGGCCTGGTGGGTTGCCTGGTCACCGTTTGTCGGCCTGTTTCTGGCGCGAATTTCACGTGGCCGTACTATCCGGGAGTTTGTCCTGGGGACTCTGATTATCCCGTTCGCTTTTACCCTGCTGTGGCTATCGGTGTTTGGTAATGCTGCCTTGTATCAGATTATTCATGGCAATGTTCAGTTCGCTATGGATGTTATGGCCCATCCGGAACGTGGTTTCTATAACCTGCTGGCTCAGTACCCGGCCTTTACGCTCAGTGCTTCGGTGGCAACCATCACCGGTCTGCTGTTCTATGTAACTTCGGCTGATTCCGGGGCACTGGTGCTGGGGAACTTTACTTCACGCCTGAAAGATATTAACAGCGATGCACCCAACTGGATCCGTATCTTCTGGTCGGTAGTTATCGGAGTACTGACGCTGGGAATGCTGATGACGAATGGTATTTCTGCGTTACAAAGCACGACGGTGATTATGGGGCTGCCGTTCAGTTTTGTGATGTTCTTTGTGATGGCTGGCTTATATAAATCACTGAAAGTTGAAGACTACCGCAGAGTCAGTGCCAGCCGGGATACGGCTCCGTATCTGGCGACAGCCAATGATCGCCGCAGCTGGAAAAAACGCTTGTCGCGGCTGATGAACTACCCCGGCACGGCCTATACCCGTGAAATGCTGGATAAAACCTGTTACCCCGCAATGCAGGAAGTGGCGAAGGAGCTGGAGTATCGTGGTGCTCAGGTAACGCTGGAAAACCTGCCTGCGGAAGAAGGTGAAGACCTGGGGCATCTGGCACTGACGGTGAATCTGGGCGAAGAGCAGAACTTTATGTATCAAATCTGGCCACAGAAATACTCTGTCCCCGGCTTCACTTACCGTGCCAGAAGTGGTAAGTCCACCTACTATCGACTGGAAACTTTTTTACTTGAAGGTAGCCAGGGGAACGATTTGATGGACTACAGTAAAGAACAGGTGATCATTGATATCCTTGATCAATATGAACGCCACCTGAACTTTATTCATTTACATCGGGAAGCGCCCGGCAATCATATCAATTTTCCACATCTGTAAGGATGATTGAAGCGCAGGGGGGCACCCCTGCACCGGCCTGCCCCGCAGTACAACGGGTCAGGCCGGACCGCATGTTTTTCGGACGTTATTCATTTACCCGGTGAGGTTTTATTCTCAGGGAGATGTAATGCAAAGAATTCTGAATACCTTTCTGCCGCTATATACCACCACACTTCTGATGCTACTGGGCTCCGGCTTACTGACAACCTATGTCTCATTACGGCTGGCACATCAGAATGTCAGTGGCACCGTGATTGGTCTGATTACCGCCGCCCACTATATTGGTCTGGTGGTCGGCGGAAAAGTCGGCCATAACCTGATTGCCAGGGTCGGGCACATCCGGGCCTATGTGGCTTGTGCAGGGATTATTACTGCATCAGTGATCGGTCACTGCCTCAATGATTACATCCCCGTTTGGATCGTGCTGAGGTTTATTATTGGTCTGTGCATGATGAGCCAGTATATGGTGCTGGAAAGCTGGCTGAATGATCAGGCTGAATCAGAACAACGTGGTGTTATTTTCGGGCTGTATATGGTTGCCACCTACCTGGGGTTGTCCGCAGGACAGATCATACTTACCCTGCAATCAGGGTTTGGTATCCTGCCTCTGTTGATTGTGGCTCTGTGTTTCGCATTATGCCTGGTACCTATCTCCCTGACGACCCGCACTAAAGTTCATCCCATGTCGCCTGCTCCCCTTGAACTGGGGTATTTTCTGAAAGCGATTCCTAAGATTCTGGTGATCACCCTACTGACCGGTATGGCGACCGGGGCCTTCTATGGTATGGCGCCAGTGTATGCCAGTCAGATGGGCTTTTCGACTTCACAGATCGGCGTATTTATGGCGGCAACCATTTTTGCCGGGCTGGTGGTTCAGTTCCCGTTAAGCTGGTTATCTGACCGTTATGACCGGCAGCGGTTACTGTTCTTTACTGCCATTTTGTTTCTGCTGGCCTCATTACCGCTGGCAGTGCTGAAACATGTCAGTTTTAGCATGGTGCTGGGCATCGCTTTTATTGCCAGCATGATGCAGTTTGCGTTATATCCGCTGGCGGTTGCGCTGGCAAATGACCGGATCATTGCCGAACGTCGGGTATCGCTGACGGCCTGTCTGCTGATGTCGTACGGTATCGGCGCCAGTATCGGGCCGCTACTGACCGGGGCGGTGATGCAGCCACTGGGCGGCAATATGTTGTACCTGTTTTTTGCGGTCTGCTGTGCGGTCATTATTGTGTTAACCCGTGTCCGGGAACCGCATTTGGCAGCGGATCAGGAAAATCAGGTGCCCCATGTGCCATTAACCGATGGTCTGGTGAGTTCACCACTGGCGGCTGCACTTAACCCGGTGATTGATGAACAGGATATTCAGAATACGATGGTAAATCTACCGGAGGAAGAGGCTGCTGACGGAGAACATCCTGCGGAGCCGGATAACGGCGAAAACCCTCCCCGGGATCCGCATTAATTTTTCCGGGTAAACAGCCCGTCCGGTATTGTTGCGGACGGGCTGTGACAGAATTATTTATCACCGTGCTGATACCAGGCTTTAAAATATTTCATAAAGCTGTACAGGGTGGCATAGATCCCGGTAGCCAACCCGACTTTACCCAGCCGCCAGCTGCCATTCAGCAGATACCATTTAAAAAAAGCGCCGATGGCACTGATAACACCGCGGGCCAGTGAAGGGCGGATCCGCTGATATTTAATCAGCCGGGTGGTATAGCTGTTCATCTTGGCGAACATTTCATGAAGCGAATAGAACGTATCATGGCGGACATGTCCGGGGATAATCTCACTGTGGCTTTCCCCGGTAACTTCATCGTCTACCGGCCGGTGATTAAACTTTGCCACACGCCGGTTAAACAGGCGTACCGGATAGTCGGGAGACGCGACCGGATAGATAGTTTTTACCTGTTTGCCTAATACGTACCAGTAACGGGAAATTCGCCATGCCTGATCGGCTGCCGGCTCTGCCGGGGCCGCTTTCAGTCGCATAATAAAATCCAGAGTCTGCCGGTCGAGGACCTCATCACTGTCGAGGCAAAATACCCAGTCATGTTCTGCCAGGGCAATGGCCTTATTCATCTGCTGGCCATGCATTTCATACGGACTATAGTGCGCTTCAATACCATAGTGACTGCAGATGTCGGTGGTTTCATCACTGCTGCCGGAATCAAGTACCACGATTTGATCGGCGATGGTTAACGCCGGAGGTATAACCTGCTTCAGGGTACGTGCAGAGTTAAAGGTTAACAGACAAACAGTTATTTTTATCATTGTTTCGGGTTCGTTCAGTTTATGATTTCCGAGCGTAATTATAATTAAAGCACAATACTTTTATGGTCTTTTGGTGTGGCAGTCACTCACCGGGAGCTGTTTTACGGCTGACAGAGTGATAGAAACTGTAGCCAGGTTATTCATTTTTTATAATCAACTTCGTTATGAATATTCATTTTAATTCATTAATCACAGGGCGTATGGTAGTCAGTATACTTCTTTAACCCGTTGTAAGGATGTTTTATGACCGATTATGCGATCTCTGTTAACCCTGCTACCGGCGAAGAGCTGGCCCGTTACCCGTTTCAGGGCAGCGCTGATATCGAAAGCAGCCTGCAACGCAGTGCAGATGCTTTAAAAGTGTGGCGAGTCACGCCGATGGAAACCAGGGTGACAGTATTACGCACTCTGGCGACACGGCTGCGTGAACGCTGTGAAGCCCTGGCGCAGATGATGACTCTGGAAATGGGTAAGCCTGTTGTTCAGGCGCGGGCGGAAGTGAATAAATGTGCTCAGGTTTGCGAATGGTATGCGGATAATGGCCCGGCGGTACTGGCAGCACAGCCAACTCAGGTCGAAAACCAGCAAGCCTGGCAGGAGTTTCGTCCCCTGGGAACTATTCTGGCGGTAATGCCGTGGAACTTCCCTTACTGGCAGGTATTGCGGGGGGCCGCCGGTATGCTGCTGGCCGGTAATACTTATGTGCTTAAGCATGCACCGAATGTGATGGGATGTGCCACCTTACTGCAGGAAGTCATGAATTCGGTCGGCTTTCCGCAAGGTACGTTTGAGCTGCTGAATGTGGATAACGACGGTGTTTCTCAGTTGATTAAAGACCCTCGTGTCGCTGCGGTTGCCGTGACCGGCAGTGTCAGAGCGGGGGCGGCGATTGCCACTCAGGCGGGGGCTGCACTGAAGAAGAGTGTCCTGGAGCTGGGGGGTTCCGATCCCTTTATCGTACTGGCCGATGCGGACCTGGATGAAGCAGTAAAAGCGGCGGTCGCCGGCCGTTATCAGAATACCGGACAAGTATGTATGGCTGCCAAACGCTTCATTATTGAAGCGCCGGTAGCTGAAGAGTTCGAAACCCGGTTTACCGCGGCAGTACAGGCACTGAAAATCGGAGACCCTCTGGATGAAACAACCTATCTGGGGCCGATGGCACGCTTTGACCTGCGTGATGAGTTACACCAGCAGGTGCAGGATACTTTGAAACAGGGGGCCCGGCTGGTGTGTGGCGGTGAAAAAATTGCCGGAACAGGCAATTACTATGCGCCAACTATTCTGGCTGATGTCAGTGAACAGATGACCGCGTTCCGGGAAGAAATTTTTGGCCCGGTGGCTGCCCTGACCGTGGCCCGGGACGCAAAGCATGCGCTGGCGCTGGCAAATAACAGCGAGTTTGGTCTAAGTGCGACGGTATGGACAGCCGATGAAGCACTGGCCGATCACTTTGCTGATAGCCTCGAAACCGGTGCAGTGTTTATTAATGGCTACGGAGCTTCCGATCCGCGTGTGACCATCGGCGGGGTGAAGAAAAGCGGCTACGGTCGTGAATTAAACCATTTTGGTTTGCATGAGTTCTGTAATATTCAGACCGTATGGCGTAACCGTCGCTAATTTCTGCGTGCCCTGCCTGCCGGCAGGGCACGTTTATTCCTCATTCTGTGCGGCTGGCCGCAGACGGCAAAGACCGGCGTTAATCAGACACTGACGTAACAGGTTAAACGCGGTAAAAATTTGCTGTTCATTAACGCAGGCATAGCCCAGCAGTAACCCTCGTCTTTTCTGCCGTTGCATATAATATTGCGATAATGGCCGGACACTGACGCCTTTATATAACGCATCGCGGGCAATCGCCACATCATCACTTTTATCCGGCAGAGTCATAACCAGATGCAGCCCTGCATCATGGGTATAACGGGGCATAAACATTTCTCCGAGATAACGTTGTATCAGACTGAGTAAAAATTTACGTCGCTGGTTGTACAGCAGGCGCATACGGCGGATATGGGCCGCATAATGCCCCTGGCTGATAAATTCAGAGATAGCCCGCTGAATAATTAAATGCCCCCCCCGGTACAGTTCTGCGGCAGCGGTACGTAATTCGGTTTTCAGGTTTTTAGGCACCACCAGGTAACCGATACGTAATGCCGGATACAGTGTTTTACTGAAGGTTCCCATATAGATCACCGGTGCGTCCTCTTCCAGCCCTTGTAATGACGGATACGGGCTGCCGGAAAAACGGAATTCACTGTCGTAGTCGTCTTCAATGATCCAGAATTTATGACGCCGTGCCATTGCCAGCAGAGTTTTACGTCGGCTCAGGCTGAGATGTACCCCCAGCGGGTACTGATGGGAGGGGGTGACAAAGACCATTTTTGGTGCCGGTCGCCGCGCGGTGATTTCCGGCAGCATCCCCTCTTCGTCAACCGGGACCGCATGGACATTCAGACCATTAATACGTAATAAATTACGGGTTCCCCAGTAGCCTGGTTCTTCAATCCACACTGTCTCGCCCTGGTCGCAGAGTACCCGCGACACCAGGTCCACTGCCTGATGAATACCCTCGGTAATAATAATCTGGTCGGCATCGGCACGGATAGAACGGGCTACCCGCAGATAGTCAGCCAGGGCCTGACGCAGGCTGGCGCAGCCACCGTCATTGCTGTAGATCAACTGATTAATTTCCGGTTGCTGGTTCAGTCTGGCCTGAATTTTACCCAGGGTTTTATGCGGAAATGCAGTGACATCCGGGGCACCCGGTACAAAAGCTCCCCACTGAAAAGGCGATGCGGTGGCATGGCCGAGTAATGCGGCGCCGCGGGACGACAGGCCTGCAGGTAAGGCTTGCCCGGCGGCCTCAGGAATCTGCTGGCGGGCGCTGTTCAGACAGAATTCCGGTAAGGTTTTCGCCACCCGGGTACCGCTACCGGTGCGCGAAGTAACATATCCTTCAGCCAGCAAACTATCGTAAGCATTCAGTACTGTATTACGGGATATTCCCAGCTCTTTAGCCAGATCACGGGTAGCCGGTAAACGTGTTTCAGGGGGAAATACACCGTCGATAATAGCCTGCTGTAAGACCCGCAGTAACCGCTGGTGGAGCCTGCCTTGCTGGTCAAACTGCAAACGTTCCAGCAGGTGATCGGCGTAAAGAGTTCGCAATTGGTACCTTCATTTTGCTGGTAAATGGCTCTGGAAAAATACCCTACCGGAAAGGATAAATAAATACAGTTTTATTACAAAAAAAAGTTAAGTGAACGAGGCAGAAAGAGATGAGTGATTCTAAAGAAACATTAAACCAGCGCAAACAAGATGCTCTGCCACGTGGCAACGCGGTAATGTGTGACTGGTTTGTCAGCAGTGCCGAAAATGCCACCCTGCGCGATACCGAAGGTCGCGAAGTTATCGATTTTGCCGGAGGAATTGCGGTACTGAATACCGGGCACCGTCACCCGAAAGTTGTGGCAGCCGTGGCTGAGCAACTGCAAAAGTTCACTCATACTGCTTTCCAGATTGTGCCCTATGAGAGCTATATCTCTCTGGCTGAGCGTATTAATCAGCGGGTGCCGGTCGAAGGCCCGGCAAAAACCGCTTTTTTCTCTACCGGCGCAGAAGCGGTTGAGAATGCAGTGAAAATTGCCCGCGCTTATACCGGCCGTCATGGCGTCATCACCTTTGGCGGCTCTTTCCATGGCCGTACCATGATGACCATGGCAATGACCGGTAAAGTGGCACCTTACAAACAAGATTTTGGTCCGATGGTACCTTCCGTATTCCATGCCCGTTTCCCGGTGGAGAACGAAGTGACCGTGGAGCAGGCTCTGGACAGCCTCGAAGATATCTTCCATTACGATATTGCCCCGCACAATGTGGCAGCTATCGTCCTGGAGCCGGTACAGGGTGAAGGCGGTTTCCGTGTGGCACCCTCTGAGTTTATGACGGCACTGCGTAAACTGGCAGATCAGCATGGCATCCTGCTGATTGCTGATGAAGTACAGAGTGGTTTTGCCCGTACCGGTACTCTGTTCGCGATGGAAAATTTCGAGGTTAAACCGGATATCATCACCATGGCGAAAAGCCTGGCGGGCGGTTTCCCTCTGTCTGCGGTTTCCGGTCGCGCAGAAGTGATGGATGCACCTAACCCGGGCGGGCTGGGCGGCACCTACGCCGGTAACCCGTTATCGATCGCGGCGGCCCATGCGGTACTGGATGTGATTGACGAAGAACAACTCTGTCAGCGCTCTCAGCAACTTGGCAGTGAACTGGTCAGCAGCCTGCAGGAACTGAAAAGCCGTTGTCCGGCGATCAAACAAGTCCGTGGTCTGGGATCAATGGTTGCGGCAGAGCTGAAGGATGCTGCGATTGCGAAAAAAGTACAGACGGCGGCGATGGACGAAGGCCTGTTACTGCTGACCTGCGGACAAAAAGGCAATGTTATTCGTTTCCTGTATCCGCTGACGATTCCGACCGAACAGTTCCGTCAGGGACTGACTATTCTGACCCGTGCCTTACAGCAGTATGCCGTCTGACAGGTAAACAGTCGCAGTACAGGTGTTATCCCGGAGACCGTTCCCTCCGGGATCACCGTTACCTCTCTTCCCGACCAGCGACCGTGTTGCAGCATCCTGTCTGTACCCGGCAAATAAAATTATGATGAGGGAAATCATGAGTACAATTTCTTCAAACACAGACACACTTTCACCGGGACTTAAATCGCGGCATATTCGTATGCTGTCTATTGGCGGCGTTATCGGTGCCGGACTGTTTGTCGGCTCCGGTCATGCGATTGCCGAAGCCGGCCCGGCAGTGCTAATTGCTTATCTGATTGCCGGTGCACTGGTGGTGCTGATTATGCGTATGCTGGCAGAAATGGCTGTCAGCTCACCGGATTCCGGGTCTTTTTCTACCTATGCCCATAGCGCACTGGGGCGCTGGGCCGGTTTCACGATTGGCTGGCTGTACTGGTGGTTCTGGGTACTGGTGATCCCGCTGGAGGCGAATGCGGCGGCGACGATCCTCAATAGCTGGTTCCCGCAGGTGGCTATCTGGCAATTCACTCTGGCAATTACCCTGGTGCTGACTATCTCGAACCTGTTCAGTGTCAAAAACTACGGTGAATTTGAATTCTGGCTGGCACTGGTGAAGGTGGCAGCGATAGTGGCGTTTCTGGTACTGGGGTGTGTGGCTATTTTTGGCCTGATGCCGGACAGCGAAGTCAGTGGTATGTCTCACCTCTACGACAGCGGCGGCTTTATGCCTCATGGTTTCGGGGCGGTACTGGCGGCTATTCTGACTACGATGTTCTCCTTTATGGGCACTGAGATTGTAACCATTGCTGCGGCAGAGTCGAAAAACCCCGGCAAAGAGATTTCAAAAGCCACTAACTCAGTCATCTGGCGAATTGCGCTGTTTTACCTGCTGTCGATTCTGTTTATTGTTTCTCTGGTTCCCTGGAATACCCCGGATCTGGCAACGAAAGGTTCTTACCAGACGGTACTGGAAATGATGAATATTCCCCATGCCCGTCTGATTGTCGATATTGTGGTACTGACTGCGGTATGCAGTTGCCTGAATTCTGCACTTTATACCTCATCACGCATGCTGTATTCACTGGCGACCCGTAAAGATGCACCCGCGGCAGCGGCAAAAACCAGCCGCAGTGGTACACCGCGGGTAGCGGTATTGTTATCAACGGCCATGGCTTTTCTGGCGGTATTCGCCAACTATGTTGCTCCGGCAGAAGTGTTTAACTTCCTGCTTGCCAGCTCAGGCGCCATTGCTTTGCTGGTGTATCTGGTGATCGCCTGCTCACAACTGGTAATGCGTAAACGAATGGAGGCCCGCGGTGAAGTCCCGGATTTTAAAATGTGGTTATTCCCGGGACTGACCTGGTTTGTGATAGTGGTGATTGCAGGGATTCTGGGTTCTATGTTGTTTATGCCTGATCACCGTATCGAAATCATTGCTACCGGTATTCTGGCATTGCTGGTGGTACTGACCGGGCTGGCGTTACATCACCGGCAGCGCAGCAGCCGCCGGTTTACGGAAACACGGCGCAGCGGCGCGTAATTTTACCCGGCCGGCACCACAGCGAGATGAACTACCGCGGGCCCGATGCCCGCGGTAGTTTTTTCTGTCGGTTGCGTGGCCGTTCTCCTGCGGAGCCGCCTCGGCAGGTGATGGTTGCTGCTTATTATCTAATGGAATTAGAATAGCCATTTTTGGAATTTGCGATTCAATGGGTATTAAATGACAATGATCCTGATCACAACCTTGTGAGTTTTTAAAGCTACACAGGGTATATAACCCATGTTATCTAACGCGAAGCCTGGTGCCTGGCGTTTTTCTTTTATTCCCGTTCGGGAAATTTTTGCAGCTAACCAGGAGAACAATTCCGGTGAACGTATTTTTAAAAGGCATAGCTTTGGTTGTTTCAGCACTGAGTGTCACCAGTGTCAGTGCCGCCGATCTGTCTGTCCCTACTCATAGTTCATTACAGGTACAGGCTGATCCGGCGCTCAGTAAACTGTTACCGGCAGATATTGCGAAGCGTGGTTATATTGTGGCGGCAACCAACCCTAATACGCCGCCAACCACTTTTTTTGAAACGGATAATAAAACACTGGCTGGCCGTGAAATCGACGTGATGAATGCCGTCGGTGAGCGCCTTGGTATTAAAGTACAGTGGCGTGACAGTGGCGGATTCGACAACATTATCCCGGGGCTGAAAACCGGTCGTTATGATGTCGCCTTATCAAATATCAATGCGACAAAAATACGACTGAAACTGGTCGATTTTGTCAGCTATTATGATGCCAGTAAATTAGGCGTTATTTCTCTCAAGTCTTCTGGTATTACCCCGTTTACCTCCTTTGATGCCCTGTGTGGCAGTCAGGTCGGAGCCGGCGCCGGAACGACCCAGGTAACGCGACTGGAAGACGCCAGTAAAGCCTGTCAGGCCGCGGGTAAAAAACCGATTCAGGTCGCCGTATTCCCTGATCGCCCGGCAGGTGTACAGGCGGTAGTCAGCGGGCGGGTGCCAATGTTCCTTGGCCCGTATGAAGGTCTGATCTGGCAGGTGAAACAAATTAAACCGGCGACCATCAGTGGCGTACTGACGGTAAATGATGCGCCGGTATCGGTCGCATTCCCGAAAGACTCACCTTTAGAGCCTGCGGTACAGGCAGCGCTTAACTCCCTGATCAAAGATGGTTCTTACCAGAAAATCCTCGACCACTGGGGGATTGGCTTTGGTGCAGTGAAACAGTCACTTCGTAATGACGAGATCTTTAAATGAAACCCGTCACTGCACCGACAGATGAATTGAGAATTGTCGGTAAACGTTATTATGGCCGCTGGCTGAGTGCACTGGTGGTGTTGCTATGTGTGGCGGGTATTGTCCAGTCAATGGTTAATAACCCGCGCTTTGAATGGCAGGTAATCGCCGATAACTTCACTGAAGCATCGATTTTGCAGGGGGTGTTAATGACCCTGCATCTGACGGTGATTTCAGTGGTGCTGGGCTTCTTCTTCGGTACTCTGCTGGCACTGATGCGTTTATCGTCTAATCCCGTATTGTCGACGGTGAGCTGGGCTTATACCTGGTTTTTCCGCGGGGTGCCGATGCTGGTTCAGTTATTCCTCTGGTATAACATTGCAGCCCTGTATCCGACGCTGTCGTTTTCCCTGCCGGGAGTGGGCGAACTGTGGAGCGTACAGTCCAACACCCTGATCAGTCCGTTCACCGCTGCAGTGATTGCGCTGGTGATGCATCAGTCCGCCTATGCAGCTGAGATTGTACGTGCGGGGATCCAGAGTGTCAGTAACGGGCAAATTGAAGCCGCACGTGCACTGGGCTATCGTCCGGCACAAATCTTTCGTTATACGGTGCTGCCACAGGCGATGCGCGCTATTCTGCCTCCGGCCGGTAATGAAGTAATTGGTCAGCTGAAAACTACGGCTGTGGTATCGGTGATTTCTCTGCAGGATGTACTATTTTCTGCTCAGATTATTTATCAGCGGACCTATGAAGTCATCCCGCTATTGCTGGTCGCAACGCTGTGGTACTTACTGATGACTTCTGTGTTATCTGTTGGTCAGTACTATGTTGAACGTTATTTTTCCCGCGGGGTGGGACGGCGTGAGCCGCCAGCGCTGTTCAGGGTATTATCACGTCTGACGGGTAAAGGATCTGCAGGAGAGTCCCATGGCTGAAGCGATTTATTTACGTAAAGTCACCAAACGTTTCTCCGGAAATACTATTCTGGATCAGGTGGACCTGGATATTCCGGCCGGGTCAGTGACAGTGATCCTTGGTCCTTCCGGGTCAGGTAAGTCGACACTGCTGCGGTGCATTAATCATCTGGAAAAACTGGATGGCGGTACTATCCGTGTGGGCGATGAGCTGGTGGGATACCATCAGAAAGGTCATGCATTGTATGAATTGGGGAGCCGTGAGGTCGCCAGACAACGACGTGATATCGGGATGGTGTTCCAGCAGTTTAATCTGTTCCCTCACCGGACGGTATTGCAAAACATCATTGATGCACCGATGCGGGTCAGAAAACAGGGCCGTCAGGAAAGTATTACCCGTGCACGGGAACTGCTGAAACAGGTAGGGCTGGCTGGTCGTGAAAACGAGTGGCCGCAAAACCTGTCCGGCGGGCAGCAACAGCGGGTAGCGATTGCCAGAGCGCTGGCGATGAATCCCGGGGTTATGCTGTTTGACGAACCCACTTCGGCGCTGGATCCTGAGCTGGTAGGTGAAGTTTTACAGGTGATTAAACAACTGGCCCATTCAGGGATCACTATGGTTATCGTGACCCATGAAATCGGATTTGCCCGTGAGGTTGCTGATAACATTGTGTTTATGGAATCAGGCAATATTGTGGCAGCCGGGCCTGTTCAGCAGGTACTGGATGATCCGCAAAACGGACGGGTACGTGAGTTTGTTGCAACGGTGCTTTAAGCACCGTTTTTTTTAGTGGCGGAATAATGTCCTCATCCCAAAAAATGCACAGTGCCCACTGGGGTGCCTTTCAGGCAGAACTTCAGCAAGACAACGTCAGTATAACCCCATTTGCCGGTGATCCCGATCCCAGCCCGTTACTGGGCAATTTTACCAATGCGTTAACTCATCCGGTGCGTGTCACCCGGCCGATGATACGCCGCGGCTGGCTGGAGCAAGGGCCGGGGGCAGATACCCGACGGGGGAATGATGAATATCTGCCCGTCAGCTGGCCAGAGGCGATTGCACTGGTCAGTGGTGAACTGCGGCGGGTAAATTCAGCATACGGGCCGGAGGCAGTATTCGGCGGCTCTTACGGCTGGTCGAGTGCCGGTCGTTTTCACCATGCCCAGAGCCAGGTGCATCGTTTTCTGAATACGACGCTCGGCGGTTATGTCCGTTCGGTAAACAGTTACAGTTCCGGATCTGCTGCCGTTTTGTTGCCCCATATTGTCGGGCCGATGGATGAAATTGCCCGCCGGGGTGTCAGCTGGCAGGAAATTTCGGCAAACAGCGATATTGTGCTGGCTTTCGGCGGCCTGGCTCTGAAAAATTCACAGGTTGCCAGCGGCGGTATCAGTGAACACACGGAACGTAGTTTTATGCAGCAGGCGGCTGCCCGGGGGACGCGTTTTATTTCCGTCAGCCCGCTGGCCAGTGATTTACCGGCTGAAGCGGCCGGTGAGTGGCTGTCGATTATTCCCGGTACTGATGCGGCTTTTATCCTTGGTTTACTGTCGGTATTGATTGAACGACAACTGACGGATGAAAATTTTCTGGCCAGCTACTGTACTGGCTGGCCACAGATGGTTGCCTATCTCCGTGGCGATGAAGATGGCGTGGTACGTGATGCCTGCTGGGCGGCAGAGATCTGTGGTGTCAGTGCCGCACAAATCAGGACCCTGGCGGAGGCGTTACCTCACCGGCGGGTGCTGGTGACTGTGGCTCATGCCTTGCAGCGTTCTGAACACGGGGAACAACCTGTCTGGCTCGCATTGGTGCTGGCGGCGGCGCTGGGGCAACCCGGATTACCGGGCGGCGGATTTACTTATGCACTGGGGGCGCTCGGGCACTATGGTAAATTGTTTAACCGCGTCAGTTTTCCTTCGTTGCCCCAGGGACGTAACGGTATTGACCGTTTTATCCCGGTGGCAAAAATTGCCGATATGCTGCTGCAGCCGGGAGAGCATTTTGATTACAATGGCCGCCGCCTGAGGTATCCGCATATCCGGCTGGTGTACTGGGCGGGCGGCAATCCTTTCCACCATCATCAGGATTTGGCACGGTTACGGCGTGCATTTTGTCGGCCGGATACACTGATTGTCCATGAAACGACCTGGACTGCGACCGCCAGACATGCCGATATCGTACTGCCTGCCACCATGACGCTGGAACGGGAGGATATCGGCGGGGCACCGACCGACCGGCATCTGTTTGCGATGGAGCCGGTGGCTGAGCCCGCGGGTCTGGCACGGGATGATTTTACAATTTTCACCGAACTGGCCAGGGCCCTCGGCAGAGAACAGGAATTTACTGAAGGACGCACAGCCAGACAATGGTTGCAATCCATGTACCGGCAGTTACAGGGGAAGCTGGCTGAGTTACAGGTTAGTCTGCCGGATTACGACACATTCCGCCGTCAGGGAGTGCTTCAGCTGCCTCAGCACACGGAAAGTGGCCTGATGATGAAAGCATTTCGTCAGGATCCCCGGCGATCACCGTTACCGACCCCGAGTGGCAGAATCGAGATCTTCTCGGAAACGATTGCCGGTTTCGGCTATGCAGATTGCCCGGGCCATCCGGTATGGCTACCTCCGACAGAACAGGCTGTGGCGGGAGAGTCATACTGGCTGATTGCTAATCAGCCAGCCACCCGGTTACATAGCCAGCTGGATTTTGGCAATTACAGCCAGCGCAGTAAACGGCAGGATCGTGAGGTGTGTTGCCTGCATCCGGAGGATGCACAGGCTGCCGGTATTGGTGAGGGCGATATTATTGAGCTGTACAATGATCGGGGCAGGGCGCTGGCCAGCGTCAGTCTCAGCCGTCAGATCCGTCAGGGGGTGATACAACTGCCGACCGGTGCCTGGTATGATCCTGAAGATCCTCTGGCAGAAAGGCCGCTGTGCCGGCATGGTAACCCGAATGTACTGACCCGGGATGCCGGAACATCTTCGCTGGCACAGGGCTGCACCGGGCAAATCACCGTGGTGAAAATAAAGAAATTCAGGGGTGATTTACCGCCAGTACAGGCGTTTATTCCGCCGGAAGCGGATGCCTGACAGGCGCCTGAGTATTAACTCAGGCGATCGCGGTTTAGGTCGCTGAAAACAGGGCTTCAGTCAGTCGTTGCAGTTGCCCGCTGTCTGTCAGCTGGCAATCGCCGGCCAGCCTTTCGCGGAGTTGTTTCTGTTCCGGCTGCAGGGCACGCAGAAGCTTTTCCCGCACATCCACCGGGGCGGCCAGTGACTGTTGCCGGGTTCTGCGCTGACTGAGCCGGCGGCCATCACGCAGCAACAGGCTGACTTCATGGAAACGCAGTGCCGGATTCAGGGCATCTGCAGGCGCATGTTCATCGGCAACACGGCTGACTTTACTGGCTAATGGCATAATCTCCGGGTTTACCGGACCTTCAGCAAAGTCGGCCATCCGCAAATCGTCATACAGCAACATCGCGGCGATAACATATTCGAGGCTGAAACGGGCTTCGATCCCTGTTTGCGGATGGCGTACCGATGCAGCAATGTCGCCCCCCGGAGGGAAAGAAACCTGTATATGGTCAATCGCGTTCAGCAGCCCGTCGACAGCACCATGTTCTGCCTGCCATCGACGGCGCAGCAGGCGGGTGGCTTCGGCGGCGCTGTGTGTACCGCTACAGGTGGCGAAGGGTTTAAACTCCAGCCCTGGCTCTGTGATTCGCCACGGTGTCCCCCAGTGTGCGGTCAGTTTTTCGGTGGCTGACGGGCCATCGTTGCTGGCGGCCAGAAAAGCCTCGATAACGCCTTGTGGTTGTCCGGAAAATCCAGCCAGAGCCAGCCGGACGGCCTGTACTGCCCGCTCTGCGGCCAACCCGGCATGCAGGGGTTTAACCGCTGAACCAAACTGAGCTCTTAAACCACTGGCCTGGGTGGCGGCCATGCCCAGCAAAACAGCCGTTTCAGACACACTGGCACGGGTCAGCCGCGCCAGTGCCGCAGCGGCAGCGAGAGTACCCAGCGTCGCCGTATTATGGTAACCGCGGGTGTAATGTTGTTGTGTTGCTGCCAGGCCGATCCGCCCTGCGGTTTCTGTACCGATGATATAAGCATCCAGAAAATGTCCGATATCATCACAGGGATGAAAACTGCACCATGCCAGTAATGCTGGCAGGATCACTGTGGTCGGATGCCCGCGAAAATCCGCATGGAAATCATCAAAATCCAGCGCATGACCGGCATATCCGAGCAATAAGGCGCGGTGGGCGATGGTCTGTTCCGGGAACAACTGTTTCAGGACCGGCAGGCCGGAGTCTGGCACCTGATGGCGTAATAATGGCCAGCTGACAGCGATAAAATCAGCCACTCCGCGGCGGGCATTCTGCCGCGCCTGCTCATCGGGCTGGCTGTTTACTATCAAATCGGCCAGTTGTCGGGTGACGTCCATCAGGCCGTTTCCTGCTGTTTCAGGGCATTTTCTGCCAGGCTGGCCAGATAACGGGAGGTTGGCAGCAGTACATCATCGTTAATCCGAAATGCCGGATGATGCAGAGCATATTGCTGTCCGGTACCGACCATGACAAATGCTCCGGGCAGCTGTTGCTGGTAAAAAGCAAAGTCTTCACCTATCGGGCTGGCTTCGACGACCCTTGCCTCAAAACCACTGTCTGAAGCCTGTTGCAGCGCAAAATCAGCCCAGCGGGCATCATTTATGACCGAAGGCGGACCGGCCTGCCAGTCGAGGGTGATGTCGGCGTCAAAAGCATGACCAAACCCGGCGAGCAGAGTGCGGAAACGGTTTTCGATGAGCTGGCGTGTTGCCGGTGAGAAGGTACGGACGGTTCCTTCCAGCCAGGCATTATCAGGGATCACATTCCAGGTGCTGCCGCTGTGTATCTGGGTAATTGAAACGACAGCGTTATCTGCTGAAGGTGCGTTCCGGCTGATCAGTGTCTGCAGGGCCCCGACCAGCTGACCGGCGATGATTATCGGGTCATTACCTTCGTGGGGGCGGGCTGCATGGCTGCCGGTACCTTTAATGGTGATACTGAAACGATCCACTGAGGCGGTCAGCGCTCCTGCTTTACTGCCAATCACACCTGCTGGCAGGGTCGGATCATTATGCAGGCCAAAAATTGCAAATGCCTGTTTCAGTGCCCCTGTGTTAATCACATCCGGCGCGCCGAGGCCGGTTTCTTCGGCGGCCTGAAACAGGATTCTGACCCGTCCTTTAAGATGTGATTCATTATTTTTTAACAGTATTGCCGCTCCCAGCGCTGCAGTACTGTGAAAATCGTGGCCACAGGCATGCATCACCCCCGGGTTCTGTGAGCGATACTCTACCCCCGACTGTTCTTCGATAGGCAGTGCATCAATATCAGATCGCAATACCACCAACGGACCGTCCGGCTGGCCGACTTCGGCAACCAGCCCGGTATTCAGTGGTAAATCCAGAATACGGATCTGGTATTGCTCCAGCTGGGCTCTGATGCGTGCGGTGGTTTCAAATTCCTGGTGAGAAAGTTCAGGAAAACGATGCAATTCATGGCGAAAAGCAATAAGACGTTCAGCAAAAGGAGTATCAGTGATCTCTGTCATATTTTTTCCTGTTATTGGTTGCCTTCAGCAGGTGACTGACGTGCCAGCCAGCGTTGATGGGCCGTCTCATCAAGGATTTTTTTCATATAGAGCGTGATATGGCCTTTGCCTAAATCGGCAGTGTGTATTGGCACAAAACCGCGTTTCTGATACATCTCTTTCAGCCACGGATGATTGATTGCTGTTCCTAATGAAACGGCCGGAGCCCGCAATTGGCCGATCAGTATCTCCTGCTCCAGTAACTGCTGTATTTTGCGGCCATATTGTTGTCCGGGGTAATCAGGATGTGCGGCGAACCAGCCAATATGAGGCAAGCCAAAAGGGCCCGGCAAAGGACCCCATGGATAACGGATGGTGACGGAAGCGACCATCGTATCCTGATTATACAGGCCGTAAACGCCATGATTTTTCAGATGCAGCAGGGCTTTTTCGCGGGTGGTAGTGGCGGCATCAAAATGAATACCCATGGATTTTGTCGGGGCATATGCCGCCAGTACCAGTGTCAGATAGTTATCCACCTCATCGTCTCTGACCTGACGGAAAGTAAGGCTCATGATATTTTCCGGCGTTGTGAAATAATAATAAAGTGTGCCGGATAAAGATTATCAGTAAAGTAATAACCGTCTATATATAAAAAAAATATATGCTAATTCCAATTTGGCAGCTTCAGGTAACGGCTTTTCATTGCGTAAAAAGTCAGTTGTCGTAGTATATATTGCATCTCCGCTCGGTCCCTGTCAGGGATATTTCAGCGTATTAACCATCATATTATTATGGTCTGCATTTTATTGATCAGGGTGATTTTGTGCTAGCGATCAAGTCTCCGAATGGCTATTTTCAACAGCCCGGCCTGTGTGCCCGGACCGGAAGTTATTTGCAGCCTTTTGCTGCGGATATTCGTATCTTTACCTCTCCGACCGCCTGGCAGGCGGTGAATCCACAGCTTAGCCAGAGTCTTGAGCAGCATGGTATTCGCTGGCAGCTGGAATACCTGGCGGGTGAGTGTACACAGCAGGCAATAGAGACCCTGCAACAAAATATCGTTGCTCAGGGGGCTGGGCTGTTACTGGCGATTGGCGGCGGACGGGTGATGGATGCGGCTAAAGCTGCCGGAGCGCAACTACCGGCGGTGAAGGTGGTAAATATGCCAACCCTGGCAGCGACCTGTGCCGCATGGTCGCCGGTCAGTATTATTTATGATGCACAGGGCGGACACCTGCGCAGCCAGCTGTTACCGGCCATGCCGGAAATGGTACTGGTAGACAGCGAGGTTATTGCCCGCTCTGATGTGCGTTATCTGAAAGCAGGGATGGTGGATGCACTGGCGAAGCTGTTTGAATTTCGTCCCTATCAGCGTAATAACCCTGATAATTTATCTTTGCAATTAAAAATGCTGCCGGCCCGACAGGCACTGGATATTTTCACGGAATATGCTGACCAGGCAATTGCAGATAATCAGGCCGGTAAAGTCACCCCGGCACTGATTAAAGTGATTGAAGCAAATATTGTGTTTGCCGGATTGTCTAACAGTGTCCGCGATACCCTGGCGACTCCGGGCTTTGCCCATGCGATTCACAACCGGCTTACCCATCAGCCTGAACTGCACCACTGGCTGCACGGGGAAAAAGTCGGATTCTGCCTGCTGATACAATCTCTGATGGAAAATAACGGCAAAGCCGATAGCGGGCTGCTGGCATTATTACAACGTTATGATTCACCTCTCAGATTACCTAATCTGGCTGGTGAACGGGCTGAGGTCATACGGGCGATTGCCGGTGCGGTTCGCTTCCCGCCACAGAGTGCGGCAATGCTGCCGTTCGATATTTCGCCTGCCGCACTGGAAAAAGCATTTACCCTTGCCGATACTCTTTTTTAACACCGTTGTACGGTGATTTTGCAACAAACAGGAATAATAAATGGACAGTTCAAAGAATCAGCGTCGCCTCCGTCTTGGCCTTTTTGTCCAGCCGGTGGGACATCATGTCAGTGGCTGGCGATTGACCGAAAACCTCGGCTCACCGACGGACATTGACTGGTTAATCAGCCTGGCTAAAAAAGCGGAAGCCGGCACTTTTGATCTGTTTTTTGTCGGTGATGCGCTGGCAACCAGTATGTACCGTTTACCATCAACCATGGCGCGTCTTGAACCCCTGACGATGTTATCTGCGCTGGCGGTAAATACCCGGCGTATTGGCCTGGCGGCGACAGCATCCACAACATTCAGTGATCCCTTTACTCTGGCCCGTAGTTTTTCTTCTCTGGACCATATCAGTCGTGGCCGCGCCGCATGGAATGTGGTGACATCTTTCTCTGCGGATGTCGCGCGTAACTTCAGCCGGGAAGATATGCCAAACCATGCGGAACGTTATGGCCGTGCCCGTGAATTCCTGGAAGTTGCTGATAAATTATGGGCGGGCTGGGAAGAGGGTGCTGTACAACCGGATCCGGTCAGCGGCCGTTATTTTGTGGATGATAAGATCCAGCCGATTAACCATCAGGGCGAACATTTCCAGGTACAGGGTCCTTTAAATATTACCCGTTCTCCTCAGGGGCGTCCGGTGATTATCGAAGCCGGATCATCGGCAGATGGTCAGAAACTGGCCGCGGAAACAGCCGAGGTTGTATTTACTGCGGCAGCCAGCCTGGAAGAAGCGCAGACTTTTTATCGCTCTCAGAAAGATCAGGTCATTGCCGCCGGACGTAATCCCGATCATGTGGTGATTATGCCAGGGGTGATGCCAATTGTTGGCCGTACCCGTGAACAGGCGAAAGCCCTGTGGAAAGAACTGAATACCCTGGTGGATATTGATAACGGGTTACGTCAGCTTTCACTGCGTTTCGGGATCGACCTGTCGGATTACCCGCTGGACGGGCCGGTACCAGAGGTTCCGCTGGGAGAAGGTAATCAGAGCCGCGTCAGACTGATGACCGATATGGCGAAACGCGAAAATCTGACTCTGCGTGAGCTGGCGGCCATTGCTGCCGGATCGCGCGGGCATCGGGTGATTGTCGGAACGGCAGAAGATATTGCCGATGACTTCCAGCGGTGGCTGGAGCAGGGCGGGGCAGATGGCTTTAATGTTATGCCGGCCATTATGCCTGAGCAGCTGGACCTGTTTATCGAGCTGGTGATCCCGGAACTGCGTCGCCGTGGTTTATTCCATGAAGATTATGAGTTTGCCACCCTGCGTGAAAACCTCGGATTACCGGTAGTTTAAGAGCGAGTGTTCACAGGGGCGTGGTGGTCTGAGAGCCACGCCCTGTCAGCAGCCATTACCTTGCCACTGCTGCTGACCGACCAGAATGATGTTAATAGCGGGTATTTTTAAGAATATTCTATAACAATATCCTTAATATATTTCATTTAAGTCATAAATAAATGATACCCCGGGGATTGCGTGTAAGGTAAATAATATTTTTATGCGTGCCCGGCACTGGTTTTGATATTTTATTTGATGTTTACTCTGAGGTGTTATTGACGGTTTTTTTAGTATGCATAATTTAAAAGAGAGTAAAAATAATTACTCTCTTTTAAACACGATGGTCAGTGATTACATTCTTCTATAGGTTTCAATATAAGCCTGTGCTTTTTCGTAGCCCAATAACCCACCATACATATAACCACCGATACCGGCACCCACGGCAGAGGCTGTCAGTCCAACCAGCTGTGCGATACCGCCAACGATCCAGCCGCCGGCACCACCGTATTTACCACCCACTGCTGCACCGGTACCAAAACCGTCAATCGCACCAAGGATAGAACCCCAGAATGCGCCGGTCATATCACCATCGACAATTCCTCCGGCACCGGAGACGTTCGCAGTTTCAATCACGCTCAGTTCTTTCATTTTCTGACTCCCTGTTTATATCGTAAGTGACATGATTTCCCTTCAGTGTTCCGGCCATTAATCTGACGATTTTATTTCTGACTTAAAGTAAAAATAAATAATTCTGCCGGGGCACGGGCAAGAATATACACATTAGTAATGGAACCATTAATGAGCCTGTAAGGTGTTTGTGATTTGAGTCACATTAAAAAGTGGTAAGGGTGCAGAGTGGTGAGAATAATTCATTTAAGTTTTTTATCAGTGTAAATATTAACGGGAGAATTATAACTGACTCTGACAGGGTAATAATTTTTTACGCTAAAGTAAAACTGTCCGTAATTATTAAGCAAGTGATGCATGATCAGTTATGCTATTTTATACAGGCAGTCACTATCGCAAGCTGGCTGAAAGGCGTAAATAGCTCAGTGACCGGCCCACAGCGCCTGCTCTGCCAGCCACAGAGAACTCTGTTTCCGGTTACTGCTCTGTAATTCAGGGGCAGTATGGTGTATTTTCCATCGCGAAGGCAGGATTAATCGTCCTTCGGGAAATGCTTTCACAGACCAGTAGCAGAAAAGGTATATTGATGCTGTTCTGCTGACTGGCTGATAAAACAGTGCTCAATCGCAGCACAATTATTTTTTCCTGTCCTGTCGGTGACGGGGAATCTTTGTTAGGGAGTAATTATGCGTAAGCCGTTAGTTTTGGCCTCATCAGCCATCCTGATGTCAGTGAGTTTATTAAGCGGGTGTCAGACGGCGCCGAAGGAAACATCTCAGGCACCTGTGACGACGGTTGCAGCCAATGAACCGGCAGCGGCTCCCGTCGAAGCGCCGGTGCAGACGGAAGCTCCGGTGAAGAAATTTGCTGATCCGCTGGAGAGAAGTTCAGTATTTGGTGATTTCCGCCATTACAAGATCGGGGATATTATTCCTCCGCTGTACCGCACACAGAACTACAATATCAGCAAATGGCAGCTAAGAAAGATACCGGCACCTGCAGCTGACAGCCACTGGACCTATTTTGGTGGCGATTATGTGCTGATTGCGGATGCCGATGGAAAAATTTTGCGGATTTTCTCTGGCGATATTATTTACCGCTAACGCCGGCTGCGGAGGATACTGACAGGCCGTACAGGCCTGCAGTCAGTGTCCTCTGTGCCAGCTCAGTGTGGTGCTGCGGCAACCTGATCTTCATCAGGGATAATTTGCAGTGACTGCAATCCCGTTCCCAGTTTTCTTGGGTCCTGACCAATAATATTATCCAGCATACTTTCCGTCGGCCGGGGCGGGGTGATGATCAGTGTCCGGCTTCCTTTCTGCCGTTCAAAGCGCAGCTGATAATCAGCCAGTGTGGCCGTCGGTATAAAAGAGTGCTGTTCATCACCGGCCTGTACAGAAACCGGTTTACCGATGTTCGGGCCATAGGCCTTCGCGACAATATTCAGCGTAAATTTATCAGGCAGGGGCGAGTTGTAGGTTATCGTCACTACCGGGGCCAGATTAGCATTCGACCAGCGTCCCCAGTTTTCGTTACGGGATAATCCGCTAAAGCCTTCCACTGTGCGGGGCGCTCCGGGCAGGTAAAACAGGAAACTGTCTGACGGGTAACGAATATCATTATCCGCAATCTTCAGACGTTGTTGTATCTGGCGGTAATTCTCCTGTGAGATAACCTCCGGAGGAAAGACGACATTCCCCTGATACTTCAGAGTGTCTATGCGGGTAATTTTTGGCTGGCCCCCGGGCTGTCCGAGGGTGTAACAGAGTGAGTCTGACAGTGCCAGTTCAGGCGCCCACAGCCGGCCGGCTTTATAACATTTATCTATCCAGACGAATTTGTCATCGGCCGCAAACTTTCTCAGCCGGGCGGTTAAGGTTTCCGCATAAACTCCTTCCGGAATAGGTTCCACTTTATCGTTATCGACTTTCACTAATACCGGCAGGCGGAAGACTGAGCCGGAAAAGCTCAGGGTGTTTTTTTGCTGATCGACACTGAACTGCTCAATACGCCGTGGAAAATTCCACAAGCGGATAATATCCGGTTTCCACTGGGTAATTTTATCCGTCAGATGGCTGAAAATTTCTGATAACGAGGTCCCTGACAGGCTGCTGCGGCCCAGACCGATAAAATTATCGCCACCCAGAATATCCAGAACGGTTGCGCCATTATCCATCGTATTACGTTTACGGTTAATGGTCACAGGCTGTGGCTGATCGCCGCGGATGATAAAAAAGGTATCGTGACGCGGATGTTTGATCAGATAGCGGTACGCGGTGTTATTCATTGCCAGGTGATCTGAACCGACCACAATCAGCGTATTTTTAAACCACGGAGAGCTTTTTATCCGGTCAATAAGCCGGGCAATATGTTCCTGAGAACAGGCAACGGCGCTGAACGAAAGGTTATTTTTCCCCTCGTAAGAGTAGCTTTTATTCCGGCAGGTTGCAGAAATGAAACCGTCGGGATGATGGGTATCTACGGTCAGTGCGAATAAAGCAAAGGGTTGTTTTTGCTGTGATAATTGCTGGTATTTATCAAATACTTTATCCAGCACCGTATCGTCATAAAATCCCCAGTTATTACGGTACTGAGGGTCGGCAACCTGCGGGGCTAATTCTTCAGATCCCTGAAGGTGCTGAGCATCGAAACCATGAGACTTCAGGAAAACATCTTTTCCGCCAAAGCGCAGATCAGCCCCCTGGATAAACCAGTTCTGATACCCTGAGTTTTTCAGGATATCCCCGAGGCAAAGGTTCTGAGGGTAAAAACTGGATAATGATGCGGCGGCATTCCCTTCAAAGGGCGCGAATAACGGAATGCCGCACTGTGAAGCGACCATCCCGGCAATAGTGTAATCGGTGCCGGGTAATTGTTCGGTACGGGTAAAATCAATCGCGGAATGCATTTGTTGTTCAAGGTCGGGGGCCAGGCCGGGAAATGCCTGTGTATCGAAATAAGTTCGCTCCAGACTCTCGGCGTAGATATACACCAGGTTAAGTGAGGGGTTGTCTATCTTCGCTGCAGGGACTTTAAAATAATCATCAAAGTCTGAGGTGTCCTGTGCCGAATGTGAAGATATCAGTGCTTTTACCTGATGGTAGGCAGGGCTGGTCTTAATCGAAAAGGTCGCCAGCAGGCAGGCCGCAAGGGTCCAGCCCAGATGGTGCTGATGATCTTTTTTTCGCAGGAACCAGCCGAGGGCGACAAAAAATGCAACCATCAGGGTAAGTAGTCCGGCTGCGGGCAGCATATATTTTGCGGTTCCGGCACCGGTCAGATTACTGGTCAGCGTATAGACCACCGCGTCAGTAATGCCATTGCCGGTGAAATAATCGCTGGCGAATAATACTGCGTTTAGCAACAGAAAGCTGATCAGCAGTGCCAGCATAATGACAAGCCACAGGCGATGTCGTCCGGCTTTACGTGCATATAACAGTACCGAGCTGATAAACAGCCCGCATGAGACAATGACTGACACCAGGGTATTCTCCAGAAAAATAAATCAGTTGCTGGCGTAACAGCACGGCTCTGTTTTCCGTATCCGTGGTATTAACCGGCTAATTTTGCGAAGCAGCTCGCGAAGCTGACAGTTAATCCCTGTGCAATCACCTGCAATACTGTCATATTCATGACATATCTTTACGATATGTTTCTGATGCGATCACCGGTGACAATATGATTGCCCGGTAACTTTTTCCGCGAAGTGATGACTGTAACTAACTGATTAATTTGTATATTGTAAATTATGGTTACCGGCAGACATTATAAAACACAATTTGTGTAATGTGGTTTTTTTATTGCTTTATCTACGCGCGTAGATACACTTTGCGGCGGGGGAATACCTGCATGAAGCGGCTGTTACCGGTAGTTCAGTTGCACTTGTAATATTAAAAATCAGTCAGTTAAGACGAAATTTAACAAGTGAATATTCCAATACCAGGGAATGTCTTCTGATGCATCAGCCACCAGATGCAGCTGTTTTGCTGCAGGTGTCTCCTGCTTTTCAGCGCCACGGAATGGCGGTACCTGAAACCCCTTACAGGAAGTGATTTTTCCATGATAAAACCTCAATCGGGTAATACCCACCCTCAGTCTGAGTTTGAAACCCCCGGACAACGTCAGGACTTCTGGCGTGCCACCTTTTCCTGCTGGCTTGGCACCGCGATGGAATACGCCGATTTTGCCTTATATGGGCTGGCCGCAGGGATTATTTTCGGTGATGTTTTCTTTCCGGAAGTGACCCCGGCGCTGGCACTGTTATCCAGTTTTGCTACCTGGTCGGTCGGCTTTATTGCCAGACCGATTGGTGCCCTGTTTTTCGGCTGGCTCGGTGACAGGCGCGGCCGTAAGTATGTGATGGTGATAACTATTGTGCTGATGGGATTATCCACGACGCTGATTGGGCTGATCCCTGACTACCATACCATCGGTCTATGGGCTCCGGCCTTTCTGGTCATACTGCGTTTTACTCAGGGTTTTGGCGCCGGAGCAGAGTTATCCGGAGGCACGGTTATGCTGGGAGAATATGCCCCGGTAAAACGACGCGGGCTGGTATCATCGGTAATCGCGCTGGGTTCTAACAGCGGAACGTTACTGGCTTCTCTGGTCTGGTTACTGGTGGTGCAGCTTGATCACCAAAGCCTGCTAAGCTGGGGATGGCGTATTCCTTTTCTGTCCAGCGTTGTGATAGCCCTGGGGGCCCTCTGGATGCGGCGTTCGGTACGTGAAACCCCGGTATTTGAAAAACGGATGAAACAACTGCAGGCAGAACGTCAGCAGGGGCGTCAGGATGCAGAAGCCGGCAGCAGCTCTCTCTGTCGTCCGGGCAAGGCGTTCTGGGTGATGGTCGGGCTGAGGATTGGCGAGAATGGCCCTTCTTATCTGGCCCAGGGGTTTATGGTCGGCTATGTGGCTAAAGTTCTGATGATGGATAAATCGGTACCGACGACGGCAGTTTTTATTGCCTCATTGCTCGGTTTTCTGGTGATCCCACTGGCGGGCTGGCTATCTGACCGTTATGGGCGTCGTAACGTTTATCGTGTATTTTGTCTGTTACTGATGGTTTATGCCTGGCCGGCGTTTACTCTGCTGGACACTCATCAGCCGTGGATAGTGATTGCTACCATAGTGACCGGTATGGGGCTGGCCTCACTGGGGATTTTTGGTGTGCAGGCGGCCTGGGGGGTAGAGTTATTCGGGGTGGCGCATCGCTATAGCAAAATGGCGGTAGCTAAAGAGCTGGGGTCGATTATCTCCGGAGGAACCGCCCCGCTGGTCGCAGCAGCATTATTATCTTATTACGGAAACTGGTGGGCGATTGCCGTCTACTTCTCGCTGATGGCTGCCATCGGTTTCTTTACCACTTTTATCGCACCGGAAACCCGTGGCAGGGATTTGAACTTACCTGAAGACGCCATTTAACCCGCTTCTCTCAGGGAATAACGATCTCCGGCGGCGAGCTGCTGCCGGAATCACCACAGGAAATAAACCGATGCAACCGCGCGCAAACCGAAGAGTTACCCGCGAAGAGGTGGCACGCCTGGCAGGCACCTCAGTGGCGGTGGTCAGCTATGTTGTTAATGATGGTCCGCGTCCGGTCGCTGAAGCAACCCGACAGCGGGTACTGCAGGCGATTAAGGACACCGGTTATCAACCGAACGGGATTGCCCGGGCACTGGCTTCAGGGACCACCCGGACCTTTGGGGCGATAGTACCGAATATCGCGAATCCGTTCGTTGCCGCGCTGGCCCATGAGTTATTACAAGAGTCGATGAAATATGGTCATGTGATGCTGCTCGGTGACTCAGGTGACAGCAGCCAGCAGGAGCGAGAAGTGGTACTGAGTTTACTGAACCGGCAGACAGACGGACTGATTTATATCAGCGTCGACCGCCACCCGTACAGTGATCTGATTCGCCAGCATGGCACACCGGTAGTGATGCTGGATGGGGTCAGTCCGGCCGCGGGGATAGCTGTATTACGGGTAGATGAACGCCGCGCCGCAAAGGATGTTACCCTGCACCTGCTGAGCCATGGCTATCAGCGGGTCGGTGTTATCAGTGGCCCCCTGTCGATGCTGAATACCCGCGACCGGCTGGCTGGCTGGCGGGACGCGATGGACAGTTACCGGTTACCGGTTAACGATGCCTGGATAGTGCCTGCCGATTATACCCGTGAAGGTGGTTACCTGGCCGCACGTCAGTTACTGGCAGAAAAGCAGTATCCGGATGCGTTGTTTGTCTGTAATGAACCCATGGCGATAGGCTGCCTGCGGGCTCTGGCTGAGCAGGGGATTAATGTGCCGGATGATCTGGCACTGGTCTGTTTTAATGGTACAGATCAGGCGGCTTATCATCAGCCTTCACTGACTTGTGTCCGGCAACCGATAGCCAGTATCGCGAGTTCGGCGTTAAAAATACTCAGAGAATGGCAGGGAGGAGGAGGGCTGACAGAGAGTCAGTACTTTCTGCAAACAGGCCGCTCCTGCGGCTGTGTCCTGTAAAATTCACCCTGGTCTGTTAGTTAACTGGTATAAAAAAAAGCATAAATGAAACGTATTATTATCGATTGTGACCCCGGTAATGGGATTGCCGGAGCGAATACTGATGACGGGCTGGCGCTGGCGCTGGCTCTGGGATCTCCGGCATTGCAGGTTGAGATGATTACTACGGTCAGTGGCAACACGCCTTGCAAAACAGGGGCGCGGGTCGTCAGGGATTTGCTGGATCGTTGCGGATTGTCTGTGCCTGTTTATCACGGAGCCGGTTGTGCCTTGTATGAACCGGCCGCAGCGTGGCGACAGCAACTGGATGAACGGGTGAACAGCCTGTCTCTTGGGCACTTATGGGAAAATACCCGCCAGCCGGCCGTCATGTCTGACAGTGAAGGACATGCTGTACAGCAGATGGCAGAGCTGATTTGTGCAAATCCCGGCAGTATTACCCTGCTGGCACTTGGTCCCCTGACCAATATTGCTGAAGCGTTACTCCGTTATCCGCAACTGGCTGAGGATGTTGCCGAAATTGTGGTGATGGGCGGCGTATTTTGTCTGGATGACTATATCAAGGACACTAATTTTGGCCTTGATCCTGAAGCGGCATCAGTGGTGATTAACTGCGGGGCCAAAGTGACGCTGGTCCCTATGGATGTCACTGTAAATACCCTGCTGACACAGGAAGATCTTATACAGATGACGGCGAGTGAAACACCTCTGGCTGTATTTATTCGCGATACGATGGCACCGTGGATTGAATATTCGATGATTACCCGCCAGCTGCCGGGATGCTGGATCCATGATGCGCTGGTGGTGGCATGGCTGCTTGACCCTCAGGTGGCTACGGTTGCTGATTTTCGGGCCGGTATCGAATTACGCCCCGGTATTACCCGCGGAATGAGCTGGCGTTACCAGCCGCCGCTCAGGGTCCCGGTCGGGATTGCAGAGAATGCCGGTGCAGCGGTATCGATACTGACATCGGTGAATAATCAGCGTTTACTGTATCTTCTGACTCAGGCATTAAACCGTGGTACCGGTTGATCGTATTGTCGGATTATCTGCCAGCTGACAGATTACTGACAGACATCAATCCAGCGGGCATTGGTCAGGTCTGCCATACGCTGCGGTGAAATTCTGACAGCACTGTGGGTGGCCCCTGCGGCAGGCATGACTTCATCAAATGCCTGCAACGAGACATCACAGTAGACAGTTAATGGGTTTTCCAGTCCGAAAGGACACACGCCCCCCACCGGATGGCCGGTGGCATTAATCACTTCGTCAACACTCAGCATGCGCGCTTTAGCACCGAGCGCATCTTTCAGTTTTTTATTATCCAGCCGAGCATCTCCGCGCATCACAATTAAGACGATATTCTGTTTTACTTTCAGCGACAGGGTTTTGGCTATCTGGCCGGCACTGACTCCGTGAACCTGTGCTGCCATATCGACGGTTGCGGTGCTTTCCGTGGCTTCAATCACCTCAATATCAGGGGCGTGTTCAGCAAAGAACGCCTGTACCGACTGCAGACTCATGTTTTTCTCCGGGAATTTTACAGTATTAAAAATTGCCATAAGCCGCTAACACTGTAAACGGTGACAGGAAAAATTCAGACCGCGGACAATAAAAAAAAGGATTTTTTATCCGGAAGGCGTAAAAAAACTGGAAAATGACAATAGTTAACATATGATAGTGAAAATCATTATCATTTGAGGGCGGTTCAATGGAAGTTGCAATGCTGGCTTCAGGGTCGTTATGGATGTTCAGGTGGATGATGGGAAAACGGCTGGACAGCGGGTGGGGAATTTTACTGCCTTGTATTGCCTTACCGGTGTTTGCTCTGTGGCAGCCGGGGTTTGATCAATGGCGGACGATTATGCTGGCTGCATTGTTACTTACACTGGTGATGCTGTTCCATCATCGTTTACGCCATTATTTACTGTTACCTTCCTGCCTGGTTTTATCCGGCGGTCTGGCGGCCATGATGGTAAATTTTCAACTGACATAGGCTGAATGATGAAAAAATAATTCAGGGAGCATCACTTGCAGAACAACCGCTAAAGGGGACTGTATTCAGAGACAAAGCACTAAGGAAGATTAATCACCGGAGAGAAATATGAAGACAACGTGGTGCGAAGAGAGGGACTTGAACCCTCACGTCCGTTAAGACACTAACACCTGAAGCTAGCGCGTCTACCAATTCCGCCACCTTCGCATACCGTCAACACAGCTAAACTGTATTGTCACCACGGAGGCGCATTTTAGAGATTTTCCACCCCGCGTCAACTGATATTTCGTTGGCGGGGGTGCATTTGCTGTAAAAACCGGCAGGAAGTTGCCGGGCAGTGAGCCGGCGTCAGCACCATTAACCGTAATCAGCGGTTACTTTGCCCGGCTGCCACGCCCGTAAACACTGCGGTAAACGCGGAAACGGCCGGTCTGGGCCAGTACTTCATGGTTGCCGAACGTTTCATCCAGTACCTGAGGGTAAGGTAAAAAGGCATTTGCCACGATCCGTAATTCGCCACCGGTATTCAGATGCCTGGCCGCACCCCGGATTAATGCGTTTGCGGCATCAAGGCTGGTTTGCAGTCCTTCATGAAACGGCGGGTTCGAAATAATCATATCGAAGCGACCGGTAACATCAGAAAAGACGTTGCTGGCAAAGACTTCCCCTTCCACGTCATTGGCGGCCAGGGTTAATTTGCTGGCCGCTAATGCTGCGGCATTAACATCGGTCAGCCAGAGACGGGCTTTCGGTGAATGTTTGGCCAGGGTCACGGATAGTACGCCTGCACCGCAGCCGACATCCAGTACTTTGCCTTTGGTATGGGCGCTGAGTGTGGACAGTAATAACGCACTGCCTGCATCCAGACCATCACGACTGAATACTCCGGGCAATGTGGTAATGGTCAGCCCATTGCTCTGGTAGTGGTTAATAAAACGGTCGGCATCGAATTCCGGCTGTTTTTCGAGGCGACCGTGATATAAGCCGCAACGGCGGGCGCTGTCTATTTTCGTGACCGCAGCCCAGGGAGCCAGCATGGCTTCGGCGCTGCGCACTCCGCTGCGGTTTTCACCGATGATAAAAATATCGCTGCCCACGGGGAGCAGGGATAACAGGTTTTGCAGCTGAAACTGGGCTTCCGGTTTGTTTTTTGGCCAGTAATACACCAGAGTGTCACAGCCGCTGACCATACGGGTATCAGCTACCAGGCTGAAACTGGCATCGTCACCCATCCGCGGGTGCAGATTTTGCCAGTGATGATATTGCTGGGTATGTACTTTGCGGGATGCGGTCAGTAACTGTGACGGCAGGTCGTCCTGCAGGTCCCCGGCAAATAAAACATGGCGGGTTTCGAACTCTTCACTGTGGCGCAGTATGACTTCACTCGCCGGTGTATACGCGGACATATTAACTCCTTATTCTTAAGCCCGGTGATTATAGTGGTTTGTTGGCGCATGTACGATGGGTTTGCTAGCATAGGCGCGTAATCTTCTTACCGGCGGACATCATTTATGGCAAACAGGCGTGACTGGCTGTTACAGCAGATGGGTATTACCCAGTACCGGCTCCATCACCCGAGGGCATTACAGGGAGAAGTCGCTGTGCGCTTATCCCCTGATACCCGGCTGGTGATCGTTACCGCCGACCCGCAGCCATCGGCGACGGGTTTTCTGCAGGATGTGCTTCGCAGCCTGGGGCTACGGCAACATCAGTCAGTGACGGTCAGCGAACGACAGTTATCGATGCTGCCGGAGCCATTGAACTGCCCGGTATGGCTGCTGGGGATTCCGGCGGACCGACAGTATGCAGCGGTACAATTAGCCACCCCCCCGCTGAGTGAACTTATTAATAACAGTGCGGCTAAACGCACCCTGTGGCAACAGATAACAACTTATGACAGTCATTTCTTCCCTCGCGCCTGAAGACCAGGTGCTGGCGCTGGCAATTGAGCAGCGCTGTCATGCTTTTCCCTGGTCGGCGGCAACCTTTGCCGGTAATCAGGGTGAACGCTACCTGAACTATCGTATCGATGCTGACGGTAAAATGGCCGGTTTTGCCATTACCCAGATCGTACTGGATGAAGCTTCATTGTTTAATATTGCGGTTGATCCTGACTTCCAGCGGCGTGGTTATGCGCGGCAATTGCTGGAACATCTGATCAATGAGTTAGCGGCCCGCGGTGTTCTGACCCTCTGGCTTGAAGTCAGAGAATCGAACCTGCCGGCGATAGCACTCTATGAACAGCTGGGCTTCAATCAGGTCTCACTCAGACCACGTTACTACCCGACAGCGACCGGCCGTGAGGATGCACTCCTGATGGCACTGGTACTGTAACCTGATTCTATTGCTGGCGGAGCCCCGATGCTGGATACACTGGATTGCATTATTTTTGATGCTGATGAAACCCTCTTTTCTTTTGACGCTTTTCACGGTTTACAGCAAGTGTTCACTGCCTGTGGTGCGGAATTTTCAGCTGAGGATTATGCTGAATATCAGGCCCTGAATAAGCCACTATGGGTTGATTACCAGGAAGGTAAAATTACTGCGGCACAATTACAGGTGCAGCGCTTTATCCCTCTGGCTGCACGACTGAATGTCAGACCGGAACAGCTGAATGATAGTTTTCTGCTGGCGATGGCCGATATCTGCAGGCCGTTACCCGGCGCAGAACAGTTGCTGGATAGCCTGAAAGGCAAAGTCCGGCTGGCGATTATTACCAACGGTTTTACCCGGTTACAGCAACTCAGGCTGGAGCGAACCGGCTTCAGTGATTACTTTGATGCACTGGTCATTTCCGAACAACTGGGGATTGCCAAACCTGATCGGGCTATTTTTGATTACACCCTGCAACAACTGGGAAATCCGCCCGCCGACAGAGTGCTGATGGTGGGAGATACCCCCGAGTCTGATATTCTCGGAGGGATTAATGCCGGTCTGAAAACCTGCTGGCTGGATCATGGCACCCGCAGCCTGCCTGCGACCCTGCGGCCTGACTGGCAGGTCAGGGATCTGGCGGCGCTGCAGGCGCTTCTGGCCGCCGGCTAACATACAGCCACTGTTTTGCGGCAGTGGCTGGTCAGGTGCAGATTACTGGTTTCAGTCAGCGCCGGCTGTCCGATAACCTGACCCGCCGGATATCACAGTACAGATAATGACGGCAGGATTAACGTGAAGCCCGTCGTCTTTTTTTGTTTTTCGCCGCACGCCGTGGTTTGCCGGCGGTTTTTTTTGCCGGCGGGTTGTCATCGTCTTCCGGCTCAGCCGCGACCGGCTGGCTGGCTGTGAGCAGGAATGGCGACTGCTGCCAGTGGCTGCGCCGGTTTCTGAGTAATGTCCGGCTGAGCACCAGCCCGATAGCCAGCGAAAGCAGCATCATCAGGCGCAGAATATTGGTGGTGTTATCAACCTGCCGTGACTCGGTGGCCAGTACATGAGTATCCAGCGTCATTCTCAGAAATCCCTGCGGACCATTTTTTCCCTCTACCGGTTGTACTATCTGGTGATTGAAATAACTGCCAGCCCGCTGGCCATCAAGCGCCAGACGGTCTCTTACCGGAATTGTTTCCCCACGATGGGCGATAAGTGCTCCGCTGGGATCGTAGACCGAAGCATCGAGTATCCTGCTGCCGGTAGTCAGTTGCTGTAAAACAGCATCAATCTGGTTTTGACGATTATTACTGTCACCCAGCAGAGGCTGCAGACTAAAAGCCACCTGCCGCGCCAGAGTATTAGCCAGTTCTTCAACTTGTGTTGACTGAACTTTCTGGCGATTCAGGCTAAACCATGAGGCCCCCTGCATCAGTAATACCAGCAAGGCCAGACAGGCAAGAGTGATCAGCGTGCGGTGCAGCGTAAACTTTATTTTCTGTTTTGCCATGGGCGGCGTGTCTCATTCCTGACGCGAATAATCGTAATGACTTATGGTTTATGTTGCCAGAATAGCCGCACTCGGGGTAGCCTCTTGCGTGGTTTTGTTGTCCCCTACAGGAGCTCTGATGCCAAACCGTCTTACCTGGTGTGATCTGCCTGCCGATGTTGCGCAATGGCCGGGTCTGCCTTTATCTCTCAGTGGCGATGAAGTTATGCCGCTGGATTACCGTGCCGGAAGCACTGGCTGGTTACTTTACGGACAGGGGCTGGATAAACAGCGTCTGACGGATTATCAGCACCGGCTGGGTGCTGCAATGGTTATTGTCAGTGGCTGGACCATTGATGATTTTCAGGTGATACGCCTTGCCGGCTCCCTGACGCCAAGAGCCAGTAAACTGGCCCATGAGTCTGGTCTGGATGTGGTGCCGCTGGGATCACTTCCGCACCTGAAAACCCCCGGTTTGCTGGTCATGGATATGGATTCGACTGCGATCGAGATCGAATGTATTGATGAAATTGCCAAACTGGCAGGCTGTGGTGAACAGGTGGCTGAAGTCACAGAGCGGGCAATGCGCGGCGAGCTGGACTTCGAAGCCAGTCTGCGGCAGAGGGTTGCCGCTCTGAAAGGCGCTGATGCAACCATCCTGAAACAGGTCCGTGATGAATTGCCCTTTATGGCGGGTTTGCGTTCGATGGTGGCTGAATTACAGTCTTATGGCTGGAAAGTCGCCATTGCTTCCGGGGGATTCACTTTTTTTGCCGATTATCTGCGTGACCAGCTGGACCTGGTGGCAGTGGCCGCCAATGAACTGGAAATTTTTGATGGTCGCCTGACCGGCAATGTAACCGGCCCGGTTGTCGATGCTAAATATAAAGCGGTAACTCTGGAAAAACTGGCCACGCGCTTTGATATACCTAAGCAGCAGACTGTGGCTATCGGTGACGGTGCTAACGATTTACTGATGATGAAGGCTGCCGGGCTGGGGATTGCTTACCATGCCAAACCGAAGGTTAATGAGAAAGCCAGTGTCACTATCCATAATGCCTCTCTGACCGGAGTACTCTGTATTCTGAGCGGTGGCCTGATCCGTGAACATTAATAAGCTGAGGAGTTGTTTTGGCCAAAGCGGCGAAACGTGCATACGTTTGTAATGAATGCGGTGCTGATTACCCGCGCTGGCAGGGGCAATGCAGTGCCTGTCAGGCCTGGAACAGTATTACCGAAGTCCGCATCGCTTCCACGCCTGCGGCTGCCCGTAATGAGCGGTTATCCGGTTATGCAGGCAGTGCCGGGGTATCGAAGGTTCAGAAACTTTCAGAAATCAGTCTGGAAGCGTTGCCCCGTTTTTCGACCGGATTTAAAGAGTTCGACCGCGTACTGGGCGGCGGAGTGGTACCAGGCAGTGCAATTCTGATAGGCGGTAATCCGGGCGCGGGTAAATCAACCCTGTTACTGCAGACGCTCTGTAAGCTGGGACAACAGATGAAAACCCTGTATGTGACCGGTGAAGAGTCGTTACAGCAGGTCGCTATGCGGGCACATCGGTTAGGTTTACCGACCGATAATCTGAATATGCTGTCGGAAACCAGCATTGAACAAATCTGTCAGATCGCCGCAGAGGAAAAACCCCGCCTGATGGTGATTGACTCCATCCAGGTTATGCATATGGCTGATATCCAGTCATCACCCGGCAGTGTATCTCAGGTGCGTGAAACGGCGGCATTTCTGACTCGTTTCGCCAAGATGCATGATGTGGCGATTATTATGGTCGGGCATGTCACTAAAGACGGGTCACTGGCCGGGCCAAAAGTCCTGGAGCACTGTATCGATTGTTCCGTCTTACTGGATGGTGATGCGGACTCCCGTTTCCGTACGCTGCGCAGCCATAAAAACCGTTTCGGTGCGGTTAATGAGCTGGGGGTCTTCGCCATGACCGAACAGGGAATGCGTGAAGTCAGCAATCCGTCAGCGATTTTCCTGTCACGCGGTGATGAAGTGACGTCGGGCAGTTCGGTGGTGGTGGTCTGGGAAGGTACCCGGCCATTGCTGGTGGAGATTCAGGCGCTGGTGGATCATTCGATGATGGGTAATCCGCGCAGGGTAGCTGTCGGGCTGGAACAAAACCGGTTAGCTATTCTGCTGGCAGTGCTGCATCGCCACGGTGGTTTGCAGATGGCAGACCAGGATGTATTTGTTAACGTGGTCGGGGGCGTAAAAGTCACCGAAACCAGTGCAGACCTGGCACTCTTGCTGGCAATGGTATCCAGTCTGCGTGACCGGCCACTGCCTCAGGACCTGGTGATCTTTGGTGAGGTCGGTCTGGCCGGAGAAATCCGCCCTGTGCCCAGTGGTCAGGAGCGTATTTCTGAGGCGGCAAAACATGGGTTTCGTCGTGCTATTGTTCCGTCAGCCAATGCCCCGAAAAAACCCCCGGCAGGTATGACGGTATATACCGTGAAAAAACTGGCTGATGCGCTGGATATATTAGAAGATCTGGCGTAGTAGCTGATTCAGCACAGTGTCCGGGGCGTGTTTCCGGTCACTGTCCTTTATGACCGGCAGCCCCGCAGAGTCAGCGCCCGGGCTGTTATCCGGCAGATGACCAGAGGCTACTGATGTCGACTTATGACTATCTGAAAAAGGCAATTCGTCAGCAAGGACATACCCTGCAGCAGGTTGCTGATGCTTGTGATATGACCAAGGGTTACCTGAGTCAGTTGATTAATGCCAAAATTAACAGCCCCAGTGCCCGCAAACTGGAAGCCCTGCACCGGTTTCTCGGGCTGGAGTTCCCGCGCAGGGAAAAAACCGTCGGGGTAGTGTTTGGTAAGTTTTACCCTTTGCATACCGGACATATTTACCTGATCCAGCGTGCCTGCAGCCAGGTCGATGAACTGCATATTATTATGGGTCATGATGATCCGCGCGATCGTCTGCTGTTTGAAAACAGCGCTATGTCTGAACAGCCGACGACCAGTGACCGCCTGCGCTGGCTGTTACAGACCTTCAAATATCAGAAAAATATTCGTATTCACTCATTTAACGAAGAGGGCATGGAGCCTTATCCTCATGGCTGGGATGTCTGGAGCCAGGGGATGAAGCATTTCCTGGCAGAACATAATATTACACCTGACAAGGTGTATACCAGCGAAGCGGCCGATGCTCCGATGTTTGAGAAGCACCTCGCCATCCGCGCGGTACTGGTCGATCCGGATCGCTCATTTATGAATATCAGCGGTAAACAAATCCGTCAGGATCCGTTCCGTTACTGGGAATATATACCGACTGAAGTTAAACCCTTTTTTGTGCGCAAGGTGGCCTTACTGGGCGGTGAGTCAAGCGGGAAATCCACCCTGGTAAACAAGCTGGCGAATATTTTTAATACCACCAGTGCCTGGGAATATGGCCGTGATTATGTGTTTTCTCATCTCGGGGGCGATGAAATAGCACTGCAATATTCTGATTACGATAAAATTGCCCTCGGCCAGGCGCAGTATATTGATTTTGCAGTAAAGTATGCCAATAAAGTCGCCTTTATTGATACGGATTTTGTGACTACTCAGGCTTTCTGTGTGAAATATGAAGGCCGTGAACATCCGTTTGTGCAGGCGATGATCGATGAATACCGGTTCGATCTGGTGATTGTGCTGGAGAATAATGTGCCCTGGGTAGCCGACGGGCTGCGTAGCCTGGGGAGTTCTGTCGACCGGCGTGAATTCCAGACGATGTTGCTGGAGATGCTGGAAGAGAACGATATCCGTTATATCCGGGTAAAAGAAGACGACTATGATTCGCGTTTTCTGCGTTGTATCGAACTGGTAACACATATGCTGGAACATCCGGCAGAGCAGCCGGCAGACAGGACCTGATACTCGCGTTATGGCTGACTATCACAAGGCCTCCCCGGCAGGGAGGCCTTGTGATTCAGGCGTCAGATTACTTAGTCATACGCTTGTATTTGATACGCTTTGGTTCCAGGGCTTCAGCGCCGAGGGTGCGTTTTTTGTACTCTTCATATTCGGTAAAGTTACCTTCGAAGAATGCGACGTTACCCTCATCCTGGTAGTCGAGGATATGGGTGGCAATTCGGTCAAGAAACCAGCGGTCATGGGAAATGACCATTGCGCAGCCGGGGAACTCCAGCAGGGCATTTTCCAGGGCGCGCAGTGTTTCCACGTCCAGGTCATTGGTCGGTTCATCCAGTAATAACAGGTTACCGCCGACCTGCAGCAGCTTCGCCAGGTGTAAACGCCCGCGTTCACCGCCGGATAATTCACCGACTCGTTTCCCCTGGTCAGTGCCTTTGAAATTGAAACGGCCGACGTAGGCACGGCTTGGCATTTCAAAGTTACCAATTTTCATGATGTCCTGGCCGCCTGAAACTTCTTCCCACACGGTTTTGCTGTTGTCCATGGCATCACGGAACTGGTCAACGGACGCCAGTTTAACGGTTTCACCCAGTTCAATGCTGCCTGAGTCTGGCTGTTCCTGACCTGATAACATGCGGAACAGGGTTGATTTACCCGCGCCGTTGGCACCGATAATTCCGACGATAGCCCCTTTAGGGACGGAGAAGCTTAAATCATCGATCAGTAAGCGATCGCCGTAACTTTTCGTCAGATGGGAAACTTCCACGACTTTATCGCCCAGACGTGCTCCCGGCGGGATAAACAGTTCACTGGTTTCGTTACGTTTCTGGTACTCAACACTGTTCAGTTCATCAAAACGCGCCAGTCGGGCTTTACCTTTAGACTGGCGTCCTTTGGCGCCCTGGCGTACCCATTCCAGCTCTTTTTCGATCGATTTACGGCGGGCAGCTTCAGAAGACGCTTCCTGTGCCAGGCGTTGATCTTTTTGTTCCAGCCAGGATGAGTAGTTACCTTCCCATGGAATACCTTCACCGCGGTCAAGCTCGAGGATCCACCCGGCAACATTATCAAGGAAGTAACGGTCGTGGGTGATAGCCACAACAGTCCCTTCGAAATCGTGCAGGAAGCGCTCCAGCCATGCAACGGACTCGGCATCCAGGTGGTTCGTCGGTTCGTCGAGCAGCAGCATGTCAGGTTTCTCTAACAGCAGACGACATAAGGCCACACGGCGGCGTTCGCCTCCGGACAGTGTGCCAATTCTGGCATCCCAGTCTGGCAGACGCAGTGCATCCGCAGCACGTTCTAAATGGGTGTTCAGATTATGGCCGTCATGCGCTTGGATAATTTCTTCCAGCCGTCCCTGTTCTGCCGCCAGTTTATCAAAATCAGCTTCAGGCTCTGCGTACAATGCATAGACTTCATCCAGACGCTTCAGAGCACCGACGACTTCAGACATGGCTTCTTCGACGGATTCACGGACACTGTGTTCCGGGTTCAGCTGAGGCTCCTGGGGAAGATAGCCAATTTTCAGGCCCGGCTGAGGACGGGCTTCACCTTCAATATCAGTATCGATACCGGCCATGATGCGCAGCAGGGTGGATTTACCGGCACCGTTAAGTCCCAGAACACCGATTTTTGCGCCCGGGAAAAAACTCAGGGAGATGTTCTTCAGAATATGCCGTTTTGGCGGGACAACCTTGCCCACGCGATGCATGCTGTAAACGAATTGAGCCACGAGAATGAGCCTCTTTTAATGCGTATTGATCATAATAATTCAGGGGAGGAGTGTAGCCTGTTTCTGCCTATAATCACAGACACCCCGCCGGATGTTGGCCCGGAAAACTGCCCGGCTTTCCGGGCAGGGCCGTGAACCGGCATTGGCAGCGGTTAGCCTGTTGCGGGAGGGATATTGCCTGACGCCGTACGTCGGGACGGTTTTCTGCCGGGCAAACTGATGATGACCAGACAGAGAATAATGAATCCGATACCGGCCCAGCCAGTTACCGGCAACCGTTCGCCGACCAGTGTGACCGCCAGCAATGCTGCCACCACCGGTTCTGTCAGCGTCAGGGTGGTGGCGGTACTGGCTTTGATACGCGCCAGTCCGTAACCATAGCAAAGGTAGCCAATAAACATGGGGACCAGTGCCATGTAAAGGGCAACACAGGTATTGGTGACTGAAGCCAGCAACGGAGCCCCGCTAAGCAACAGCACAGGGATCAACAGTAAACCACCGGCACCAAAGGTCGATCCCATTGCCGCACTGGCACTGACACCGTTATTCATCATCCGTCGTGCAGACCAGGAATACAGTGCATAAGTCAGCCCGGCAAGCAGGCCGAGCAGGATACCGGCCGCTGTTTGCAGACTGTCACCCGCAGCAGCGGCATTGCCTTCGGCAATACATAACAGCACTATCCCTGCGACACCGGTCATTGCACCGGTGAGCCACTGCCGGCTGAGGGAATGACCGTCAAACCAGTATTCAATCAGTGCCGAGAGTAGCGGGGCAGAGCCGATGGAAATCACCGTGCCCGCGGCGACACCGGCATAATGCATGGCAGCATAGAATGCCAGCGGATAGACAGCCACAGCCAGGGCACCGGCCAACAGAAAATTGCGGTTTGCAGCCATTTCTTTGCGTCCGGCGAGGATCGTCGGCAGGGCCAGCAGTGCCTGCAACAGGCCGCCACTGCCCATAGCGACTGAACCAATCGCCAGCGGACTGACACCGGTGGCAAAGGTGGCTGCGGTACCAGTGGTGCCCCATAAGATAGCGGCAATAAGGACAGCGATAATGCCTGACACAGGGTGTGGTTTGCTGTGGCTCACAGGGCCTCCGTCAGTATTCTGGCCATTTCAGCAGCCTGCTGAACATAGTGGCTGTTACCTTCCAGTCCGGCCCGTGAGATACTTCCCTCCAGCAAAAATGACAGGTGGCGAGCCAGTAAATCACTGCGCTGATGGTCGGGCGTTAACTGGCTGAGATGTTGCTTAAGAATATCTTCCACTTGCTGCTTATGTCTGCTGATTGCCTGACGTCCCGCGGATCCGGTCGGCAATTCGGCTGCGGCATTCAGTAAGCCACAGCCACGAAAGGCGTGTTCATAGTCAAACCCGGCATGATCTGCATAGGCGCTGAAAACCGCCATGACTCCTTCCTGAGGCGAGATGATCTCTGCGGCTCTGCGCTGGTAAAGATCCAGCCATTGCTGGTGACGGGCAGTGATATAAGCCTCTATCAGTGCGTCTTTCGAACTAAAATTGTTATACAGGCTTTTTTTCGCTACCCCGGCCCGTTTTACCAGCGCATCAATGCCGGTGGCGGTAATGCCGTAGTTATAGAACAGTACCTGTGCAGCCTTAAGTAATTTATCGCTGGCGGAGGATATATTGTCCGGAGTCATGTGATTATTGATTCGCTATAGTGAAGTAGGTAGACCAGTATACCTATCCGTGATGTGCAGATCGATGCTGACGGGAAAGTGTTTTCCGCCGGACGGGGAGAGACGGCCTTTAAGTCAAGCTGAGTAAATTTTTTACAGATCATAGTCAGTGAGCATTTAACCCGCTAGCATGGACAGTGGCGGGCGATATATTTACCGGCAGCAGGCGATAAGAGGAGAAACGAGTGATTAGGTGGAAGCATTGGGTATTGGGTATCTGTCTGACAGGGGTTGCCGGGTTGAGTCAGGCTGACTCATTAGACCAGCAACGTCAGCGCTATCAGCAAATTAAACAGGCCTGGGATAACAACCAAATGGATGTGGTGGCGCAAATGATGCCATCTCTGAAAGACTATCCTTTGTATCCTTACCTTGAGTATCGTCTGTTGTCTCAGGATCTTAATCAGGAAACCTCGCTGGCCATCTCTGATTTTGTGAAAAAATACCCGACACTACCGTCATCCTACAGCCTGAAAAACCGTTTTATTAATGAACTGGCGAGACGTCAGGACTGGCAGGGATTACTCAGTTTTAGTCCTGCCCGGCCAGCACCGGTACAGGCGCAATGTAACTGGTACTATGCAAACTGGGCGACAGGTAAACAGCAACTGGCCTGGGAAGGCGCCAAAAAATTATGGCTGACAGGGACTAACCTGCCAGCAAGTTGTGACGCATTATTTTCGGCCTGGCAGTCCTCAGCACAGTTCAGCCCCACGGCGGTATTACAGCGGGTCGTTCTGGCATTTAACGCTGATAATAATGGCCTGCTACGGCATCTGCTTACCATGCTACCGCCGGATTATACTACGCTGAGCAGTGCGCTGGATGCGTTACAGAAAACCCCGCAGGCGGTCAGCAGTTTCGCCAGTGCCGTATCACCGGACGATTTCAGCCGACAGATCACCCTGATCGCTTTCAACCGTCTGGCGAGGCAGGATGCAGAAAATGCCCGCGGACTTATTCCGTCGCTGGTTTCTGCGCAAAAAATGTCCGGCGCGCAGGCTCAGATGATGAAAGAAGCCGTAGCCTGGCAGTTTATGGGGGCAGATATTACCTCTGAACAGATGCGCTGGCGTGATGCGGTGGTTATGGACAGTGACTCGACGGCACTGATCGAACGACGGGTCCGTCAGGCAATTTCTGACAATGATCACCGCGGACTGAATACCTGGATTGCCCGGTTACCGGTGGAAGCCAAACAGAAAGATGAGTGGCAATACTGGCAGGCCTGCCTGCTGCTGGAGCAGGGCCACAAACAGCAGGCTGATCAGATCCTCCGTACTCTGATGACACAACGTGGTTTTTATCCGATGGTGGCAGCCCAGAAGCTGGGCGTACCTTATAAGCTGACCATTGACCCGGCACCGGCACCAGTGGCCGGTTTGTCTCAGGGGGCGGAAATTGCCAGGGTCAGGGAGCTTATGTACTGGGGGATGGACAATCTGGCCCGCAGCGAATGGGCAAATCTGATTCACAGCAAACCGCAGCTTCAGCAGAGGATGCTGGCCCGCTATGCCAGCGAACAGCAGTGGTGGGACTTAAGTGTACAGGCGACAATCACTGCTAAAATGTGGGACAGCCTGAAAGAACGCTTTCCTCTGGCGTGGCAGCAATATTACCAGCAGTATTCGGCTGGGAAAGCTATCCCGGTAAGTTATGCGATGGCCATTTCCCGGCAGGAAAGTGCCTGGAACCCGAAAATACGCTCCCCGGTCGGTGCCAGTGGTCTGATGCAGGTAATGCCTGCAACCGCAGCCCATACAGTAAAAATGTTTCCTGTCAGCGGTTATAACAACAGCAGCCAGTTATTGGATCCGCTGATGAATATCCAGATCGGCATGCAGTACCTTGATTATGTCTATCGTCAGTTTGATCAGAACCGTATTTACTCCTCTGCGGCTTATAATGCCGGCCCGGCCAGGGTACGTAAGTGGCAGGCGATCAGTGGCGGTAAACTGGATGTTGTCGGATTTATCGAAACTATCCCCTTTGCAGAAACCCGTAACTATGTGAAGAACGTGCTGGCATATGATGCTTATTATCGTTATTTCATGGGACAGCCGGATCAGGTGTTACAGGATGCAGAGTGGAAGAGCCGCTATTGAGTATGCTATGCTTCCGTACTCATCAATGAGTACGGAAGCCATCTATGTTGCCCTCTGTCAATGCAGAAGAAAATTTTGAATTTAACTGGTCACGTTTCGTGAATTTAATGAAACAGGCAGTGGAGGATCAGCAGACGGAAACATTATTACAATTAATGATGACGCCGGATGAACGTGAGGCCCTGGCGACCCGCCTGAGGATTATTGAAGAACTGATGCGCGGGGAGATCAGTCAGCGACAGTTAAAAGACCAGCTGGGGGTGGGCATCGCGACCATCACTCGTGGCTCTAACAGTCTGAAAGAGTCTCCGGCGGCATTCAGACAATGGCTGGAATCTCAGTTGTCTCTGAATACTGATCAGCGGTAGTAAGGGTGCTGTAGCGGACATAACGCCAGTAACAGTGCCTGATGATAAACCGAAGTGCGGGTCAGACGACCTTCGGTTAATACGCCGAGAGCCCCCCCTTTATGTTTAATATTTTCAATACCGGTCAGCTCCGCCATTATTTCCCCCAGTTCTCTGCCGTGCTGAAGTTGTTCTGATACGGCGGGCGGCAGCAAAAAGCTGGCAGAACGGGATTCTCCCCGCTGGCTGGTATTCTCTATAACTATCCATGCAAAAGCATGTGCTCCGTCGATGCCGGCTTCTATTGCAACCCAGAAGTCGGCATCCGGCTGACGGTTACGGGCATTGGCAACCCGCTGGCGGGCTCCGGTCAGGGTTTCTGTATCGCTGATGGGCTGAGCACGTACACCGCTGTCGGTGTCAGCCGCAGAAATCTGACACTGATTGACACCAAAGACATCTTCAAAAGCCTGTAAGATAGCACTGATTTTTGCGGGGTTGCTGGTAGCGGCGACAACGTGGTACATAATAGTCAATTCACTCAGGTCGGTGGGATACGCCGGCCCAGTATAATGGATAGATAATATGCTACAAGTCTTTCTGGTTCGTCATGGTGAAACCCTGTGGAATACGGAACGTCGCCTTCAGGGGCAAAGTGATAGTCCGTTAACTGCACAGGGAGAGTTGCAGGCAAAGCAGGTGGGAGAACGCCTCAAGTCTTATGGGATCACGCATATTATCAGCAGTGATTTAGGCAGGACTCTTCAGACCGCCAACATTATTGCACAGTACTGTTGTTGTCCGGTGTCGACCGACAGCCGTTTACGGGAGCTGGATATGGGTGTCCTGGAAACCCGGCAACTGAGAGAGTTGAGTGCAGAAGAAGAGGGCTGGCGTAAGTCGCTGGTGGATGGTAGTGAAGAAGGGCAGATTCCGGGGGGCGAAACCATGTTTGCGCTGGCCGATCGTATGCAACAGGCTCTGGATGCCTGCCGGGAATTACCTGCGGGCAGCAGGCCTTTACTGGTCAGTCATGGAATGGCTCTGGGGGTATTAATCAGTACGCTGCTGGGCTTACCCGCGTGGGCGGAACGGCGTTTACGTCTGCGAAACTGTTCTTTGTCACGGGTCGATTATCAGAACAGTGAGTGGCTGGCGAATGGCTGGGTGGTGGAAACTGCCGGTGATGTTGCGCATCTGACCGCAGATGCTCTGGATGAACTGCAACGCCAGGTATAATTTCCCTGTTCCCGCAGAGGGGCTCAGGGAAATTATAAACGGGTCAGGCAGCCCGTCGGCTTTCGTTACGGATAGGGATCAGATATTCGCAGGTCAGCTCGGCGGTATTTTCTTTGGTGAGTTTACCGCCTGGCGTATAAAAACGTTCGATATCCTGACCGGCACGCCGTGTCAGACCGAGAGTCGGCATACAGGTGCTGTACAGGACCAGAATAAAGTCCTGCAGCTGTTCCTTCGGCCCTTTATAGCTGAACTGCACATAATCTCCGCCTTCGAGAATAATCTTCTGCGCTGACTGAAGGCTATCTCCGGCATCGTTCTCAGCAACCGCAGTGGTGTACAGGATGTCCTGCTCATCTTCTTTATCGGCGCTGGTACGTACCTGATGCAGACCATACAGAATCTGTGGTGCTGAGTCCGTATCATGCAGAAACTGACGCCAGAAATGGCTGCGCATCTCTGCCCGGTAAACCGAAATCTGCTCCAGCGTACAGCTGTAGTTTTGCGTCTGTCCCATCAGCGTTGTTTCCGGCAAGCTGATAAAGACCGGTTGCGGCATAGAAAACTCGCCCATACGAATAGGCGGCCGCAGGCCGTAAGAGTTCCAGTCAGATGCGCGGCGGTAACCGGCAGGCGTCTGATTAAATTGTTTCTTAAACGCGCGGGTAAATGTCTGCTGAGAATCAAACCGGTATTGCAGAGCAATGTCCAGGATTGGACGACTGGTAAGTCTCAGAGCGACAGCTGCTTTGGATAAACGCCTGGCGCGGATATAAGCCCCGATAGCATGACCTGTAACGTTTTTAAACATCCGCTGCAAATGCCATTTGGAGTAACCGGCTTTGAACGCAACATTATCCAGAGATAAAGGTTGGTCCAGGTGGCTCTCCAGCCAGACAAGCAAATCGCGAATGATACCAGCTTGGTCCATATTACATCCTCACAGTCCTGGTTGGCACAATTGAACAGTCATTATTTATAAATATAAGAATAGCATTTAATGCAAAAATAACCGGAAAGTTACAACTGTATCGTTTCCGGTTGTTACAATAATTCCATGCGACTAAGGAATACTTGAAGCTATCAATAATAACCTTATATTGATTATTCAGTAATCACCTAATAAGCGGTAACTTAATGAAAATCAAAAAACTACAGTATTTTATTAATAAACTTGCAGCCGCAGGCTGCGTATTCTTTACGCTTTCGGGGGGAGTACATGCCGAAGAGATAGGCTCTGTAGATACGGTTTTTAAATTTTTAGGCCCCGATCATAAGATTGTAATCGAAGCCTTTGATGATCCGGATGTTAAAAATGTTACATGTTATATCAGCAGAGCAAAAACGGGCGGTATAAAAGGCGGATTAGGGCTGGCGGAAGATACGGCTGATGCGGCGATTTCCTGCCAGCAGGTCGGGCCGGTAACTGTGCCGGATAACCTGAAACCGGGTGAAGCCAGTGTGGTATTTAAAAAGCGTACTTCTCTGATATTTAAGAAGCTTCAGGTCGTTCGTTTTTACGATAAAACCCGTAATACTCTGGTATATCTGAGCTATTCAGACAAGCTGGTGGACGGCTCACCAAAAAATGCGATAAGTGCGGTACCCATAATGCCGTGGCATTAATTATCTGGCACAAAATGCAAAAAAAAGCCCGCCGGTCATGGAGACCGACGGGCTGTATTATAACAGTCCGCAGGGAAAGTTAGTGGTTTTCTAACTCACCACAAAAACGGTAGCCTTCACCATGAATGGTGGCAATAATTTCCGGTGTATCGCTGTTGGACTCAAAATGCTTACGAATACGGCGGATAGTGACATCCACAGTACGGTCATGAGGTTTCAGGTCTCTGCCAGTCATCTTTTTCAGTAAGTCTGCCCGGGTCTGGATTTTGCCCGGGTTTTCACAGAAATGCAGCATGGCACGAAATTCACTGCGTGGCAGTTTATACTGTTCACCCTGCGGGCTGACCAGCGAACGGCTGTTAATATCCAGAGTCCAGCCATTAAACTGATAGTTTTCGACGTGCTTACGCTCTTCGCTGCTGGCAGCCAGATTCATGGTCCGTGACAGCAGGTTACGGGCACGGATAGTCAGTTCCCGTGGGTTAAAAGGCTTGGTGATATAGTCATCGGCACCAATTTCCAGGCCGAGGATTTTATCGACTTCATTATCGCGGCCAGTCAGGAACATCAGGGCAACACTGGCTTGCTCACGTAATTCACGTGCCAGTAACAGGCCATTTTTACCTGGCAGATTGATATCCATAATCACCAGGTTGACATCATTGTCAGTCAATAACTGATGCATTTCAGCACCATCGGAGGCTTCGAATACAACGTATCCTTCAGCTTCGAAAATACTTTTAAGGGTATTTCGGGTTACTAGCTCGTCTTCGACGATAAGAATTTGCGGGGTCTGCATGGTTTGCTACCTAAAATTTGCCATCAAAATTGATACAAGGCATACAGTGCTGATGTCTGAGATATCGGTTGACGTATAATGAGTCTGCATTGCCAATTTACGACGTTTTGTTCTTGATGCATCACAGATTATGTCACTGACGGATTCAGCGTAACTACAGCCGGTCTGTATGCGCCTAAACTGGAATTTATGCGTTTTATCCTAACCCCTTTAACAGCGGGCTAACAGCACCAACAACATTCAGGAAGCAAATAAAAACGCTTCGTTGACTTATATCAAAACTGAGTGTAGCACGTTAACACTTGTGTGAAAAATATCTCTTTTTTATTCCTGTCAGAGGACAAATCGCTAAATTATTCCCTATTAGTTGTTATATGGCCGTACACCGCAGACTGTGTTTTATAGATAACTGCATGTAGTATAAGAAGAAAGTTAATTGTTCAGGTAATTAATAGCTATTCCTGACCTGCTCCCGTGGAGCGTAACCGGTTAAAATCCCGAAAGAAATCGGGGAGTTTTGCCATGGGTTTACCTGATTTTACGCATTTTTAAGGTGATGAGATGTCATTCCCGATTATTTTAGTTTCTCCGGCGCGCGCCGAAAATGTTGGCGCGGCGGCCCGTGCTATGAAAACGATGGGATTCAGTGAGCTGAGAATCGTCAATAGTACTGTCTGGCAGGATCCTGCGGCTTATCGGGTTGCTCATGGTGCGACCGACATTCTGGATAATGTGCAGCAATTTGCTGATTTAGCGTCGGCACTGGCAGATGTTGACTTCTCCGTTGCCACCACGGCCCGCAGCCGGGCTCGTTACCATTATTATGCGACGCCGCAACAGGCTGAATCCCTGCTAAAAGAAAAACAGCAATGGCTGAACAGACTCGCGCTGGTGTTTGGCTGTGAAGAAAGCGGTCTGACTAACGAAGAACTGGCGCTGGTGGATGTGCTGACAGGGATCCCTATGGCAGTTGAATATCCGTCACTGAATCTTGGTCAGGCGGTAATGGTGTTTTGTTATCAGTTTTCTTCACTAATGCAGGTGCAGGCAAACGTCGTAAAAAGTGCAGATCCACAGCAACTCAGTGCACTGCGCCAGAGAACGCACCAGTTACTGGAAAAGCTGTCGGTCAGTGATGATGTAAAAATGGCTGACTGGCTGGATCAACGGCTGGGACTCCTTGAACAACGGGACAGCGCAATGTTGCACCGTCTGTTACATGATATTGAAAAAAAACTGGCAGAGTGATCTGCTGTTAAACCCGCACATTTCAGTGTCTGATTTTGGTTTAAGCGGCGCTTATTGCCGGGATATGGGGATGCTGGCGGTTATTTCAGTATCAATGCGTATCTGTTTTTTCAGGAGTGTAATGATAAATATATTGACTTATCAGGCGCTTTGTTTTACTTCTGAAAGCAGACAGATTAAATACAAGACAGACAGTTAATAAATGCGAATCCACAGCCTGAACATTACAATTATTACCACCATCACCATTACCACAGGTAACGGTGCGGGCTGACGCATAACAGGAAAAAACGAAAAAGCCCGCTCCCTTATCAGGTGCGGGCTTTTTTTTCGGCATAAATTCAGGAGTTATTGAACCATGCGCGTGTTGAAATTTGGCGGAACATCGGTCGCAAATGCAGAGCGTTTTCTGCGTGTTGTCGACATACTGGAAAATAATGCACGACAGGAACAGGTTGCGACTGTCCTCTCAGCCCCGGCAAAAATTACCAATCATTTAGTTGCCTTAATCGAAAAAACCATTTCAGGTCAGGATGCATCCGCTAACCTGGACGATGCCCGTCAGATTTTCGACCAGTTGCTGAGTGGCCTTGCAGCAGCACAGCCAGGGTTTGATACTGCGGCAATGACAGCCTGTGTTGACAGTGAATTCAAACGTTTACAGCAAGTTATTCTCGGTATTAATTTACTCGGTCAGTGCCCGGACAGTGTAAATGCATCCGTTATCTGTACCGGTGAAAAACTCTCGATTGCGATTATGCAGGCGCTGTTACAAGCCAGAGGGCACCGGGTGACGGTCATCGACCCGGTAGAGAAGCTGCTGGCGATCGGCGGATATCTGGAATCGACAGTCGATATTACCGAATCGACCCGGCGGATCAGCGCCAGCCAGATTCCGCCCCAAAACTACATCCTGATGGCGGGCTTTACCGCAGGTAATGAACAGGGTGAATTAGTGGCACTGGGGCGTAATGGTTCTGACTATTCTGCGGCGGTGCTGGCAGCCTGTTTACGTGCGGACTGTTGTGAAATCTGGACCGATGTGGACGGTGTTTATACCTGTGATCCGCGTCAGGTCCCTGATGCACGGTTACTGAAATCTATGTCTTACCAGGAAGCGATGGAGCTTTCTTATTTTGGTGCCAAAGTCCTCCATCCACGGACGATTACGCCGATTGCACGGTTCCAAATTCCCTGCCTGATTAAGAACACCGCCAATCCGTCAGCACCAGGTACTCTGATTTCTGCAGGGCAGGGAGATGACTCAGCACCGGTGAAAGGCATCACTAACCTGAATAATATGGCGATGTTTAATGTCTCCGGCCCCGGCATGAAGGGTATGGTCGGTATGGCTGCCCGGGTCTTTGCCGTTATGTCGCGCAAAGGTATCTCGGTAGTATTAATTACCCAGTCTTCTTCTGAATACAGTATCAGCTTCTGCGTTCCTCAGAGCGAGGCTCTCTCTACCCGCCGTGCGCTGGAAGAGGAGTTTTATCTGGAACTGAAAGATGGCCTGCTGGACCCGCTGGAAGTGATCGAAAAGCTGGCGATTATCTCGGTAGTGGGTGACGGTATGCGTACACAGCGCGGTATTTCAGCCAAATTTTTCTCAGCTCTGGCACGGGCGAATATTAATATTATCGCCATTGCCCAGGGCTCGTCAGAACGCTCCATTTCGGTGGTGGTCAGTAACCAGGAAGCGACAACCGGGGTGCGGGTGGTTCATCAGATGCTGTTTGCGACCGATCAGGTGATCGAAGTATTTGTGGTTGGTACCGGGGGAGTCGGCAGTGCATTACTTGACCAGCTGCACCGCCAGCAGGCATGGCTGAAGAAGAAGCATATTGACCTGCGGGTGTGTGGTATTGCCAATTCACGGGCATTACTGACCAATGTTCACGGAATCGGGCTTGATCACTGGCAGGATCAGCTGTCCGAAGCGACGGATGTTTTTTCCCTGGAACATCTGACCCGGCTAGTGAAAGAGTACCACTTACTCAACCCGGTTATTGTTGACTGTACTTCCAGCCAGGCTCTGGCCGATCAGTATGCGGATTTTCTGCGCGAAGGTTTTCATGTCGTTACGCCGAATAAGAAAGCGAATACGTCTTCTATGGCATATTACCGGCAGATCCGTTCTGAGGCGGAGAAAGCACGGCGTAAGTTCCTGTATGACACCAATGTAGGTGCCGGGTTGCCGGTCATTGAGAACCTGCAAAATCTGTTAAATGCCGGTGATGAGCTAATTAAGTTTAATGGCATTCTGTCCGGCTCATTGTCCTGTATTTTTGGCATGCTGGATGACGGTGTTTCGTTATCTGAAGCGACGGCCAGGGCACGCCAGCTGGGCTTTACCGAACCTGATCCCCGCGATGACCTGTCGGGGATGGATGTAGCGCGTAAGCTACTTATTCTGGCGCGGGAAGCCGGTATGAGCCTGGAATTAAGCGATATCAGTATCGAAGCGGTTTTACCGAAAGAACTGACAGAACTGGCAGATACTGATGAGTTTATGCGCCGCCTGCCGGAACTGGATGAGGCATTTTCTGTACGGGCTGCTAAAGCGCGTGAAGAAGGTAAGGTATTACGTTTTGTTGGCGCGATTGATGAACAGGGCCAGTGCAGTGTAAACATTGCCGCCGTCGACAGTAATGACCCGTTATTTAAAGTGAAAAATGGTGAGAACGCACTGGCCTTTTACAGCCGCTATTATCAGCCAATTCCGCTGGTACTCAGAGGCTATGGTGCCGGTAACGATGTAACGGCAGCCGGGGTGTTTGCAGATTTATTGAGAACTCTGACATGGAAGCTGGGAGTCTGATTATGGTAAAAGTTTATGCACCTGCCTCTATCGGCAATGTGAGTGTCGGGTTTGATGTGCTGGGGGCCGCAGTGTCACCGGCCGACGGAACTCTGCTGGGGGATTGTGTCACCGTAGAAGCGGCAGAAACCTTCAGTCTGGAGAATCGTGGTCGTTTTGTCTCAAAACTGCCGGCAGATCCAAAAGAGAATATAGTCTATCAGTGCTGGCAGCGTTTTTGCCAGGAAGTTGGCCGCGATATTCCGGTCAGAATGGTACTGGAAAAAAACATGCCCATCGGCTCAGGGCTGGGATCCAGTGCCTGTTCAGTTGTCGCCGGGCTGATGGCAATGAATGAATTCTGTCATAAGCCGCTGGATGACGACCGGTTACTGGCGCTGATGGGTGAACTGGAAGGGCGGGTTTCCGGCAGCGTGCACTTCGATAACGTGGCTCCCTGTTTTTTAGGCGGTCTCCAGCTAATGCTGGAAGCCCATGGTATTACCTGTCAACCGGTACCGGGGTTTGATGAATGGTATTGGGTGATGGCCTACCCGGGAATTAAAGTTTCCACCGCAGAAGCCAGGGCTATTCTGCCTGCCACCTACAGTAAAGCAGACTGTATAACCCATGGCCGAATGCTGTCAGGATTTATTCATGCCTGCCATACCCGTCAGCCATTGCTGGCGGCCAGTCTGATGAAAGATGTTATTGCTGAACCGTACCGTACCGGACTGCTGCCGGGGTTTGCCGAAGCGCGACAGGCTGTGACCGGACTCGGGGCTCTGGCCTGTGGTATTTCCGGTTCCGGACCGACACTGTTTGCCGTCTGTGACACGCCGGAAGTGGCTGAGCAGACCCGGGCATGGTTACAGCAGCACTATCTGCAGAACGATGAAGGCTTCGTACATATTTGCCGTCTTGATACGACGGGCGCACGTAAACTGGGGTAAGCGATGAAATTATATAATCTGAAAGACCATAACGAGCAGGTCAGTTTTACTCAGGCGGTGACGCAGGGACTGGGTTCGCGGCAGGGACTTTTCTTCCCTAATGAATTGCCGGCTTTTGAACTGACAGAAATTGATCACCTGCTGGAGATGGATTTTGTCAGCCGCAGCAGCAAAATACTGTCGGCCTTTATCGGTGATGAGATCTCTGAGCAGGAAATGACAGCGCGTGTAAAAACGGCATTTACCTTTCCGGCCCCGGTACAACCCGTCTCTGAAGATGTTGCCTGTCTGGAATTATTCCACGGACCAACCCTGGCATTTAAAGACTTTGGCGGCCGTTTTATGGCTCAGATGCTGGCTCTGAGCAGCGACGACGATGAAAAGATTACTATTCTGACTGCGACATCCGGTGACACAGGCGCCGCCGTTGCCCACGCGTTTTATGGCATGGAAAATATCCGTGTGGTGATCCTTTATCCGCAGGGAAAAATCAGTTCGTTACAGGAAAAACTGTTCTGCACGCTGGGCGGAAATATCCAGACCATTGCGGTGGACGGCGATTTCGATGCCTGTCAGGCACTGGTGAAGCATGCATTTGATGATCAGGCACTGAAACAGGCGATTGGTCTGAATTCCGCTAACTCGATCAATATCAGCCGGTTACTGGCCCAGGTATGTTATTACTTTGAAGCGGTGGCACAGCTGCCTCAGGAAAAACGTAATCAGTTAGTCATTTCTGTCCCCAGTGGTAATTTCGGTGACCTGACGGCAGGATTACTGGCGAAAAGCCTGGGACTGCCGGTTAAACGTTTTATCGCTGCAACTAATGCCAACGACACGGTGCCGCGGTTTTTGCACAGCGGCGAATGGACTCCCCATAAGACGGTTGCTACCCTGTCTAATGCGATGGATGTCAGCCAGCCGAATAACTGGCCACGGGTTGAAGAGTTATTCCGCCGTAAGACCTGGCAGCTGAATGAACTTGGTTGCGGTGCACTGAGCGACGAACAAACCCGTGCAGCGATGCGTGAACTGGCGGCGGAAGGATATATTTCCGAACCTCATGCCGCAATTGCCTGGCGTGTGCTGCGTGATCAGTTACGTGACGGTGAGTATGGTCTGTTCCTTGGTACTGCACATCCGGCGAAATTTAAAGACAGCGTCGATGACATCCTGCAGACAGATCTGCCGTTACCTGCTGAACTGGCAGAACGTGCAGACCTGCCATTACTGTCGGAGACTCTGCCGGCAGATTTTGCTGAACTGAAACAGTACCTGCTGACAAAAACGGTCTGACAAACCGCTAATCTTTGCCGCCCTGCAGGGGACAACCTTTGCAGGGCCATAACTGATGACCGCTGTTTCAGGCCTGTTGCTGGTGGCGTTTAAACACCAGTTCCTGATCAGTACTGCTTTGTTCATCAAAAAAATAGCCGTCACTGTTGAAACCAGTGAGTTGTTGCGGGGTCGTCAGGCGATGCCGGATAATATAACGGCACATCATACCGCGGGCTTTTTTAGCATAAAAACTGATCACCTTGAATTTGCCATTTTTCTCATCAAGGAACACCGGTTTAATGATTTTTCCCGCCAGTAGTTTGGGTTTTACCCCTTTAAAATATTCATCAGACGCCAGATTGATCAGAACATCATCGCCCTGTCTGGCCAGCGCTTCATTCAGTACTGTTGTTAACTGATCTCCCCAGAAGCTGTAAAGATCTTTACCCTGTGGATTGGAAAGCTTTATGCCCATTTCCAGACGATAAGGCTGCATGAGATCCAGCGGGCGGAGAACACCATAAAGTCCGGACAGCATCCGCAGGTGTTGCTGGGCGAAGTCAAAATCATCGTCAGTCAGCGTTTCTGCGGCCAGGCCGGTATAAACATCCCCTTTAAACGCCAGAATGGCCTGTCTGGCATTCTCCGGGGTGAAATCCGGCTGCCAGTCATTAAACCGTTCTGCGTTAAGGTGTGCCAGTTTATCACTGATGCTCATCAGGGTCGCAATCTGTGCCGGTGTCAGCCGGCGGGCAATATCAATTAATTCCTGAGACTGATTTAACAGTGCAGGCAGGCTGTACTTCCGGGTCGCCAGCGGGCTTTCATAATCCAGGGTTTTGGCCGGAGATATCACCATTAACATTATTTAATTCCTCATTACAGGCCCGCAGGCGATCACTGATAGGGCGCAGTGTAGCAAAAAAGTGATACGGAATGATCAATCGTTGCTATACCCGGCAACGATGGTTAATGGTGTATTACCACGGATTACGCGGGCCCGCGACGTGACCAGCAATGCGATTTCGCGATTGTTTACCCGGCGCGGCCTTGCACCTCGTCAAGTGCGTGATATTATCCGGAGAGGCTTTTTTCCCCTGACAGTTCAACAGAAGAGAAGCAAACATGACGGACAAACTTAGCTCACTGCGCAAGTTAACAACAGTCGTTGCCGATACCGGTGATATTGAAGCAATGAAACTGTATCAGCCACAGGATGCAACCACTAACCCTTCACTGATCCTCAACGCGGCACAAATCCCTGAATACCGTAAGCTGATTGATGAAGCCATCGAATGGGCGCGTAAGCAGAGTAATGATAAGCAGCAGCAAATTGCTTTCGCCTCTGACAAACTGGCGGTAAATATCGGGCTGGAAATTCTGAAATTAGTCCCGGGCCGTATCTCTACCGAAGTTGATGCCAGACTTTCCTACGATACAGAAGCCAGTATCGCCAAAGCCCACAGCCTGATCAAACTGTATAACGATGCAGGTATCAGCAATGATCGTATTCTGATCAAGCTGGCCTCTACCTGGCAGGGGATCCGTGCGGCTGAGCGTCTGGAAAAAGAAGGTATCAACTGTAACCTGACACTGCTTTTCTCTTTTGCCCAGGCCCGTGCCTGTGCAGAAGCCGGTGTTTACCTGATTTCTCCGTTTGTTGGCCGTATTCTGGACTGGTACAAAGCGAATACCGATAAAAAAGAATATGCACCCCATGAAGATCCGGGTGTGGTTTCTGTGGCCGAAATTTATAACTATTACAAGCAGCATGGTTATGAAACCGTTGTCATGGGCGCGAGCTTCCGTAATACCGGCGAAATTCTGGAGCTGGCGGGCTGCGATCGCCTGACCATCTCTCCGGGCCTGCTGAAAGAGCTGAAAGAAACGGAAGGCAGTGTCGAGCGTAAGCTGAACTTTACCGGTGAAGTAAAAGCCCGTTCGGAAAAAATGTCAGAAGCCGAATTCCTGTGGGAACATAACCAGGATCCGATGGCGATTGATAAACTGGCTCAGGGTATCCGTAACTTTGCCATTGACCAGGGTAAACTGGAAAAAATGATTGCAGATTTACTGTAATCATCCCCGCCCGCGGTAGCCTGGCTGCTGCGGGACGTCAATTCACTGTTTGTGGTTCCCCGTCCCGGCTGTATCTACAGCACTCATCTGAAGTGAAATATCATGACTACTTTACGTATCGGACTGGTCTCAGTATCTGACCGGGCCTCGCAGGGGGTTTATCAGGATAAAGGTATCCCTGCACTGACCGAATGGTTATCACTGGCCCTGACCAGTCCTTTTACCCTCGAAAGCCGGGTTATCCCCGACGAACAATTGTTAATTGAGCAGACACTGACTGAACTGGTCGATGAACATCATTGCCATCTGGTGCTTACCACCGGCGGTACTGGCCCGGCATTACGTGATGTTACTCCGGATGCCACACTGGCGGTGGCTGACCGTGTAATGCCTGGTTTCGGCGAGCAGATGCGACAAATCAGCCTTAATTTTGTGCCTACGGCTATTCTGTCCCGGCAGACCGCAGTGATCCGTAAGCAATCGCTGATCCTGAATTTGCCGGGACAGCCGAAATCGATTAAAGAGACACTGGAAGGATTGAAAGCGCCATCAGGGCAGGTAAACGTCGCGGGTATCTTTGCAAGTGTACCTTATTGTTTACAGTTGCTTGACGGGCCCTATGTGGAGACTGATCCGCAAGTGGTAGCAGCTTTTCGTCCAAAAAGTGCAAGGCGTGAGATAAACGACTAAAGATAATATTTTTTAAGGATAAACTTCAGAGGTTCTGGTGTATCGGCTTATTGCCGATATAGTAATGAAATATTTACAGCTAACGCTGTTAACTGACCTCTGGGATAAAGACTTAATTTATGGATAACCATGCCGCGGAGCGCCTGAGTGCGCAGGACTATAAAACCCTGATACTGGCAGCGCTCGGCGGGGCGCTGGAATTCTACGATTTTATTATCTTTGTCTTTTTTGCGGCCGTGATTGGCGAACTGTTTTTCCCTGCCGATATTCCCGAATGGCTGCGGCAACTTCAGACTTTCGGGATTTTTGCTGCGGGGTATCTTGCACGGCCATTAGGCGGGCTGGTGATGGCTCATTTTGGCGATATTCTCGGGCGTAAGAAAATGTTTAGTCTGAGTATTCTGCTGATGGCTATCCCCACTCTGGCGATGGGACTATTGCCCTCTTATCAGAGTCTGGGACTGGCCGCTCCGCTATTATTATTGCTGATGCGATTATTACAGGGGGCGGCAATCGGTGGTGAAGTGCCGGGTGCCTGGGTATTTGTCGCTGAACATGTGCCGGATAACCGTACCGGAATTGCCTGTGGTACGCTGACAGCCGGACTGACGGTCGGCATCCTGCTGGGTTCTCTGGTGGCCGGTGCTATTAACCGGCATATGACCCCTGATGAAGTCGCTGCGGTTGGCTGGCGGGTGGCGTTTCTGCTGGGCGGTGTCTTTGGTTTTATTGCGTTATATCTGCGCCGCTGGCTGCAGGAAACGCCGGTATTCCGGAAAATGCAGCAGCAAAAAACATTGTCTGAAGCACTGCCCCTGAAAAATGTGGTGAATTTTCATCGTAAAAGCCTGCTGATTTCGGTGCTCCTGACCTGGCTGCTTTCTGCCGCTATCGTGGTGATTATCCTGATGGCACCGGCGCTGATGCAAAAAATGTATCAGATCCCGGCAGCGCTCAGCCTGCAGGCCAACAGTATTGCGACAGTTATGCTGCTGGCAGGCTGTATGCTGGCCGGGTGGCTGGTTGACCGCTTTGGCGCCGGACGTTGTCTGTCGGTGGGATGCCTGTTGCTGGCGGCCAGCAGCTGGCTGTTTTTTCATATCTTAGCCAGCCATCCGCAATACCTGATTGCTGCTTATGCCCTGACCGGTCTCTGTGTCGGGACCGTGGGGATTGTGCCTTTTATTATGGTCAGGGCATTTCCTCCGGCAGTTCGCTTTAGTGGTATTTCCCTGTCCTATAACCTTTCTTACGCTATTTTCGGCGGTCTGACACCCGTCTTTGTGACCCTGGCGTTACGTCTGACGCCACTGGCACCTTGCTGGTATATCACCGCGCTGTGTGTCACCGGGGCAATGATCGGCGGATATCTGCATTTACAGGCCCGCCTCCCGGGCCAGGCGGCCGGCTGAGACTGTCAGGGATTTCTGTGTTTTTTTTACTTTTTTTTACGCCGGCCCTTGATGGCCGGTAAACTGACCCCATCTTGTTTGCATAGCGAGTTGTGAATCAAAAAAATTTGTAATCCGGCACTTGAAATAATCACAAGCGACCGCATTTATGGTTCATATCCGAACGACAACAGAATTTACGTGGGAGATGTGTAGAGATGGGTAAAATTATTGGTATTGACCTGGGTACAACCAATTCATGCGTAGCAATTATGGACGGTGGTAAAGCACGCGTTCTGGAAAACGCTGAGGGTGATCGTACCACTCCTTCCATCATCGCTTACACTCAGGATGGTGAGACTCTGGTAGGCCAGCCTGCTAAACGCCAGGCCGTGACTAACCCGCAAAACACTTTATTTGCTATTAAGCGTCTGATTGGTCGTCGTTTTCAGGACGAAGAAGTACAGCGTGACCTGAAAATCATGCCATACAAAATCATCGGTTCTGATAACGGTGATGCATGGCTGGACGTGAAAGGCCAGAAAATGGCACCTCCGCAGATTTCTGCAGAAGTGCTGAAGAAAATGAAGAAGACTGCCGAAGATTACCTGGGTGAGCCGGTAACCGAAGCTGTGATCACCGTTCCTGCTTACTTTAACGATGCACAGCGTCAGGCGACTAAAGATGCTGGCCGTATCGCAGGTCTGGAAGTAAAACGTATCATCAACGAACCAACTGCCGCAGCACTGGCTTACGGTATGGATAAAGGCCAGGGTAACCGTACTATCGCGGTATACGACTTGGGTGGTGGTACTTTCGATATCTCAATTATCGAAATCGATGAAGTTGATGGTGAAAAAACCTTCGAAGTTCTGGCAACCAATGGTGATACTCACCTCGGTGGTGAAGACTTCGATAGCCGCCTGATTAACTATCTGGTTGACGAATTCAAGAAAGAGCAGGGTATTGACCTGCGTAACGACCCGCTGGCAATGCAGCGTCTGAAAGAAGCGGCAGAGAAAGCGAAAATTGAACTGTCTTCTGCCCAGCAGACTGACGTTAACCTGCCGTACGTGACTGCAGATGCGACTGGTCCTAAGCACCTGAACATCAAAGTAACCCGTGCGAAACTGGAAGCACTGGTTGAAGATCTGGTTGCACGCTCTATCGAGCCACTGAAAGTTGCTCTGAAAGATGCCGGTCTGTCAGTGTCTGATATCAATGATGTTATCCTGGTGGGTGGTCAGACCCGTATGCCACTGGTTCAGAGCAAAGTTAAAGATTTCTTTGGTAAAGAACCACGTAAAGACGTTAACCCGGACGAAGCTGTAGCTGTCGGTGCGGCAGTTCAGGGGGGTGTACTGGCGGGTGATGTGAAAGACGTATTGCTGCTGGATGTGACTCCGCTGTCACTGGGTATCGAAACGATGGGTGGTGTAATGACCAGCCTGATCAGCAAAAATACTACTATCCCGACCAAACACAGCCAGGTGTTCTCTACAGCAGAAGACAACCAGTCTGCGGTAACTATCCATGTACTGCAGGGTGAGCGTAAACGTTCTTCTGATAACAAGTCACTGGGTCAGTTTAACCTGGACGGTATTCAGGCTGCGCCACGGGGTATGCCACAGATTGAAGTCACTTTCGACATCGATGCGGATGGTATCCTGCATGTGTCTGCAAAAGACAAAAACAGTGGTAAAGAGCAGAAGATCACCATTAAAGCTTCTTCCGGTCTGAACGAAGAAGAAGTCGAAAAAATGGTCCGTGATGCTGAGCAAAATGCAGAATCTGACCGTAAATTCGAAGAGCTGGTTCAGGCACGTAACCAGGGTGACCAGGTTGTTCACAGCACCCGTAAGCAGTTAGAAGAAGCCGGTGATAAGTTATCTGCTGAAGATAAAGCGCCAATCGAATCTGCACTGACAGCACTGGAAACTGCGCTGAAATCAGAAGATAAAGCAGATATTGACGCTAAAATTCAGGCCCTGGTTGAAGTCTCCGGGAAACTGATGGAACTGGCACAGCAGAGTGCTCAGGCAAACGGTGCAGCCGGTGCAGGTGCTGATGCTTCAGCTCAGAAAGATGACGATGTTGTCGATGCTGAATTCGAAGAAGTTAAAGACAAAAAGTAATTGCCCATGACCGGGCTAAGCGGCAGCTAAGCTGTCGTTGCTAACCAGCACGGGCGTAGGAGAATATCCACGCCCGTGCGATCATGTTAAAGGCAATAAAAAATGGCGAAGAGTGATTACTACGAGGTTTTAGGCGTATCCAAAACAGCGGATGAGCGTGAAATCAAAAAGGCCTATAAACGGCTGGCAATGAAATATCACCCTGACCGTAACCCAGGCGATACCAAGGCTGAAGAGCAGTTTAAAGAAGTCAAAGAAGCCTATGAAATTCTGACCGATGATCAAAAGCGTGCCGCTTACGATCAGTACGGTCATGCAGCTTTTGAACAAGGCGGTATGGGCGGTGGCGGATTCGGCGGCGGCTTTGGCGGCGGTGCGGATTTCGGTGATATCTTCGGTGATGTTTTCGGTGATATTTTCGGTGGCGGTCGTCGCCAGCGTGCAGCCCGTGGTTCCGACCTGCGTTACAACATGGAGCTGACGCTGGAAGAAGCGGTCCGTGGTGTAAGCAAAGAAATTCGTATTCCTACCCTGCAGGAATGTGATACCTGCCATGGCAGCGGCGCTAAAGCCGGCTCAAAACCACAAACCTGTTCGACCTGCCATGGTGCAGGCCAGGTACAGATGCGACAGGGCTTCTTTACGGTTCAGCAACCCTGTCCGACCTGTCAGGGACGTGGTTCCGTGATTAAAGATCCATGTAACGCCTGTCACGGTCACGGGCGTGTCGAAACCACTAAAACACTGTCAGTGAAAATTCCTGCCGGTGTGGATACCGGTGACCGAATTCGCCTGAGTGGTGAAGGTGAAGCGGGTGAGCAGGGTGCTCCGGCCGGTGATCTTTATGTACAGGTCTCGGTGAAAAAACACCCTATCTTCGAGCGTGAAGAGAATAACCTGTATTGTGAAGTTCCGATTAACTTCACTCTGGCGGCCCTGGGGGGGGAGATTGAAGTACCTACCCTTGACGGACGGGTAAAACTGAAAGTCCCTGCCGGTACGCAAACTGATAAATTGTTCCGTGTGCGTGGCAAGGGCGTGAAATCAGTCCGTGGTGGCGCTATTGGTGACCTGTTGTGTCGCGTGGTGGTAGAAACCCCGGTGAATCTGAGTGATAAACAAAAAGCGTTACTCAGTGAACTGGGCGACACACTGGGCGGGCCATCAGGCGAGGATAACAGTCCCCGTTCAAAAACGTTCTTTGATGGTGTGAAGAAGTTTTTTGACGATCTGACCCGTTAGTTGCCCTGCTGAAGAAAAAACCAGTGCCTTGCGGTGCTGGTTTTTTTTTGCTCTTTCGCCGGCAATATTTGTTAAAACCAGCAATTACTGAGATCATCAGTCGGTAACCCTGTGACAAATTAAAAGGATATCCTCTGATGTCATTAGCGATAAAGATCTTCAGGAGTGAAGCAGCCGGAGGCGTAGTATTAATTGTTGCTGCTGGCCTGGCACTGATTCTGGCTAATATGGGCTGGAGTGCTGAGGGCTATCAGCAGTTTTTACAGTTTACGCCGCTGACTGGCGTCAGTATCGACGGGCACTCTCCGAATACCCTGTTCTGGATAAATGATGCCCTGATGGCACTATTTTTCCTGCTGGTCGGGCTGGAAGTTAAACAGGAGCTGGTCAGCGGGGCGCTTGCCACGCGTCAGCAGGCCGTATTTCCGCTGCTGGCAGCGATTGGCGGAATGATTGCCCCTGCGGCTATCTTCCTGTTATTTAACGGTGGCTTAGCTGAAATTCGTCAGGGCTGGGCGATACCTACTGCAACTGATATTGCTTTTGCATTAGGGATTCTGGCGCTGCTCGGTAACCGGGTGCCACCGGTACTTAAAGTCTTTCTGATGGCGCTGGCGGTGATTGATGATCTCGGGGCAATTATTATTATTGCCCTGTTCTACAGCGGACAGGTGTCATGGTTTGCTTTAGGGGGAGCGGCTATTGTGATGGCAGTACTGGCGCTGATGAACAGGGTCGGGCTGCGTTACCGGAGTCTGTACCTGCTGGCTGGTGTGGCACTCTGGTATGCGGTGCTCTCTTCCGGTGTTCATGCAACCATTGCCGGTGTGATACTGGGCCTGATGATGCCGGTTAAAGGGCAGGGGAAGCACTCTGCAGCCCTGAAACTGGCACACAGCCTGCATCCCTGGGTTCGCTGGCTGATCCTGCCGTTATTTGCTTTTGCTAATGCCGGCGTGGTGATGAATAACCTCAGCATGCAGGATGTGATCTCCTCCCTGCCACTGGGTATTATCGCCGGTTTACTGTTGGGCAAACCGCTGGGAATTACGCTGATATGCTGGATAAGCTCACGGCTGGGCATGACCAGGCTACCGGAAAATACCGGAATTAAAGACATTGCTGCTATTGGCATCCTCTGTGGTATCGGCTTTACGATGTCGATATTTATTGCATCACTGGCTTTTGGTCAGGACGGTACGCGGCTGATTAATGAGGCGAAGCTGGGGATCCTGTGTGGTTCGGTACTGTCTGCGGTGGCGGGATATGTACTGTTACGCCGGCGTTTTACGTATCAAAGATAAGGCCGTCAGCACCGCTGCGGGGAATGTCAGCACTCTGTCATCGGGGGGCTGGCATTTTTTTCAGAAGATCAGCGGACATAAAAAAACCGGCCTGAGCCGGTTCTTTTCAAAGCGACAACGCGCTGACGATTAAGCCAGTTTGTTGATCTGTGCAGTCAGGTTAGCTTTATGACGTGCAGCTTTGTTTTTGTGGATCAGACCTTTAGCAGCCTGACGGTCCACGATTGGTTGCATTTCGTTAAATGCGTTCTGCGCAGCTGTTTTATCGCCAGTAGCGATTGCAGCGTATACTTTTTTGATGAAAGTACGCAGCATTGAGCGACGGCTTGCGTTGTGCTTGCGACGTTTCTCAGATGTTACAGCGCGTTTCTTAGCTGATTTGATATTAGCCAAGGTCCAACTCCCAAATATGTTCTATATGGACAAATCAAAGGCCGAGGACTATGCCTTTTGCGCCTTCTTTTGTCAATGGATTTGTGCAAATAAGCGTCGTTTAAAAAACAACACCCGGTTACGTAATTGATGGCGCAAGATTCTACCAGCTTCCTGATTATGAATACAGCTTTTCACAACAAAATTGCAGGGAATTTACCCGGCCCTGAATAAACACGATGAAAAGCAGTAAAGAAGCGACGAAAGGCTTCACTGACGGGTTAAATTTGTACGCCGTAAAGGGTATAATCCGGCGATTTCCAGCGAGTTGAGTCGGCCATGAAGTTTATCCGCGGTTTACATAATCTCACAAAGCAGCATGGTGGCTGCGTTTTGACTATTGGTAATTTTGACGGTGTGCATCGCGGGCATCAGGCGCTGCTGAAGCAACTTTGTGAGGAAGGACGGCAACGTAATCTGCCGGTGGTGGTCATGCTGTTCGAGCCACAGCCTCAGGAGTTTTTTTGCCGCGGGCAGGTGCCTGCCAGACTGACACGGCTGCGTGAAAAAATAAAATATCTGGAACAGGCCGGGGTCGATACGGTTGTTTGTGTACGTTTCGACGGCGCATTTTCGGCCCTGACAGCGGATGATTTCATCCGCGATATTCTGGCGGAAAAGCTGGATGTCAGGTTCCTGACGGTCGGTGATGATTTCTGTTTCGGCGCTGGCCGGGAAGGGAATTTCCTGTTATTACAGGAGGCGGCGCGCCGCTATCATTTCGATGTGGTGAATACCCGGACATTCTGTCACCAGGGAGAGCGGGTCAGCAGTACTAAAGTGCGTGAAGCTCTGGCGGCCGATGACTTTCTGACGGCTGAACATCTGCTGGGGCGGCCTTATGCGATTAGCGGACGGGTTATCCACGGTGATGCCCTGGGAAGGACTCTGGGCTTTCCTACCGCGAACATACCGCTGCGACGGACCGTATCACCGGTAACAGGGGTTTATGCTGTAGAAGTTCAGGGAATATCTGAACAGTCTTTCTACGGGGTAGCAAATATTGGTACCCGGCCGACGGTAAAAGGGATGCGTCAGCAGCTGGAAGTTAATTTACTGGATGTAAATATCAATTTATATGGCCGCCATATCTCTGTGGTATTGCGGCATAAAATACGTAATGAGCAACGATTTGCATCGCTTGATCAACTGAAAGCGCAAATTGCCAAAGATGTGGTGACGGCCCGCGAATTTTTTGGGCTAAAAACAACGGCATAATGGCCGAAATATGGAACCGAGAATCTGATGAGTGACTATAAAGCTACCCTGAACTTACCTGAAACCGGGTTCCCGATGCGTGGCGATTTAGCCAAACGGGAACCTGCAATGTTGCAGCGATGGACCGACGATAATCTGTACAGTGCGATCCGTGCAGCAAAAAAAGGTAAAAAAACATTTATTCTGCACGATGGCCCTCCTTACGCTAACGGCAGCATTCATATCGGTCACTCAGTTAACAAGATTCTGAAAGATATTATTATTAAATCTAAAGGTCTGTCTGGCTTCGATGCGCCTTATGTGCCTGGCTGGGACTGCCACGGATTACCTATCGAACATAAAGTTGAACAAATGATTGGTAAACCGGGTGAGAAAGTCACTCCGGCGGAGTTTCGTGCTGCCTGTCGCAAATATGCTGCAGAGCAAATCGAAGGACAGAAAAAAGACTTTATCCGGCTGGGCGTGCTCGGCGACTGGGACCGTCCTTACCTGACGATGGATTTCAATACCGAAGCAAATATTATCCGTGCACTGGGACGGATCATCGGTAACGGACATCTGCACAAAGGAGCAAAGCCGGTACACTGGTGTACAGAGTGTCGTTCGGCACTGGCCGAAGCAGAAGTCGAATATTACGACAAGACCTCTCCGTCTATCGATGTCATGTTTAATGCGGTGGATAGCGCAGCGGTTGCTGCCGCATTTTCTGTCAGTGTGCCTGAGGCACCGGTGTCACTGGTTATCTGGACCACCACCCCGTGGACGATGCCTTCTAACCGTGCCATCTCCGTCAACCCTGAGTTTGAATATCAACTGGTGCAGGCCGAAGGGCATGTCCTGATTCTGGCTAAAGATTTAACGGAAAGTGTTCTGCAGCGTGCCGGTATTTCCGAATGGACAGTACTGGGTGAATGCCGTGGTGATGCGTTGGAGTTATTGCGTTTCCGTCATCCGTTCCTTGGTTTTGATGTCCCGGTATTACTGGGTGATCACGTCACGCTGGATGCCGGTACCGGAGCGGTACATACGGCGCCGGGTCATGGTCCTGAGGACTATGTTATTGGCCAGAAATACGGTATTGAGGTAGCGAACCCGGTAGGACCGGACGGCTGCTACCTCCCGGGAACCTATCCGGGGCTGGACGGGGTCAACGTATTTAAAGCTAACGACCTGATTGTTGAGTTGCTGCGTGACAAAGGTGCACTGCTGCACGTTGAAAAGCTGCATCACAGCTACCCGCACTGCTGGCGTCATAAAACGCCGATCATCTTCCGCGCGACCCCGCAGTGGTTTATCAGCATGGATCAAAAAGGACTGCGCGCCCAGTCGCTGAAAGAAATCAAAGACGTCCAGTGGATCCCCGACTGGGGCCAGGCACGTATTGAGTCAATGGTGGCTAACCGCCCTGACTGGTGTATTTCACGTCAGCGTACCTGGGGAGTGCCAATGGCTCTGTTTGTCCATAATCAGACGGAAGAGCTGCACCCTGACACACTGCAACTGATGGAACAGGTCGCGCTGCGTGTTGAACAGGATGGGATTCAGGCATGGTGGGATCTGGATAGCAAAGAGTTACTGGGTGCGGATGCAGAACACTACAGTAAAGTTCCTGATACTCTGGATGTATGGTTCGATTCCGGTTCTACCAGTTGCTCAGTAGTGGATGTTCGTCCTGAGTTTGGCGGACACAGTGCCGATATTTATCTGGAAGGTTCTGACCAGCACCGTGGCTGGTTTATGTCATCACTGATGATTTCCACCGCAATTAAAAGCAAAGCACCTTACCGTCAGGTACTGACCCATGGTTTCACCGTTGATGGTCAGGGCCGTAAGATGTCTAAGTCGATTGGTAACACGGTCAGCCCGCAGGATGTGATGAACAAACTGGGTGCTGATATTTTACGTCTGTGGGTCGCGTCAACCGACTACTCTGGTGAAATGGCGGTTTCCGACGAAATTCTGAAACGTTCTGCAGATGCATACCGTCGTATCCGTAACACCGCTCGTTTCCTGCTGGCTAACCTGAACGGTTTTAACCCGCAAACTGACCTGGTTGCTGCTGATGATATGGTGGTACTGGATCGCTGGGCCGTCAGCCGTGCGCTGGCTGCACAACAGGATATCCTGGCGTCATATGAAGGTTATGATTTCCATGAAGTTGTACAGCGTCTGATGCAGTTCTGCTCGGTGGAAATGGGCTCGTTCTATCTGGATATCATTAAAGACCGTCAGTATACGGCTAAACCTGACAGCATCGCACGCCGTAGCTGCCAGACGGCACTCTGGCATATTGCTGAAGCGCTGGTTCGCTGGATGGCACCGATCATGTCCTTCACGGCTGACGAAATCTGGGGACACCTGGCAGGGCAACGTGAACAGTATGTATTTACCGGTGAGTGGTATCAGGGACTGTTTGATCTGCCAGAAAGTGAAACGCTGAATGATGCTTACTGGGAGCAATTACTGAAAGTACGCGGTGAGGTAAATAAAGTGATTGAACAGGCCCGTGCTGACAAAAAAATCGGCGGCGCGCTGGAAGCATCGGTTGTGCTGTATGCTGATCACTCGCTGGCAGAAAAGCTGAATGCACTGGGTGACGAACTGCGTTTTGTGTTACTGACCTCAGAGGTACAGGTTCAGGATTATCAGTCTGCACCGGCAGAAGCGGTGCACAGTGAACAGCTTAAAGGGCTGAAAATCACCCTGCAAAAAGCGGCTGGCGAAAAATGTCCGCGCTGCTGGCACTACACGCAAGACATTGGCAAGAACCCGCAGCATGCTGAAATCTGTGGCCGTTGTTACAGCAATGTCTCCGGTGCCGGCGAAGAGCGTAAGTTTGCCTGATGAGTAAATCTCTGTGTTCTACCGGCTTACGCTGGATATGGGTAACGGTACTGGTGATGGTTGTCGACTTCGTCAGTAAACAGTGGGTCATGGCTGATATGCAATTGCATGAAAGCCGTGCACTTATGCCTTCCCTGAATCTGTTTTACGCCCGTAACTACGGTGCTGCATTCAGCTTCCTCGCTGACAAAGGGGGATGGCAACGGTGGTTCTTTGCCGGTATTGCGGTGGCCATAGTGATAGCGCTGCTGGTGATGATGTTCCGAAACCGTGCCAGCCAGAAAATGACCAATATCGCCTATGCCATGATCATCGGCGGTGCTGCGGGGAACTTACTGGACCGTATGTGGCACGGCTTTGTTGTCGATTTTATTGACTTCTATGTCGGAGACTGGCATTTCGCAACCTTTAATCTTGCAGACTGCGCCATTTGTATCGGAGCTGCACTGGTGATTCTGGAAGGGTTTCTGCCTTCTGCAGCGAAACAGGCGGATAAAGGGTAAGGCATGAGTAACTCGGTACAGCATGATAGTTCGTTACTGGTCCATTTCACTCTGACCCTGGAAGATGGAACCCTGGCCGAATCAACACGCGCTAATGGTAAACCGGCATTGTTTCGGCTGGGTGATGACAGTCTTTCACCGGCCTTTGGGACAGCCTTACACGGCCTGACGGCCGGGGAAACCCGGCAGTTTACTCTCGCACCTGAAGACGGGTTCGGGGTATCCAGTCCGGATCTTATCCGGTATTTCTCCCGCAGGGATTTTACTGAGGCCGGTGAGCCTGAACAGGGGGCGATTATGTTGTTTAGCGCGCCGGATGGCAGTGAAATGCCCGGCGTGATCCGTGATGTTTCCGGTGATTCTGTCACGGTAGACTTTAATCACCCTCTGGCGGGGCAAATGATTACCTTTAATGTTGAAGTGCTGGAAGTTAATCCACGACAGGAGGCCGAAAATGCAAATTCTGCTCGCTAACCCTCGTGGTTTTTGTGCCGGTGTTGACCGTGCCATCAGTATTGTTGAGCGGGCGCTGGAGATGTATGGTGCCCCGATTTATGTCCGCCATGAGGTGGTACATAACCGCTATGTAGTGGCGGGGTTACGTGACCGCGGGGCAGTGTTTATTGAACAGATCAGCGAAGTCCCGGATGGTGCTATTCTGATTTTCTCTGCCCACGGTGTGTCTCAGGCAGTGAGGGCTGAAGCCAGGGCACGCTCACTGACGATGTTATTTGATGCGACCTGTCCGTTAGTCACCAAAGTCCATATGGAAGTCGCCCGTGCCAGCCGTAAAGGTGTTGAAGCTATATTGATTGGTCATGCCGGCCACCCTGAGGTCGAAGGCACGATGGGCCAGTACAGTAACCCTGCCGGGGGAATGTACCTTGTCGAATCTCCTGAAGATGTTTTCAGACTCAATGTTAAAGATGAATCGAATCTGAGTTTTATGACCCAGACGACATTGTCGGTTGACGATACTTCAGAGATTATTGATGCGCTGCGTCAGCGTTTCCCGGCAATCATCGGTCCGAGGAAAGATGATATTTGCTATGCAACCACCAATCGCCAGGAAGCCGTCCGCCATCTGTCAGAGCGTGCTGATGTTATCCTGGTGGTAGGGTCAAAAAACTCGTCAAACTCTAATCGCCTGGCAGAACTGGCCCGGAGAGCCGGTAAGCATGCTCAGTTGATTGACTCTGCGGAGGATATTCGTGAAAGCTGGCTGCAGGGTGTGAGTTGTGTTGGCGTGACTGCCGGAGCATCGGCCCCTGATATTCTGGTACAGCAGGTGATTACCCGCCTGAGGGAGTTTGGTGGCGAAGCGGCAGTCGAGTTAATCGGCCGCGAAGAAAATATTGTTTTCGAAGTGCCTAAAGAGTTACGGGTAGATGTAAAAGAAGTCCGGTAATTCTCCGAAGCCCGCAGCATGCAATATACTGCGGGCTTTTTATGGTACAGGCTATTGCTTCCCTTGCGGACTTTTCCCGCGGATAACAATTTTTACCCCCCATTGATTTTACTGATAATATCTCAGATCAAACCTGAAATTTTAATGATGCTTTTATTTTACTGGTGACTGTTCTGGTGGCTGGTTAATCTGAGCTGGCAGGATATACACACCCACAGGAATGAATAGTTATGAAAAATATCCGAATAGGTATTGTCGGAGCCTCCGGGAGAATGGGGCGCCAGTTAATTGAGGCTGTATCACTGGCCGGAGATATGACTCTGGGTGCCGTCGTGGTGCGTCGCGGGTCTTCGCTGACGGGGTGTGATGCCGGTGAACTGGCGGGGATCCATAAGACCGGTGTGCAGATTACCGATAACCTGCTGACGGTAAAGGATAACTTTGATGTGCTCATCGACTTCACCCGTCCTGAAGCCAGCCTCGAGTACCTTAAATTTTGTGAAACTCATCAAAAAGCGATAGTGATTGGTACCACCGGCTTTGATGAGGCCGGTAAGCAGGCTATCCGCAGGGCAGGTATCAGTATACCGGTTGTTTTTGCCGCAAACTTTAGTGTCGGTGTTAACCTGGTGCTTAAACTGCTGGAAAAGGCAGCAAAAGTCATGGGTGAATACAGTGATATAGAGATCACGGAAGCGCATCACCGGTATAAAGTGGATGCACCTTCCGGTACGGCATTAGCGATGGGGGAATCCATTGCTGAAGCGATGAACTGGGACTTATCAGAACATGCGGTGTATAGCCGTGAAGGCCATACGGGAGAGCGCAAGCCACACGCTATCGGCTTTGCTACGGTACGTGCCGGCGATATTGTCGGTGAACATACAGCCATGTTTGCTGATATAGGCGAGCGGGTTGAAATCACCCATAAAGCTTCCAGCCGGATGACTTTTGCAAAGGGAGCAGTTAAGGCGGCAGGCTGGGTTTTTGAGCGTGAAAATGGTGTTTATGATATGCGTGATGTGCTTTATTTGAATGATTTATAATGTGTTGTGATGTGAATTTCAGTCGATAACTATTTGATTGTAAAAGAGGTTGTTTGTTTTACTTCCTCTTTATTTTTTTTATAATTGTTTTTGTTTGTTTTTATTGCGTAGCCTTTATTTTTATTTGTTTTCTATTATTTTTATATTGTCTCCAACTGATTTTTCGGACCATTTGGTCTGAAATTACCAGTTTTCCCGCTTTCTGCTATGCTTCTTATCAGGCAATCGTTTTAAACGGCCAGCAATCCCCTGTTTTTAACCCTGTCAGTATATTTTTGCCATCAGTGGGTTAAAAAAACTAATAATATTACCTTTCAGACTGGACATAAGCAGGGCTGGTCATTAGAATGCGCCCAATTTGCCAAAATTAGACCTTTCAGGTGTTTTTTGGATTGATTCAGGTATCAATAATGAATTAATATGCAGGTATAGTGACTATTTATTCCCCGGAGGAAGTTTTGATTAAGTCAGCAATCCTGGTTCTGGAAGACGGAACCGAGTTCCACGGTCGGGCCATTGGGGCCAGCGGATCGGCAGTGGGAGAGGTCGTTTTCAATACGTCAATGACCGGTTATCAAGAAATTCTTACTGATCCTTCCTATTCCCGCCAGATCGTCACTCTTACTTATCCCCATATCGGTAATGTTGGTACTAATCCCGCTGACGAAGAGTCATCCCGGGTACATGCGCAGGGATTAGTTATTCGCGACCTGCCCCTGATTGCCAGCAACTACCGCAGCACCGAAGACCTTTCAGCCTATCTTTCCCGTCATAACATTGTCGCTATTGCTGATATTGATACCCGTAAACTGACCCGTTTACTGCGGGAAAAGGGCGCACAGAATGGCTGCATTATTGCCGGTGATAACCCGGATGTCGCTGCGGCACTACAGCAGGCGAAAAACTTCCCGGGCCTGAAAGGCATGGATTTAGCGAAAGAAGTAACCACCGATAAAGCATATCCGTGGACACAGGGCAGCTGGACACTGAACGATGGACTACCGGCCCCTAAGGCTGACAGTGAACTGCCTTACCATGTAGTCGCCTACGATTTTGGTGCTAAGCGTAATATTCTGCGTATGCTGGCTGACCGCGGGGTGCGTCTGACGGTTGTTCCGGCGCAGACCCCGGCAGATGAAGTGCTGAAAATGAATCCGGATGGTATTTTCTTATCTAATGGTCCCGGTGACCCGGAACCTTGTGACTATGCTATCAGCGCGATTAAACAATTCCTCGAAACCGATATCCCGCTGTTTGGTATTTGCCTCGGACACCAGTTATTAGCCCTGGCCAGTGGTGCCGCGACCGTAAAAATGAAACTGGGTCACCATGGCGGTAACCACCCGGTCAAAGACCTGGATCGTGATGTGGTGATGATTACCGCACAGAACCACGGTTTTGCCGTTGATGAGCAGAATCTTCCGTCATGTTTACGGGTGACCCATAAATCCCTGTTTGACCACACGGTACAAGGTATCCATCGCACGGATAAGCCAGCTTTCAGTTTCCAGGGACACCCTGAAGCGAGCCCCGGACCGCATGATGCGGCACCGCTGTTCGATCACTTCATTGAATTAATTAATACTTTCCGTTCCGGTAACAGGTAATCCAGGAGCTAATAAATGCCAAAACGTACAGATATAAAATCGATCCTGATCCTTGGTGCCGGTCCTATTGTTATCGGACAAGCCTGTGAGTTCGACTATTCCGGAGCGCAGGCCTGTAAAGCCCTGCGTGAAGAAGGTTACCGTGTGGTGCTGGTGAACTCGAATCCGGCAACCATAATGACTGACCCGGAAATGGCGGATGCGACCTATATTGAGCCAATCCACTGGGAAGTGGTACGTAAAATCATAGAAAAAGAACGTCCTGATGCTGTGCTGCCGACCATGGGTGGCCAGACCGCACTGAATTGTGCGCTGGAGCTGGAAAGACAGGGGGTTCTGGAAGAATTTGGCGTTACCATGATTGGTGCAACCGCCGATGCGATTGATAAAGCAGAAGATCGCCGCCGTTTTGATAAAGCGATGAAAAGCATCGGACTGGATACTGCCCGTTCCGGGATTGCCCATACCATGGACGAAGCCTTAAAAGTGGCTGCTGAGGTTGGCTTTCCGTGCATTATTCGTCCTTCCTTTACGATGGGGGGCACCGGTGGCGGTATCGCGTATAACCGCGAAGAGTTTGAAGAAATCTGTGAACGCGGACTGGATCTGTCTCCGACCAATGAGCTGCTGATTGATGAGTCGCTGATTGGCTGGAAAGAGTATGAAATGGAAGTTGTTCGTGACAAAAATGATAACTGTATCATTGTCTGCTCGATTGAAAACTTCGATGCCATGGGGATCCATACGGGTGACTCAATCACCGTTGCGCCGGCTCAGACCCTGACCGATAAAGAGTATCAGATCATGCGTAATGCCTCGATGGCCGTACTGCGTGAGATTGGTGTGGAAACCGGTGGTTCTAACGTCCAGTTCTCGGTAAACCCGGAAAATGGTCGTTTGATTGTTATCGAAATGAACCCAAGGGTGTCACGTTCTTCGGCGCTGGCGTCAAAAGCCACCGGCTTCCCGATTGCTAAAATTGCCGCTAAGCTGGCGGTTGGCTATACCCTCGATGAACTGATGAATGATATTACCGGGGGGCTGACACCGGCGTCATTCGAACCTTCTATCGACTATGTCGTGACCAAAATCCCTCGCTTTAACTTCGAAAAATTTGCCGGCAGTAATGACCGTCTGACCACGCAAATGAAGTCAGTGGGTGAAGTCATGGCGATTGGCCGTACCTTCCAGGAATCCATGCAAAAGGCATTACGTGGCCTGGAAGTCGGTGCCTGTGGATTTGACCCGAAAGTGGATCCGGAAGAGGCTGATGCACTGACCCGCATTCGCCGTGAACTGAAAGATGCCGGCAGTGACCGTATCTGGTATATCGCTGATGCGTTCCGTCTGGGGATGTCAGTTGATGGTGTGTTTAATCTGACCAATATCGACCGCTGGTTCCTGGTGCAGATTGAAGAACTGGTTCGTCTGGAAGAGCAGGTTGCCCGTCAGGGACTGAATGGCCTGAACTACGACTTCCTGCGTCAGCTGAAGCGTAAAGGTTTTGCTGACCTCCGGCTGGCACAACTGGCGGGAGTAGCGGAACATGAAGTCCGTAAACTTCGTCAGCAATATAATCTGTATCCGGTCTATAAGCGGGTGGATACCTGTGCGGCAGAGTTCGCGACGGACACGGCTTACATGTACTCAACTTATGAAGAAGAGTGCGAAGCCAGCCCGAATACTGATCGTGAAAAAATCATGATCCTTGGCGGTGGCCCGAACCGTATTGGTCAGGGTATTGAATTCGACTATTGCTGCGTCCACGCTTCACTGGCATTACGTGAAGATGGTTACGAAACCATTATGGTTAACTGTAACCCTGAAACGGTCTCTACCGATTACGATACCTCTGACCGTCTGTACTTTGAGCCTGTGACCCTGGAAGATGTGCTGGAGATTGTTCGTATTGAACAGCCCAAAGGGGTGATTGTTCAGTACGGCGGCCAGACACCACTTAAACTGGCCCGTGCTCTGGAAGCCGCCGGTGTCCCGGTCATTGGCACCAGCCCTGATGCTATCGACCGTGCCGAAGACCGTGAACGTTTCCAGCATGCCGTTGAGCGTCTGGCATTAAAACAACCGGCAAATGCAACCGTCACAGCCCTGGAACAGGCCGTTGAGAAAGCCGTTTCGATTGGTTATCCGTTAGTGGTTCGCCCTTCTTATGTACTGGGCGGCCGGGCAATGGAAATTGTGTATGACGAAATCGACCTGAAACGCTATTTTATGACCGCCGTGTCTGTGTCAAATGATGCGCCTGTGTTACTGGATCGCTTCCTGGATGATGCTGTCGAAGTCGATGTCGATGCTATCTGCGATGGTGAACAGGTACTGATTGGCGGAATTATGGAACACATTGAGCAGGCCGGTGTTCACTCCGGTGACTCAGCCTGTTCACTGCCGGCGTATACCTTAAGCCAGCAGATTCAGGACGTAATGCGTGAGCAGGTAAAAAATCTGGCATTTGAACTGAATGTTCGCGGTCTGATGAATGTGCAGTTTGCCGTTAAAGATAACGAAGTCTATCTGATTGAAGTTAACCCGCGAGCAGCCCGTACAGTACCTTTTGTTTCTAAAGCCACCGGTGTGCCATTAGCCAAAGTTGCAGCACGTGTTATGGCCGGTAAAACACTGGCGGCGCAGGGTGTCACCAAAGAGATAATCCCTCCTTATTATTCGGTAAAAGAAGTGGTATTACCGTTTAACAAATTCCCGGGAGTTGACCCGATCCTCGGTCCGGAAATGCGTTCTACCGGTGAGGTTATGGGCGTCGGTCGTACCTTTGCAGAAGCTTTCTCTAAGGCTATGCTGGGTTCACAGTCGATGATGAAAAAGTCAGGACGTGCACTGTTATCCGTGCGTGAAGGCGACAAAAAGCGGGTTGTCGATCTGGCAGCCAAATTAATGAAATATGGTTATGAACTGGATGCGACACACGGTACGGCAGTGGTCCTGGGTGAAGCAGGGATTAACCCGCGGCTGGTGAATAAAGTACATGAAGGGCGACCGCATATTCAGGACCGTCTGAAAAATGGTGAATACAGCTATATTGTTAATACCACGGCCGGACGCCAGGCGATAGAAGATTCACGCCTGATCAGACGCAGTGCACTGCAGTATAAAGTGCATTACGACACGACCCTGAATGGTGGTTTTGCCACAGCAATGGCACTGAATGCCGATCCGACCGAACGGGTGATTTCTGTTCAGGAAATGCACGCCGAAATTAATGCCTGACCTGCCTTAAATAAGCGGCCCTGATTGCAGGGTCGCTTATCATTTCAGTAAAAATCATCAAAACGCACGTTATACCATTTAAAAAAATTTAACTTTCTGACAGGATCATCTGTCATTTTCTGCTTTCCTATTTTTTATATTCAATAAATAGCATTGAGTTATCTGGTATTTATCTTTACCCCGATAATCTCCGTGAGAACAATTCGTTTAAATTATTATTTATATTTATGGATAATCCAGATGAGAAAAAACTGGCTGAGTCAGTCTGTTCGCGGCGGCCTGGTACTTATTTCAATGATACCGGTTGCCGGTCAGGCAGATATTCATGTAATTCCACCGCTACCGGCAGATAATCCTTTGAGCCGGCTCGATTTAACCGTGGGCGGCAGTATCCGGCCACAGTTTAATCACTCGACAGGGGTGGATGATAAGTCATATAAGCGCAATGGTTTTGATGGCGGCAGCCGGTTCCGTTTCGGGGCCCGTTACCGTATTAACCCGGATCTGAGCTGGATTAACTATTACGAACCGGGCGTTAATATTCCGGCAGTATTAAAATGGGACCACCATTATCAGCCCGGCGCGCATAATACCACCCGCCGACAGATGTATACGGGGCTGGAAAGTAAAACATGGGGCCGTCTGACTTTCGGGCAGCAAAACAGCATTTACTACGATGTGGTCGGAGCAAAAACGGATATCTGGGATGACGATATGCTGGCCCAGGGACCGGGGGTTGGGATCAATGGTGACTATGATGGTACCCATCGGGCCCGTAAGCTGTTGAAATATGAAAAATCGGTTGGCCCTGTGGATGTTTATGCAGGTTATCTGTTTACCGACAATAATTATTATCCGGGCAACGGGCTGGCTTATAAGCGCCAGGGCGGCGGATCTTTAGGGGCTGACTATCATATTACCCCGCAGCTGAGCTGGGGGGTTGCCTGGAGTTATACCAAAGCGGCGATGCGCAATCCTGCCACCGGCCAAAGTCGCGACTACAATCAGAACCTGCTGGGCACCGCCTTAAGCTGGAAGCCTGATAACTGGATATTTGCGATGGGCGGAGGCTGGTATCAGAACTTTGCACCGACCAAAAAAGTGACTATCGAGAATTACTTTGCCGGTAGTAGCTGGGGCACTGAATATTTTGCCGGCTATAAATTCCATATCAAACAGTATGGGATAAAAACGATCCAGCCTTATGTGATGGGGGATCGTCTGCAATTTGTCAGCGGACGTCATTATCAGCGGATTGATAATGGCCTGGGAATTTCTTTCCAGATGGCTTATGGTTTCCGTATTGATGCAGAGCATATCTTTACTTCAAGTACTGATAATATCGGTGATCTGAACCTGGTGCGGCTGCGTTACGATTTCTGAGTATTATGGCCAGTCCGTAAAACAGATTTACTGTTGTCCTGCGGACAGGCCTTTCCCTCCGTCCCCTCCGAAACGTTACCCGCTATCACTTTTTTATCCTGCGGTCTGTGACAGATTTACTGTTTTTTATCCGGCGATTACCTTATTTAACGATGAAATATGCGTTTTATCTGCCTGATTACTCAAAATTTAACCATGCTAAATTCTGCCCGATAACTTATTAAAAACCGTCATTTTTATAATTAGAATATTTTATATTATCGGGATTAATTATGAATAACAGTTGGTATTTTATACTGCCGGGCACGCTGCTGGTACTGGCCTCTGCATTGCCTGTGACCAGTTATGCCGAAATCACGCTGTTAAAAGCGGATCCGCAGAAAGATGATTTACTCAGCCGGTTAAACTTTCAGGTCGGGGGGAGTATCCGTCCGCAATTAAACCATATGACCAGTGGTAAAGGAAAAAACTATAAACGTAATGTGTTTGATGGCGGTACCCGTTTTCGTTTTACCGCAGATTACCGGCTGACAAATGATCTGACCTGGACTAACTACTATGAGCTGGGAGTGAATATTCCGGCATTGCTTGACTGGAGTGGTCACTATGCCGAAAACGATAAAAACACTACCCGCAGAATGATGTACACAGGGATCCGCAGTAAAGAGTGGGGCGAACTGACTTTCGGCCAGCGCAACAGTATCTACTACGATGTTATTGGGTCAAAAACAGATATCTGGGATTACGATATGCTGGGTCAGGCGCCGGGTAATGGTATCAACGGTGACTATGATGGATCTTACCGGCCAAGGAAACAGCTACGCTATCAAAACCGTATCGGTAACGTTGAATTGTATGCAGCGTATCTTTTTGCAGACAGCAGTTACCTGCCCGGTAACGGACTGCGTTATAAACGGCGTGGCGGTGGGTCACTCGGATTTAACTATCAGTTAACCCCGGACCTGAGCTGGGCGATGGCCTGGAACTATACCAAAGCACAAATGCGTAATCCGCAGCCACATCAGAGTAAGAACTATAATCAGAATTTGCTGGGTACAGCGTTCAGCTGGCATCCCGGCCACTGGGTGCTGGCAGCGGGAGGTGGCTGGTATCAGAATTTTGAACCAAGCCAGAATATTGATGTTAAAAGGTATTTTGCCGGTGATGCCTGGGGCGTTGAATATTATGCCGGTTACAATATTCCGGTGCAGCGCTATGCCTTACAGTCGGTTCAGCCTTACTTTATGGGCGACCGGATGCAATTCGTCACCGGCCGCAACTATCAGCGCACAGATAATGGTTTAGGGGTCGCCTTTAACCTCGACTATGGATTCCGTGTCGATTATGAGTATGTATTAACCTCCAGTACCGATCATCTGGGTAATATGAACGTCGTCCGTATCTATTATAATTTCTGATCTGCTGCTGCCGCACAGTACAATGCGGCAGAGTATTTTCTCTTAATCTGCTGTTTAATCATTCTTTTTCGAAAAGTGACTCCGCGATTAATGGATAAGCTATCACGACTCCGCACCGCGCAGAGTGAAATAGTCTCAGATGCCTATCGACGAAGTGAATACCTTTCCGTATGATGGCGCCAATTTTTCCAGCGGGTTAACGTAATGATTAGTCTGATTGCTGCCATGGCGGCGGATCGTATTATCGGGATGGACAATACCATGCCATGGAGCCTGCCGGCAGATCTGGCCTGGTTCAAAAAACAGACCCTGAACAAGCCGGTAATTATGGGGCGGCGGACGTTTGAGTCAATCGGCCGCCCATTACCCGGACGACTGAATATTGTGATCAGCCGCTCAGCAGATGAGATACAGGGGGTCACCCTGGCAGCGTCTCCTGATGAAGCGCTACAACTGGCGGGGGATGTGCCAGAGATCATGATCATTGGTGGCGGAAATATTTATGCCCAGATGCTGGAAAAAGCCGACCGGTTGTATCTGACCCATATTGATGCAGAAGTTGAGGGAGATACCCAGTTTCCCGACTATGCCCCGGACGACTGGCAATCTGTGTTCAGTGAATTTCATGATGCTGACAGCAGTAATAGCCACAGTTTCTGTTTCGAAATCCTCGAGCGCCGTCGTTAGTCTGTGCACATCAGGCCGCCCGTGATAATCAGCGTCGCAGGCGGCCGGTTCAGTCCTGTGTTATCCCGTCGTTATTGTTTGCTGTTGTCTCCTCTGTAGCCTTTATATCTTGATCATCTTCACAAAAATTATTGCTGTTGAAAATAATAGTGGAATAAGTTTTAACCAGTGTTATTTTTCATTCCACAGAATATCATGCAATGATTAAGATTATTTCATTAAAAAAACTGAATTGTTTACTTCCCCTGCGGTTAAATTAGTCTTGTCATAAAAATTATGCAAGGTGTTCTTATTTTTCCTGCTGGTATTATTATTTATTATTTATTTTAATTTTTATGATTAACCTCCGGTTATTAATTCACTGGAAGCTCATAGTTAAAAAACAAAACTCAGGAGGGAAACATCGCCGGATACCCGATATGCAGTGATAAGAATATTACAGATTAAGGTGCTTTATAAGGGAATAACGGAGTAAATAAGGGAGAGCAGGATGGCGGTATATGTGAAATTAGCGGAACAGATAATTGAAGCTGTTGGCGGTGTGGGAAATATAAATACAGTGGTCCATTGTGCAACCCGGCTTCGGTTTAAACTGTATACTCCGCCTCAGGGGGCAGCGGAAAAAATTAAATCCCTTGAGCAGGTGATTGCCGTGGTGGAGAGCGGTGGTCAGTTTCAGGTAGTAATTGGCCAGCAGGTCGGTGATGTATTCCGGTGCATTGAAGAGTATCTCAGAGCAGAGCCCGTATTACAGGCACCATTAGCCACGGAAAAAACACCGCCTGCGGGTAATCTGCTGGCACGATTTATTGATCTGGTCTCGGGCATTTTTACTCCGGTATTAAGTGTTATGGCGGCTTCCGGCATTCTTAAAGGATTTCTGGCGCTGGCCGTGGCGACGGAAATATTATCACCTGCCAGCGGAACCTATCAGATATGGTTTGCTGCCAGTGATGCATTGTTTTATTTCTTCCCACTGGTATTAGGTTATACGGCAGGTAAAAAGTTTGGTGGTTCACCGTTTCTGACAATGGCAGCAGGCGGAACGCTGGTACATCCGTTGATCCTGAGTCTGAATGAGGCGGGTGCATCAACGGAAGCTGCCACCTTTTTTGGTATCCCGCTGACCTTTATTAATTACAGCTCTTCGGTGATCCCGATAATTTTTGCAGCCTGGATTTGCTGCTGGCTGGAAAAACACCTGCACCGGCGTTTACCCATCGCCATCCGTAATTTTGCCACGCCTTTTTTTTGTTTGCTGGCGATAGTTCCGCTGACATTTCTGGTGATTGGCCCATTATCCACATGGCTCAGTCAGTTGCTGGCAGGCGGATATCAGTGGATCTATGACATTGCGCCCTGGATTGCAGGAATGTTTCTTGGTGCAGTCTGGCAGGTATGCGTTATTTTCGGTTTGCACTGGGGGCTGGTGCCAGTGGCGATTAATAACCTGAGTGTTCTGGGCTTCGATACGATTATCCCTTTATTACTGCCGGCAGTACTGGGACAGGCGGGGGCTGCGCTGGGGGTTTTCTTTGCCTGCCGTGACAAGCAGCTGAAAATGCTGGCTGGCACCTCAGTGACTGCGGGGATTTTCGGTATCACCGAACCTGCTATTTATGGTGTCACTTTACCTCTGAAACGTCCTTTTTTGTTTGGCTGTATTGCCGGAGGTATCGGCGGGGGCATTGTCGGCCTGTTTCAGGTGAAGGTCTGGTCATTTGGTTTAGTCAGTGTATTTTCTTTTGCACAGATGATCCCGGCGCAAGGGGTTGATCTTACAGTATGGGGAGCGATTGCCGGATCCCTGATCGCGTTGATCCTTTCCTGTCTGTTGACATTTTTGTTTGGTATCCCACGTTCAGCGACCCGTGCTGCGGAATAATATACCAGACAGATTTCGCAGTGTCCGGGACGGAAAAGCCGGTGACAGAATAGCCCCCGCAGCGGCGATAACTCTGACCTGACAGTAAACGCGCCCGAAAAAGATTACCGACTATCTAAGGAGAGATAAATGAAACTGTTTCCGGAAACATTTTTATGGGGAGGGGCCATTGCGGCAAACCAGGTGGAGGGCGCATGGCAGGAAGACGGCAAAGGGCTTTCAACGTCGGATGTCCACCCTCAGGGGATTTTTGGCGGTATTGATCAGCGCCAGCCGGCCAGCGGTCAGCTGAAAGATATTGCGATCGATTTCTATCATCGTTATCCGCAGGATATTGCTCTGTTTGCCGAAATGGGGTTTAGCTGTCTGCGCCTGTCGATTGCCTGGACGCGTATATTTCCGCGTGGCGATGAAACCACACCCAATGAAGCCGGACTGGCCTATTACGATAAGATTTTTGCCGAGTTAGAGCAGCACGGTATCCAGCCGATGGTTACTTTATCCCATTACGAGATGCCCTGGGCACTGGTCTCTGAATACGGGGGATGGGGTAACCGCCAGCTTATTGGTTTCTTTATGAATTATGCCAGAGTAGTTTTTACACGCTACCGTGAGCAGGTGAAGTTATGGCTGACATTTAACGAAATCAATATGTCACTTCATGCACCGGTGACGGGTATTGGTATTGCTTCAGACAGCTCCCTGAGCAATATTTACCAGGCAATTCATCATCAGCTGGTGGCCAGTGGTCTGGCGGTACAAGCCTGTCATGAAATTATCCCGGCAGCGAAAATCGGTAATATGCTGCTGGGGGGGCTGGTCTATCCGTTAACCAGCCGCCCTGCAGACGTGTGGGTAGCAATGCAGGAAAATCGTCACTGGCTGTTTTTTGGTGATATTCAGGTCAGGGGAGAGTACCCGGGCTATATGCTGCGCTATTTCAGGGAGAATAATATCCGGCTGTATATTACTGAAGAAGATGATGCAGCCCTGAAACACAGTGTGGATTTTGTCTCATTCAGCTATTACATGTCCGGGTGTGCCAGCGCAGATGCTGCCCGGCATCAGTCCTGTCCGGCAAATATTCTGAATATGATCCCGAACCCGCATTTGACTGCATCGGAATGGGGCTGGCAGATCGATCCCCTCGGGCTGCGTGTATTACTGAATCTACTCTGGGATCGTTATCACAAACCGTTGTTTATTGTTGAAAACGGGTTGGGGGCCAGAGATCAGCTGACAGAAGATCATCAGGTTATCGATGATTACCGGATAAGCTACCTGAATGATCATTTACAGCAGGTCAGGGAAGCCCTGGAGGACGGTGTGAATATACTCGGTTATACCAGCTGGGGGCCGATTGATTTAGTCAGTGCCTCGAAAGGTGAACTGTCAAAACGCTATGGCTTTATTTATGTGGATCGCCATGATGATGGCAGTGGCAGCTTACAGCGTTACCGCAAAAAGAGCTTTGGGTGGTATCAGTCAGTTATTGCCAGCCGCGGAGCGATATTGAAATAAATCCGGTGCTGATTGCCCCTTTACGGGAAAGGGGCAATAGCACAAAACATCAGTCCTTTTTACGCTGGAATGATGGCTGGTGGAAATAGTGATTATCTTCCCAGCGCAGCATTGTCAGGCTGCCGCCCCAGCAGCAGCCGGTATCCAGTGCAATAACCCCTTGCGGGGTCCCTTTCCCTTCCAGCGATGCCCAGTGGCCGAAAACAATCGTGTAATTCTCACGTACCGGACTGCTCAGCTGAAACCAGGGCCTGAGCGGCGGTATCGCTTTTTCCGGCGTATCTTTACAGATCATATCCAGCTGCCCGTTAGGGAAGCAATAGCGCATACGGGTCAGGGCATTGGCGCTGAACCTGAGCTTAGACAAACCGCTCAGTTCTTCAGACCAGTTATTTGGCATATCGCCGTACATGGCATCCAGAAATAGCGGATAAGTATCGCTGGCTAAAACGGCTTCCAGTTCTCTGGCACAGTTGCTGGCGGTCTCGATATCCCATTGAGGGGTAATACCGGCATGAGCCATCACCAGTTTTTTGTCTTCATCAACCTGCAATACTGGCTGACGACGCAGCCAGTTAATCAGCTCATCACAGTCAGCCGCCGCCAGTAGCGGGGCAAGATTATCTTTGGGTTTATTACGGCTGATTCCGGCGTAAACCGCCAGAATATGCAAATCATGGTTACCGAGCACCAGACGAACAGAATCACCCAGCGATTTTACTTTGCGTAACACCGCCAGTGAATCCGGCCCGCGGGCCACCAGATCCCCGGTCAGCCAAAGTTCATCGGCAGACGGGTCAAAACTGACCTGGTCGAGTAACGCGCAGAATTCTGCGTAACAACCGTGAATATCGCCTATCAGATACGTACTCATGAAAATCCTGTCAGCATATAACATTTGACCTGTAGCACAGGCCGGCAGAAATGTTTAATGGAGGAGGGTGGCAACCGCCAGTCGGAACACAGGCACAGGCGTATGGAACTCCTCACCCTGTTCGTCCTGCATGACATAGTGCCCTTGCATGGTGCCAATCGGGGTTTCCAGAACTGCACCACTGGTGTACTGGTACTCTTCGCCCGGCGCAATAACCGGTTGTTCACCGACCACGCCCTCACCCCGTACCTCTGTTTCGTTACCATCTCCATTGGTGATCAGCCAGTAGCGCTCACGCAGACAGACCGTATTGTGGCCTAAATTACGGATGGTAATCGTATAGGCAAAAACATAGCGGCCGGCTTCCGGTTGTGACTGTGAAGCCACATAAAATGTCTGCACATTAACGTAAACGCGTCTGGATGCACTCATGGTTCAGCTCTCCCGGGGATGTTCCGGATGTTCTGTCAGCCAGTGTGCCAGCTGGCAGTATTGCGCAATACTGATGTTTTCTGCACGCAGATTATTATCAATGCCCAGCTCAGTCAGTACGCTTTCAGGGAATAAATGGCCGAGGCTGTTACGCAGTGTTTTACGGCGCTTGCCAAAGGCTTCGGTAGTAATACGGCTTAAGACTTTCACATCGACGGCCGGATAAGGCGAATCCGTATGCGGGATCAAACGCACCACCGCGGAGTCGACTTTGGGTGGCGGGGTAAAGGAATGAGGGGGCACTTCCAGTACCGGGATCACCTGACAATAGTATTGCGCCATCACGGTAAGACGTCCGTAAGCTTTGCTGCCCGGTCCGGCAACCAGTCGGTTAACCACTTCTTTCTGCAGCATAAAGTGCATATCTTTAATAGCACCCGGGTAGCTGAACAGATGGAACATCAGTGGGGTTGAAATATTATAGGGCAGGTTACCAAACACCCGCAGTGGCTGCCCGCGTTCAGCTGCCAGTTCTGCGAAGTTGAATGTCATGGCATCCTGCTGGAACAGGGTCAGCTTCGGACCGAGGAACGGATGAGTCTGCAAACGGGCTGCCAGATCACGATCGAGTTCGATCACGGTCAGGGCATCCAGTTTTTCACCGACAGGTTCAGTCAGTGCCCCGAGACCCGGGCCGATTTCTACCAGCGCATCACTTTTTTGCGGATGGATAGCAGAAACAATACTATCGATAATGTACTGGTCGTTAAGGAAGTTTTGCCCGAAACGTTTACGGGCGTAGTGCCCCTGGTGGACGCGATTATTCATTACTGCTCTTAATCATAGTAGTGGCGAGTTTGATCGCCGTGATAAAGCTTCCCGGATCTGCCTGCCCGGTACCGGCTAATTCAAGCGCGGTGCCATGGTCAACAGAGGTCCGGATAAATGGCAGGCCAAGGGTAATATTTACCGCACGGCCAAAACCCTGGTATTTTAACACCGGTAATCCCTGATCGTGATACATTGCCAGCACTGCATCCGCATTTTGCAGATATTTAGGCTGGAACAGAGTATCGGCAGGTAGCGGACCGGTCAGCATAATTCCCTGCTGACGGAGCTCATTGAGGGCTGGTTCAATCACATCGATCTCTTCATGCCCCATATGGCCTCCCTCTCCGGCATGGGGATTCAGTCCGCACACCAGGATCCGCGGCTGCGGAATATGGAATTTATGTTGCAGGTCATGATGGAGGATCGTAATAACCTGATGCAGGTTATCGCGGGTAATCGCCGCCGACACCTCTTTCAGTGGCAGGTGGGTGGTTGCCAGAGCAACACGTAACCCGGTGGTTGCCAGCATCATCACTACTTTCTGGCAACCTGCGCGGTCGGCGAAAAATTCCGTATGCCCGGTAAAAGGAATACCGGCATCGTTGATAACCCCTTTATGAACCGGCCCGGTGACCAGGGCAGAAAAATTTCCCTTCAGGCAGCCATCGCTGGCGGCTGATAAACTGCGTAACACATAGTCGCTGTTAGCCACCGACAGATGTCCTGCCGTTACCGGAGCATTAAGGGGCACCTGCAGCAGCGTTAAGCTGCCGGCTTTCTGCGGGCGGGCTGGTTCATCCGGCCGGTACTCAGACAGGGTCAGAGGCAGACCAGGTTGTGCGGCCCGATCCAGTAGCAGTTGTCTGTCGGCACAGACCACCAGCTCGGCCGGCCAGTCATATGCGGCCAGCTGTACGGTTAAATCAGGACCAATCCCGGCAGGTTCACCGGGTGTGATCACTATCCGCGGGATATCAGCCATTGTTATCCAGAACTTTCACATACGCTTCAGCACGTTGTTCCTGCATCCAGGTCTGTGCTTCTTCGGCGAATTTACGGTTAAACAGCATCCGGTAGGCGCGGTCTTTGTCCGCATCCTGAGTACGGTCTACCTTGCGGGTATCCAGCAACTGAATCAGATGCCAGCCAAAAGAAGAACGGACCGGTGCACTGAGCTGACCTTTTTTCAGGTTCATTACCGCATCGCGGAAGGCAGGATCGTAAATATTAGGTGATGCCCAGCCGAGGTCACCGCCCTGGTTCGCTGAACCGGGATCGTCAGAAAAGCGTTTCGCGGCATCGGCAAAACTGATTTTTCCGCTGTTGATCTCATCAGAAAGCTGCTGGATTTTTGCACGTGCCTGCTGATCACTCATGATCGGTGATACTTTGATCAGAATATGGCGGGCATGCACTTCGGTGACAGAAACATTTTGTGTTTCGCCACGCATGTCGTTCACTTTCAGAATATGGAAGCCGACACCGGAACGGATAGGACCGACGATATCGCCTTTGCGGGCGGTACTCAGCGCCTGGCTGAACAGATTTGGCAATTCTTCAATTTTACCCCAGCCCATATTTCCGCCTTTCAGCGCCTGAGGATCGGCAGAGTAGGTGACCGCCATCTTACCGAAGTCAGCCCCTTTCTTCAGTTCACCGACCAGTTTTTTCGCCAGTGCTTCTTCATCGTCGACCTGTTGCTGAGTCGGATTTTCCGGCAGAGGCAGCAGGATCATGCTCAGATTAAGTTCAGTCCCCGGCACGTTCTGGTCAGCAATCTGTTTTGCCAGATTATCAACTTCCTGAGGAAGAATAGTGATACGGCTTCTGACCTCATTGTTGCGTACCGTAGAAATCAGCATTTCTTTACGGATCTGGCTGCGGTAGGTATTGTAATCAACACCGTCGTAGCTCAGTCGGCTGCGCAGCTGATCGAGGGTCATATGGTTCTGTGCCGCAATATTGCCGATAGCCTGGTCAAGCTCCTGATCGCTGATTTGAATACCGGCACGCTGTCCCATCTGGGAAATTATGCTGTCCATAATTTCCCGTTCAAGGATCTGATGATGCAGTGTCTGATCATCGGGTAATTGCTGGCCGGCTTCTTTTGCCTGAGTTTTCACGGTACTCATCATATTGTCGATGTCGCTTTCTAAAACAACACCGTTATTTACTACAGCTGCGACTTTATCAATCATCTGTGGTGCCGCAATCGCAGTCGCAGTTGTTGCAGTCATTGCTGCACCCAGAATCAGCATTCTCCAGTTCTTCATACTTTATCCATCGTTGTTACCGCGTTGCGGAGTTTACCGGCCATACATTACAACATCAAAACGCGGGCTGATAAGGGATAATTCCCTGATGCAGCATCTGGTCGGTTCCCAGGCCGTAGTTTGAACTCAGGCCACGGAATTCAATGTTGAATGAAATCTGGTTGTCATATTTACTTGTGTTATTTTCCCAGCCATTGATTTTACGCTCATATCCGACACGGATCGCGTAGCAACAAGAACTGTACTGAAGACCTAACAGCTGTTCTGCCGGCTTTCTATTACGGGTATCGTAATAGTATGCACTCACCACTGACCATGCATCGGCGATCGGCCAGCTTGCGGTGACTCCTGCCTGTGATATCCCGTTTTTATAAATCGGGTTAGTCAGCAGTGATGCATTATCCAGCGCCTGTGCGACGTATTCCGGGCTGCTGTAGCGATAGTTCAGCTGTACCATACGGTCTGTATCACGGCGGTATTCCAGAACCGCATTTCCCTGGGAAATATTATCCAGTTTGGTGTCATATTGCAGACCCCCGCGGACACCCCAGCGGTCACTGATTTTCCAGTATGTATCTCCGGCCCACGTCAGACTGCCACGGCTGTCGTTGTCATCAATTTGCGCAATTCCTGTACGTGCAGGGGTAAACGAATATATCTGACCCACAGAAACGTTAAAACGTTCAACCAGATTGTTATCATAAATCCGTGAAGTCACCCCGGTCGCCACCTGGTTAGCAGATGAAATACGATCCAGACCACTGTAGGTGCGGTCACGGAACAGCCCGGTATAATCCGTCTGCAGTAATGTGGAGTCGTAAGGATAAATATTGCTCTGATCACGATAAGGGGTGTACAGGTACTGTACCCGTGGTTCCAGTGTCTGGGTGTAACCCGGCGACCAGTCCATATCACGGTCAAACACCATCTTCCCGTCCACTTTAAACTGTGGCAGGGTCCGGTTGACTGAATGTTTCAGATGGTACAGGTTACTGTCATTATCATTGTAGTCATCGATATTGTCCTGCTGATAATGGGTTGCCAGTAATTTTGCTTCAGTGTTCAGGCTGGCCCAGCCATTGGACAGAGGCAGGTCGATGGTCGGTTCAATATGCAGCCGTGTCGCCCGTGGATAATTCGGGTTGGTATTGACGAAGCGGGCAAACTGACCATAGACATGAGTATCGAACGGACCGATATCATTCTGGTAAAGGTTTACATCCAGCTGCGGCAGGGTCCGATAAATATTGCTGCTGCTGTGGGAAAAGGTCTGGAAATCTTTGGTCGACAGGGTGGCATCCCAGTTAGTATCCGCGTAACCGATACTGAATTTCTGGTCGGCATAGCCATCGGTCGAGCTGTAATATTTAGAATCCAGATCGTTAAAATAATAGCTGTCGCTGACTTTGGTATAATCAACATTAAAACGCCAGTGCTGATCATAAACACCGTCATGACGCCAGTAGAACAGCCAGCGTTTAGAGCTGGTACCGTCCGCTATACCGCGTGCCGATTTTTCATTATTGTACTGACGGTCCGAGGGCAGGTAGTCCAGTTCCATTAAACCGCTGCCTAACACCGACAGATAACGGAATTCATTTTCCAGCTGCATCCCGCGTTTGCTCATATAGTGCGGGGTGATGGTGGCATCCATCTGCGGAGCAATATTCCAGTAATAAGGCAGCATAAATTCGAAGCCATTATTATTACCGTATTTTGCATTCGGGATCAGAAAGCCTGAACGACGCCGATCACCGATCGGCAGTTGTAAATAGGGGCTGTAAAAAATCGGCACCGGGCCGACTTTAAACCGGGCATTCCAGATTTCAGCAACCTGTTCCTGACGGTCTTCGATAATTTCAGATCCTGCCACACTCCAGCTGTTGTCGCCGGGCAGACAGGAGGTAAAGTTACCATTTTCCAGAATCGTATAACGGTTATTACCGCGCAGTTTCATCTGCTCAGCACTGCCGCGCCCCTGGCGGCCGACCATCTGATAATCACCGTCCCAGACGTTGGTATCTTTGGTATTCAGATCAGACCAGGCTTTAGGCCCCTTAAGAATTACCTGATTATCATCATAATGCACATTTCCCAATGCATCGACGGTGCGTGTCGGTATACTCTGCCCGGGCTGCTGACGCTGGTGAAGTTGTATTTCATCAGCCTGAAGTTGTCCGTTACCTTGATTTACGCTGACCTTCCCGGAAAAAACAGAATCGTTCGGGTAGGTCCCTTTGGCGGAATCAGAATGAATAGTAACAGGCTGCTGATTTGGCGTACCGGTAGTTAATGGACGATTATAAGAAGGTACGCCCAGCATACACTGTGACATCAGGTCATCTGCAAAGGTATGCTGGCTGTAGAGCGCTGCACCAATCATCGTGGCCAGCAGGGTTGGTAATCTTTTGTTCATACGTAGTATCAAGGATTCCGTTAAAACTGGCATCATGCCGACAATCAGACGGGGACTAACTTACCGCATAATAGCACTGGTGTTAATCCTGATCTCTTCTGTTTGCCGATAGGCGGTTAACCAAATGACAGGTATGATAATGGAAATTTCGGCCTTAAGCATGGCGAATTGAGGAGTTTATGCGCTATTGGGGTAAAGTAATTGGATTAATTATCGGGATTTTTTCCGGTGCAGGTTTCTGGGGAATTATCCTCGGGGTGATGATCGGCCATGCATTCGATAAAGTCCGGATGAGTAAAGGCCGTGGCTATTTTTCTGATAACCAGTCACGACAGAACCTGTTTTTTCGCACAACCTTTCAGGTCATGGGGCATCTGACTAAGTCGAAAGGCAGGGTGACCGAGGCCGATATTCAGGTGGCATCGGCATTTATGGACCGTCTGCAACTGCATGGCGATTCAAGACGTTCGGCACAGCAAGCCTTCCGCGAAGGTAAAGACAGCCAGTATCCGTTGCGGGAGAAATTACGCGAATTCCGCAGTGCCTGTTTTGGCCGGTTTGATTTAATCAGGATGTTTCTGGAAATCCAGGTGCAGGCAGCGTTTGCCGACGGAGTATTGCATCCCAGTGAACGGCAGGTCCTGTATGTGATAGCTGAAGAACTGGGCATTTCCCGGCCGCAGTTTGATCAGTTTTTACGGATGATGACCGGCGGCGAACAGTTTAGCGGTGGTGGATACTCTTATCAGGGCGGATATCAGCAGGCTCAGCGCGGGCCGACCCTGGACGATGCCTGTAGTGTGCTGGGCGTTAATCCCGATGACGACAGCACCACCATAAAACGTGCCTATCGTAAACTGATGTCTGAACATCACCCCGATAAGCTGGTAGCGAAAGGTCTGCCGCCGGAAATGATGGAAATGGCAAAACAGAAAACGCAAAAAATCCAGTCAGCCTATGACCTTATCCGCAAAGAGAAAGGCTTTAAATAACCACAATGACGGGCATTACCGGATCACCGGACATGCCCGTTTTGCCGGTTATTCGTTTCAGAAATCCGCCGGCTGACGAAATGTCATCGGGGTTCCGTAAGCCGGATGTGTGATGGTCAGAGACTCCGCATGCAGTAACAAACGGCTGGCCAGCGCTTTTGCCTGCGGATGGGCATAAAAGCCATCCCCCAGTATCGGATGTCCCAGTGCCAGCATATGCACCCGAAGCTGATGCGAGCGCCCGGTTATTGGTTTTAACTCGACCCGGCAACTGACGGCATCACAATACTCCATTACCCGCCATTCTGTCCGGGCCGCTTTACCCGTTTCAAAGCAGACTTTTTGCCTGGGCCGGTTAGGCCAGTCACAGATCAATGGCAGGTCGACCAGCCCCTTTTCTGTCGCCGGATGTCCCCAGATACGGGCAATATAGGTTTTCTGTGGTTCCCGTTCCCGAAACTGTCGTTTCAGCTCTCGCTCTGCTGCTTTGGTTAAGGCCACGACGATAACGCCGCTGGTGGCCATATCCAGCCGGTGAACTGACTGTGCGTCCGGATAATCACGCTGTATTCTCAGCATGACACTGTCATGATGCTCAGGTAAGCGGCCGGGCACTGACAACAGGCCGCTGGGTTTATTGACCACGATAATATGGCTGTCCTGGTACAGAATATGCAGCCAGGGCTCAAGAGGGGGATTATAAGGTTCCATAAGCTATCCATCGGGAGACCCGCAGGCCTCCCGTTACCGGTGACAGATTACTGATGTGTGACCACGATCAGTCGTAATGCATCCAGCCGCCAGTTTGCTTCAGCAAGGTTGTCCATCACCTCCTGACGATTTGTTTCCACAGCCTCGACTTCGTCATCGCGAATGTTCGGGTTAACCGCCTGCAGTGCCCGCAGTCGCGCCAGTTCGGCGCTCAGCGTCTCATCTGCCTGGCGGCGAGCCTGTTCAATGATCTCTCTGGCATCGCTGGCAACCATTTCTTCACCGCGGGTCAGAATCTGATACACATCCTGCTGAACCGCGTTCACCAGTTTGCTGCCCGTATGACGGTTAACCGCAGTTAACTGACGGTTAAAGCTTTCAAATTCTACTTTAGCCGCCAGGTTATTACCGGCTTTATCCAACAGTAAACGGACAGGTGTCGGTGGCAGGAAGCGGGTCAGTTGCAGGTGTTTCGGTGCCTGGGCTTCAACCACATACATCAGCTCTACCAGCAGGGTACCGACCGGTAATGCTTTATTCTTCAGTAAAGAAATAGCACTACTGCCCGTATCCCCTGACAGGATCAGGTCCAGTCCGTTGCGGATCAGCGGATGTTCCCAGGTAATAAACTGGGTATCTTCGCGGGACAACGCCTGTTCGCGGTTAAAAGTGATGGTACAACCTTCTTCCGGCAGTCCCGGGAAATCCGGCACCAGCATATGATCCGACGGGGTAAGGACAATCAGGTTATCGCTGCGGTCGTCCTGGTTGATCCCGACAATATCAAACAGGTTCAGGGCAAAATTCACCAGCCCGGTATCATTGTCCTGTGCGGCAATCGCATCGGCCAGCTCTGTCGCTTGTTCACCGCCATTAGAGTTCAGTTCCAGCAGGCGATCACGGCCTTGTTCCAGCTGTGATTTCAGGGCATCGTGCTGCTGGCGGCTGTCGGCAATAAATTCGTCCAGTCCGGCAGTATCTTCCGGAGAAGCCAGATACTTGAGTAATTGCGGATGAACGCGGTCATACACGGTACGGCCGGTAGGGCAGGTGTGTTCAAATGCATCCAGACCTTCGTGGAACCAGCGTAATAATACGGCCTGGGCAGTATTTTCCAGCCATGGCACCAGAATCTGAATATCATGCTGCTGACCAATGCGATCAAGGCGACCAATACGTTGTTCCAGCAGGTCGGGGTTGAAAGGTAAATCAAACATCACCAGACGGCTGGCGAACTGGAAGTTACGGCCTTCGGATCCAATCTCTGAACACAGCAGTACCTGAGCCCCTTCTTCCTGAGAAGCGAAAAATGCCGAGGCTTTGTCCCGCTCAATAATCGACAGACCTTCATGGAAGACCGCTGCACGGATACCTTCACGCTCACGCAGGAACTGTTCCAGCTGTAAGGCGGTCGCCGCTTTGGCGCAGATCACCAGGACTTTTTCTTTACGATTTTCCAGCAGGTAGTTGGTCAGCCATTCGACACGCGGGTCAAAGGCCCACCAGGTACCACTGTCTCCTTCAAATTCCTGATAAATCTGCTCAGGGTAGAGCATATCCCGGGCCCGATCTTCTGCACTCTTACGGGCTCCCATAATGCCGGAAACCTTGATGGCCGTCTGGTACTGGGAAGGCAGTGGCAGACGGAATTGCTGTAACTGGCGGGACGGAAAGCCTTTGACGCCCTGACGGGTATTACGAAACAGAACGCGGCTGGTACCATGACGATCCATCAGGAGGGAGACCAGTTTGTTACGCGCATCCAGACGTTGTTCATCCTGACCGTTAGCCTGTTCTATCAGCGGGCCGATATCCTGATCGCTGATCAGGTCGTTAATCATGGTCATTTCTGCGGGGCTGATCGGGTTGTCGGCCAGCAAAGAGGTAACGGCATCGGCCACCGGCTGATACTTCTGCTGCTCTTCAACAAACAGATCGTAGTCATGGAAGCGGTCCGGGTCGAGCAGACGCAGGCGGGCAAAATGGCTTTCCATACCCAGCTGTTCAGGAGTCGCCGTCAGCAGTAATACTCCGGGGATATTCTCTGCCAGCTTTTCGACCACCAGATATTCCCGGCCGGCTTTGCCGTTATTCCAGGATAAGTGATGAGCTTCATCCACCACCATCAGGTCCCATTCGGCCTCGGCCATGGCTTCCAGGCGCTGTTTATTCTTGCAGGCAAACTCCAGTGAACAGATCACCAGCTGCTCTGTATAGAACGGGTTACTGGTATCAAACTGGGCTTCGTTATAACGTTCATCGTCAAACAGGGCGAAACGCAGGTTAAAGCGGCGTAGCATCTCGACCAGCCACTGGTGCTGTAAGGTTTCCGGGACAATGATTAATACCCGTTCTGCGCGGCCGGCCAGCAGCTGCTGCTGAATAATCATCCCGGCTTCGATGGTCTTACCGAGCCCGACTTCATCGGCCAGCAATACGCGGGGGGCGTGGCGGCGGCCAACATCATGGGCAATATGTAACTGATGGGGGATCAGGTTGGTCCGCATCCCGCGCAGGCCACTGACCGGCAGGCGGTACTGAGCACTCTGATATTTACGGGCGCGGAAACGCAGAGCAAAACGATCCATACGATCAAGCTGCCCGGCAAATAATCTGTCCTGAGGTTTACTGAATACCAGTTTACTGTCGAGCATCACTTCCCGCAGGCTGACATCGGTTTCCTGAGTGTCGGTCCGGACACCGGTATAGGTCATTATTCCGTCGTTATCCCGGACATTTTCTACGGTAAGCTGCCAGCCTTCATGGCTGGTGATCGTATCACCCGGGTTAAAAATAACGCGGGTAATGGGAGAATCATTGCGGGCATAAAGTCTGTTTTCGCCAGTTGCCGGAAAAAGTAAAGTGACCATACGTGCATCGATAGCGACGACCGTCCCCAGTCCAAGTTCACTTTCTGTATCACTAATCCAGCGCTGACCAAGTGTAAAAGGCATAAATAATTAGCTCGATTCTCTTAACATGTAAAAAGATATTCATGCTCTGCAGGCAATAGCATGGAGACCAGACAAGAGGTCTGGTAAATAAATGCAGAGCAATGAAATTCAGGGAGGGCGCTATGGTACTGGAAGGTGAGCCATTCGTCACCTATCAAAACAGCCCCAGTTGCCCGGTAATCAGTGTGGCGAAATTTCCACCGACGAAACCGAGTATCCCGTCAGCAACAGGTTCCAGCTGACGGCTCAGGTAATGATCATAGTCCGGAGGAGCGGTGAGTGCATTTAAAGGCTGCGGGCCACGGGTGGTCATCACATAGCGGATGGTGCCGCCTTGTTGATAGCGTAATGTCTGTCCTGCGAGACGGTGCTGCTGGTCAGCCAGCATAGCAGCCCGCGCATGAGGCGGAATATTTTTCTGGTACTCACTGAGCGGACGCCGCAGTCGTTTTGTATAAATTAACTGTTCATCCAGTTCACCGGCCATCAGCTGCTCCACCGTATCCCGGACATATTGCTGCCATGCCTGGCGGCGAAAAATAAGATCATACAGTTTTTGCTGGAACTCTCTGGCCAGCGGGGTCCAGTCTGTGCGGACGTTCTCCAGTCCTTTAAAAATAATCTGGTCTTTACCGTGGTTATTCACCCGGCCGGCATAGCGTTTTTTGCTGCCCTGTTCGGCACCACGGATGGTAGGCATTAAAAAACGGCAGTAATGATTTTCATATTCCAGTTCCAGGGCGCTGGTCAGCATAAACCGGTCCGCCAGCTGTTTTCGCCACCAGTGGTTGACATTGTCTGCCAGTTGTCTGCCTGTCTCTTCGGCCTGTTGCTCACTGTGGGCCGTTTTCAGCCAGACAAAGATCGAGTCCGTATCACCATAGATTACCTCGTATCCCTGACGTTCAATAAAGTCGCGGGTCTGTTGCATAATTTCATGTCCGCGCAGGGTAATGGAAGACGCCAGTCGCGGATCAAAAAACCGGCAGGCGGGGGTACCAAGCACACCATAGAATGCGTTCATAATTATCTTTAATGCCTGAGACAAGGGCTGGTTAGCTTGCTGTTTAGCGTTATCCCTGTTTCGCCAAATCTGGTCAATGATTTCCGGCAGGCAGTGGACTGTTCTGGAAAAACGCGCACCGAGAAAACCGGCGACCGAGCTCTCTTCTGCCGGATGGGCCAGCCCCTCAGCCAGCCCGATGGGGTCAATCAGGAAAGTTTTGATTATTGACGGGTACAGACTTTTATAATCCAGCACCAGTACCGAATCATATAAACCCGGCCGCGAGTCCATGACGTAACCACCGGGGCTGGCGGACGGAGCGATTTCGCCGGTATTTGGCGCGACAAACCCGGCACGGTGCATACGCGGGATATACAAATGACTGAAAGAGGCCACCGAACCGCCGTGACGATCGGCCTGTAATCCATTGACACTGCTTCTTTCCAGCAGGAATGGCATCAGCTGTGTCTGTTCAAAAATCCGTGTTACCAGTTGACAATCCCGCAGGTTATAACGGGCCAGTGCCGGTTTGTCGGTGGCAAAATTATGCGTGATTTCGGCCATCCGGTTGTCCGGGTCCCCGATCAGCTTGCTTTCACCCAGCAGTTCACGGGCGACATTTTCCAGACTGAAGGAGGAAAAATTACGAAAGGTTGAACGCAGCGCCTCAATGCCGTCAATAATCAGCCGGCCTGCCGCCATTGCCTGAAATGTACCCGGTTTGAATCCGTTCTCACGCCACTCCAGCAGGCTGTTACCGCGACCAAAGCGCAGCGGGATACGGTACCGTTCGGCATGTTTTTGCAGGATCTGCAGATCAAACTGTACCAGGTTCCAGCCGATGATAACATCCGGGTCATAGCGGGTAATCCACTGGTTAAGCATCTCCAGCAATTCCTGATGGCTGGCGGCATAGTCGAGACGGAAATCTGTCGGCGGATCGCCATCCGTTGCAGGGCCCAGCATCATCACCTGTTGCTGGCCACAGCCTTCAATACCGATACAGTAAAGTTCGCCCTGTGCGCTGGTTTCTATATCCAGTGACATCCATTTCAGGGCGGGCCGGTAATCCGGATGTGGCTTCAGGCGGGCATCAGTGATAACGGCCCCTTGCTGCTGGCCACTGAACCAGACCGGTGCGTTGATAAAACGTTCCATCAGGAAACGTTCCGCAGGCCGGATATCGGCTTCATACACGCGGATCCCATGTTCGCGAAACCGTTTTTCCAGCCGCTGAAGCTGACGGTATTGGTGGCAATACAGACCGGACAGGGGCTGGTGGCTGAAATCACGAAGCTGCAGAGGCGTCAGACGGACATTGTTTTCTCCGCGTAACAGGTTAGCTGCCTGTGCGGCTGCCGACTGCGGGATAAAGGCAACCGCCTGTTGAGGGGGGACCCGCAACTGTACCGGCCCGTTATCCGTAGCCAGCCAGAAGGTAAGTTCAATCCCGTGCGGGGTATCCCGCCAGTGACGGGTCAGTAAAAAACCGGGTTGCGGACTATTCACAGGATCTCCGGGGAACTGGGGGATAAGAGTATAACACAGCCGCGGCGCAGCCCCTGCAGGTATCAGGGGCGGCCCCGGCCTTTGTGTTGTATTTAAGGACACAGACTGCTTGACGTCTGTGTCCTCGCTCTGGACAATCCAGGCTCAGTTAACTTGAGGAATTTTTATGGAAGCCTGGATCCAACACCTCATTACTCAGTCACCGGATTGGGCGTTGTTTGCGGTAGCGGTAGTGACGTTCTTTGAATCGCTGGCATTAGTCGGGCTGGTCCTGCCGGGTACCGTATTAATGGCCAGCCTTGGTGCGCTGATTGGCAGCGGAAATCTCGGGCTGTATCCGGCATGGGGGGCCGGTCTGGCGGGGTGCCTGCTGGGAGACTGGCTGTCATTTTATATTGGCTGGCGTTTTCAGGGGCCATTACATCGCTGGAAATATTTACAGAAGCATCGCAGTCTGCTGGATAAAACCGAGCATGCCCTGAATGAACACAGTGTCGCGACTATTCTGATTGGTCGTTTTGTCGGGCCGACACGGCCGCTGATCCCGTTACTTGCCGGAATGCTGGAGTTACCGGTGAAAAAGTTTCTGCCGCCGAATATTATCGGATGTCTGCTCTGGCCGCCAGTGTATCTGCTGCCAGGAATACTGGCCGGCGTGGTGATTGATGCGCCGCATAATGCGCAAAACAGTCTGTTTAAATGGTTACTGCTGGCGGAAGTGATAGCCCTGTGGCTGGCGGCCTGGACCGGCTGGCGCTGGCTGAAAGGCAGCAGAAAACAGGACTGGGCAAGTCGTCTGCTGCCCGCCCGCCGTTTGCGCTGGGTTGCTCCGCTGCTGATTATTCTGGCGCTAGCCGGACTGGCCGGGCTGCAATTCGACCCGATGATGCCTCATTTCCGTCAGTTACTGTGGCGGGTGTTTATTGACTGACGGGCGCTGCGGGGATCCCCAGTAGCGTCGCGGCTTCGGCTTCTCCGTTCAGCAGTTGCCGGCTTGCCCCCTGCCAGACGATACTGCCGTTATCGACCAGTACACTGCGTCCGGCAATTTGCCGGACATCGTCCAGATTATGTGACACCATCAGTAACGTAATATTGTGCGTGTGGCAGAGTGTATCCGTCAGCGTCAGCATTTCCTGGCGCAGGGCCGGATCCAGGGCGGAAAAAGGCTCATCCAGTAACAATAGCGGTTGCTGCCGTAACAGACAACGGGCCAGTGCGACCCGTTGTCGTTGTCCTCCTGACAACTGACCGGGTAATCTGTCCAGTAATCCCTGCAAACCGACACTGGCGGCAATCTTCGTGACCTGCTGTTTTTGTGAATTCGTCAGACGCAGTCCGGGATGCAACCCGAGCCCGAGGTTTTGTCCTGCTGTCAGATGTGCGAACAGATTATTTTCCTGAAACAACATTGAGACTGGGCGTTGTGCCGGAGGCTGCCGGGTGCAGTTTTTTCCGTCGATCCATAACTCCCCGCTGCTGAGAGGCAAAAAACCGGCAATCATACTGAGCAGGGTGCTTTTCCCCGCACCGCTGGGCCCGAGGATAGCAACCCGCTCACCGGCTTCTGCGTGCAGTGAAAAACACATGGTTTGTGACTGATAGTGGTAAGTCAGATTATTCAGCGTCAGCATGGTGTCCTGCTATTTTTTCGATCAGGGTAAACAGTAAAAAGCATACCAGCAGCAGTAATAGTGCGCTGACAGCCGCTTGCTGTCCGCGATAGGCGCCGATTTGCTGATACAGGTAAAACGGCAGAGTCCGGAAGTCATCACTGCCAAACAACGAAATCACCCCAAAATCTCCCACTGACAGTACACAGGCAAAGGCCAGAGCCTGAGCAAGGGGGCGCTTTAACGCCGGTCCTTCAACCAGCCGTAACCGCTGCCAGCCATTAATGTCCAGAGACAGGCAGAGCTGATTATAATGGCTGGCGATATCACGCATGGGGGTATCCAGAACTTTCAGCGCATAGGGCATGGCGATTAATGCATTCACCAGTACCACAATGTTTTCCGGTGAATCCGGTATGCCGCTGGTACTGTTAAAAAACATAAAAATACCGCTTGCCAATACAATGCCCGGCATTGCCAGAATTAACATTCCGCTGCTTTCCATCAGTTGTGCGGGCAGAATTTTCTGGCGTAAACGTAATTCGCGGCTGCTCCATAACAACATCATTGTCAGAATAACGGACAACAGACCCGCCCGCAGCGCAATACTGAGCGATGTCCGGGTCGCGAGCCACAGGTCTGTCTGTTGCAGGGAAGACAAAAGATGACTGTTAACACCATTGATCACGACCGCAAGGATGGGAGGCACCAGTAACAGCAGGGTCAGCAAAATGATCAGACTGTCTGTCAGTCGTGCTGACCAGCGGTTGTCGACTGACCGCCAGTGGCGCAGTAATGCGCTGTTACCGGTTAGAGGGGTATTCAGCCGCAGGCTCAGCGCGACCAGTAACAGGCAGAAGGCCAGCTGTAACAGTGCCAGTATGGCTGCTTTAGCCGGGTCGAAGTCGTAGCTCAGCGCCTGGAAAATAGCCAGTTCCAGCGTCGTTGCCCGTGGCCCGCCCCCTAAAGCTAATACAATGGCAAAGCTGGAAAAGCAGAGCATAAAGATCAGTGCGGCAACCGGCAGCAGCTGCCGTTTCAGCCACGGCCATTCCAGCCAGCGAAATAAATAAAACCCCTGCATATTCAGCTGGGCTGCCAGCTGACGTTGTTCGGCCGGAATCTGCTCTAAAGATTGTAATAACAGCCGGCTGGCCAGCGGCAGATTGAAAAAGATATGGGCCAGTAAGATACCGGGTAACCCGTACAGAGAAAAGCGGAAGGGGATACCGGCCCTTGCGGCCAGTTGTGCCAGCCAGCCATCGTGGCCATAGACACTCAGTAAGCCAAAAACCGCCACCAGCACCGGCAGCACCAGGGTCATCGCGCATAAACGCAATAGCAGGTTTCTGCCCGGAAACCGCCGCCGGTACAGGGCGCGGGCGACCAGAATTGCCGGCAGCACTGATAGCAGTGTCGATAATGCGGCCTGGGTAAATGAAAAGCCGATAACATGCCACAGGTAGGGATCGCGTAACCAGTATAGTGCGTGGCCCAGCGGGGCATTCCACAGCAGGCTGATAAAAGCCAGCAGTGCAATACCGGTGGTTATCAGGGCAGCCAGCAGCCCGGGAATCAACCAGCGCGGCATCAGTGGCTGACTGCGTTTTGCCAGGCGTCAATCCAGGCTGCACGATGCTCTGCCACTTCCGCAGGCGAGTATTGCAGGGCGGTTTTAGGTACCATCAGTTGCTGAAAACCGGCAGGCAGCGGGGTCTTAATGACCGGATACATCCAGTTGCCGGTCGGCAATGTTTCCTGAAACTGCGGGCTGGTTACAAACTGCATAAACTGTTTTGCCAGTGCCGGATTGGGGCTGTTTTTCAGTCGTGCCGCCACTTCTACCTGCAAGTAATTTCCTTCTGCAAAGTCAGCGGCCGCATAATCGGGATTATGCTCTTCGATAATATGATAGGCCGGTGACGTGGTATAGCTGAGTACCAGATCACTCTCACCTTTCAGAAACAGATTATAGGCTTCGCTCCAGCCTCGGGTGACAGTGACGGTTTTGGCGGCCAGTTTTTGCCATGCTGCCGGGGCCTGATCGCCGTAGACTTTTTGCATCCACAGCAGCAGCCCGAGCCCCGGGGTACTGGTGCGGGGATCTTCGTAAATAACCCGCCATTTATCCGGACTTTCGACCAGCTGTTTCAGACTGGATGGCGGATTTTTCAGGCGTTTTTTATTATAGACGAATGCAAAATAGCCATAATCATAAGGTACAAACGTTGTATTGCTCCAGCCACCGGGGATGGTCAGCTGGCGGTAGTCAACCGGGGTTGGTGTAAACAGCCCGGTTTTTTGTGCCGCATCCAGCAGATTATTATCCAGCCCGACTACCACATCCGCTTTACTGTGTTTGCCTTCCATTCTCAGGCGGTTAAGCAGAGAAACGCCATCCCCGAGGGAAACGTATTTGAGCTCGCAGCCGCAATCGGCTTCAAAGGCTTTTTTAATTGCCGGTCCGGGGCCCCAGTCGGAAGAAAAGGAGTCGTAGGTATAAACGGTTAATACGGGTTTTGCGGCAAGTACCGGTGCGGAAATAATCAATAATACAGGCAGAAATTTTTTTAACACTTTGCGCTCCTTGAGGGATGGGCCAGTTTATGCGCAAAAGATCTGAGGAATAAGTCTCAAATCCCTACGCCGGTGTTAACCGGATCAGGTTCTGCGGGTATATCTCAGCACCAGAGTGCACCCCGTTGAGAACACGCTATTCTATGCAATTCATTAGCCCGGCGAAAGCCTCAAAAATCCGGTGTAACAAATCAGCGCGGTGAATGGCAACGGGCCGTGCGGGCAGACTGTTACTGTGGTCATTTTCTCCGTGTCCGGAACCGTAGTCCGGCAGACAAGATCTGCTGTTTTGGGTAATTTGTTATATGCTGTCGGTTACTTTCCTCCCGCATCCGGATGTTGTGCTTTATGGAAAAAACTGAACTTCAGCCCGTCAAAAGTAATTCAGTATTTGTGTTTTTTATGCTGGTTACATTTTCTGTGAGTATTGCCGGTGCATTACAGGCACCGACCCTCAGCCTGTTCCTGAGCAGAGAGCTGCACGCCGCCCCGTTTGAAGTCGGACTGTTTTTTACCGTCAATGCCATTACCGGGATTATCGTCAGTTTTTTGCTGGCCAGACGTTCGGATAAACGAGGTGACCGCCGCAATCTGTTGATGTTTTGTTGTCTGATGGCGATCGGCAATGCCCTGGTGTTTGCGTTTACCCGTAGTTACTGGCTGTTGATTGGCCCGGGATTGCTGCTGGCTGCATTTACTACGGTCGTGGTACCGCAGATCTTTGCACTTGCCAGGGAATATGCTGACTCTACCCGTCGTGAAGTGGTCATGTTCAGTTCGTTAATGCGGGCACAGATGTCACTGGCCTGGGTAATCGGCCCCCCGCTGTCATTTGCCGTGGCATTAACCCGCGGGTTTATGACCCTGTATCTGTTTGCTGCCGTATTATTTTTTATTTCACTGATACTTATCCGTTTTACTCTGCCATCGGTCCCGAAAATTTTCCCGGCGGATAATCTGGCGCGCAGTACGGTGTCGGGCTGGAAAAATACCAGCACCCGCGGGCTGTTTATCGCCTCGGTACTGATGTGGACCTGTAATATGATGTATATCATCGATATGCCGCTTTATATCAGCAGTACTCTGGGCATGCCGGAAAAAGTTGCGGGGGTATTGATGGGCACAGCAGCAGGGCTGGAAATTCCGGTAATGATCCTGGCCGGTATGCTGGCTAAGCGTATAGGTAAACGGCCATTGGTCTTACTGGCGGTGACTGCGGGGGTATTGTTTTACCCCGGCATGTTGTTGTTCCACACCTATACCAGTCTGCTGGCGCTGCAAGTATTTAACGCCATCTTTATCGGTATCGTTGCCGGGCTGGTTATGCTGTGGTTTCAGGATCTGATGCCGGGCCAGGCCGGGGTGGCGACGACAATGTTTACTAACTCTGTATCCACGGGAATGATTTTTGCCGGGGTGTTACAGGGGAGCATCAGCAGCTGGTGGGGACATGAGGCGATTTACTGGCTGGCTTCCGGGCTGACAGTGATTGCGTTACTACTGACCTGGCGGGTAAAAGAATCCGCAGAGTGCGGCCGGTGATCCCCCGCCAGCAGGGCGGGGGAGCGGCTAAAAACCGTGACCTGATGCCGGATTAACGTAAAAACGCAGGCTGGCGGGTTTCGTAATCGGCAATAGCAGATTCATGTTGCAGAGTCAGACCGATACTGTCTAAACCGTTCAGCATGCAATGACGACGGAAGCTGTCGAGGGTGAACGGATAATGTTTCCCGCCGGCAATCACTTCCAGGTTTTCCAAATCCACCACAAATTCGATGCCCGGCTGTTCTGCCACCAGACGGAACAGTTCATCCACTTGCTCTTCTGTCAGGATCACCGGCAACAGCTGGTTATTAAAGCTGTTGCCATAAAAAATATCGGCAAAAGCAGGCGCGATAACGGTACGGAAACCAAAATCGGTCAGGGCCCAGGGGGCATGCTCACGGGACGATCCACAACCAAAGTTCTCGCGGGCCAGCAAAATACTGGCACCTTTGAATTGCGGTTTATTCAGCACAAACTCCGGATTCGGGACTTGTCCTGCGTCATCCAGAAAACGCCAGTCATTAAACAAATGCTGACCAAACCCGGTGCGGGTCACTTTCTGTAAAAACTGTTTGGGAATAATGGCATCTGTATCGACGTTGGCTGCATCCAGCGGCGCAACAATACCAGTATGTCGGATAAATTTAGTGGCCATCAACAGCTCCTTAGTTCAGTTCACGGATGTCAGCAAAACGGCCGGTCACCGCAGCTGCGGCAGCCATTGCCGGGCTGACCAGGTGAGTGCGCCCGCCACGGCCCTGACGGCCTTCAAAGTTACGGTTACTGGTGGATGCACAACGTTCCCCCGCGTTCAGCCGGTCGTTATTCATCGCCAGACACATTGAGCAGCCGGGCAGACGCCATTCAAAACCGGCATCGGTAAATATTTTATCCAGCCCCTCGGCTTCGGCCTGTGCTTTGACCGGACCGGAACCCGGCACCACCATCGCGACGATGCCCGGTGCCACTTTACGTCCTTTGGCGACAGCGGCAGCGGCACGCAAGTCTTCGATACGTGAATTGGTACAGGAACCGATAAACACTTTATCAATACTGACTTCTGTCAGCGGGATACCGGCATCCAGTCCCATATAGGCCAGTGCTTTCGCCGCGGAGGCGCGCTCAACCGGGTCACTGAAAGACTCAGGTGCCGGAATTGGCTGGTTAATGGCAATGACCTGGCCCGGGTTGGTCCCCCAGGTGACCTGAGGGGCAATATCTGCCGCATCCAGGGTCACGATACTATCAAATACCGCATCTTTATCTGACTTCAGGCTCTGCCAGTAATTTACGGCCTGTGCCCATTGTTCACCGGTCGGGGAAAACTGGCGGCCTTTCAGGTAATTAAAGGTCGTTTCGTCAGGGGCAACCAGGCCTGCTTTTGCGCCCATCTCGATGGCCATATTACACAGGGTCATACGACCTTCCATGCTCAGGGCTTCGATTGCCGGGCCGCAGAACTCGACAACATGACCGGTACCCCCGGCACTGCCGGTTTTACCGATCACGGCCAGCACGATATCTTTAGCCGTGATACCGGCAGCCGCCTGACCTGTCACTTCAATTTTCATGGTTTTAGCCCGGCCCTGTTTCAGGGTCTGGGTGGCCATCACATGTTCAACTTCAGAAGTACCGATCCCGAATGCCAGCGATCCGAACGCACCATGAGTCGCGGTGTGGGAATCTCCGCAGACGATAGTCATGCCCGGCAACGTCATGCCCTGCTCGGGCCCAATCACATGGACTATCCCCTGATAAGGGTGGTTCAGGTCATACAGCTGAACACCGAATTCCTCACAGTTTTTGATCAGTTCCTGCATCTGGATGCGGGCCATCTCACCGGATGCATTAATATCACGGGTCTGAGTGGACACGTTGTGGTCCATTGTCGCGAAGGTTTTTGATGGCTGGCGCAAAGGGCGGCCCTGAGCGCGCAGGCCATCGAATGCCTGCGGAGAGGTGACTTCATGGACTAAATGGCGATCGATATACAGTAAAGGTGTTTCGTTTTCGGCTTCGTAGACGACATGTGCATCAAATAACTTCTGGTATAATGTTTTGCTCATTTTTTATTTTTCTCCGGTAATAAACCGGGCAATGATATCGCCCATCTCATCAGTACTGACAGCCGGTCCCTGACCTGCCAGATCACGGGTACGGAAACCTTCTTCCAGCGCACGGTTGACTGCCTGCTCGATACTGTCAGCGGCATCACCGGCATTCAGGCTGTAACGTAACAACAGGGACAGGGACAGGATCTGAGCAATCGGATTGGCAATGTTCTGACCGGCAATATCCGGTGCTGAACCCCCGGCTGGCTCATATAAACCAAAGCCCTGCTCATTCAGACTGGCTGATGGCAGCATGCCCATCGACCCGGTGATCATCGCACATTCATCCGACAGGATGTCGCCAAACAAATTGGAACACAGCAGCACATCAAACTGGGAAGGATCTTTGATTAACTGCATGGTCGCGTTATCAATGTAGATATGTTCCAGTTCGATCGCCGGGTATTCTTTGGCGATTTCGCTGACCGTTTCACGCCACAGGATGGAAGACTGCAATACGTTAGCTTTATCGACCGAGGTGACTTTCCCGCGGCGTTTTGCTGCGGATTCAAACGCCAGCCGGGCAATACGCTCGATTTCATAGCGGTGGTAAACTTCTGTATCGAATGCACGCAGCTGATCACCGCGCCCGTCACGTCCTTTCGGCTGGCCGAAATAGATCCCGCCAGTTAATTCACGGACGCATAAAATATCGAAACCGCGGGCCGCAATATCGCTGCGCAGCGGGCAGAAAGCTTCCAGCCCGTGATACAAGGCCGCCGGGCGCAGGTTACTGAATAATTTGAAGTGTTTACGTAATGGTAACAGTGCGCCACGCTCTGGCTGCCCGTCGGGCGGCAGATGCTGCCATTTCGGGCCACCGACGGAACCAAATAATACGGCATCGGCCTGTTCACATCCTGCCAGTGTTTCCGGGGGCAGTGGCTGACCGTGGTTATCAATAGCGATACCACCAACATCATACTGCGCGGTTGTGATGTTAATGGAAAAACGTTCACGGATGGCAGCCAGAACTTTCAGAGCCTGGGTCATCACTTCCGGACCAATACCATCACCCGGTAATACTGCAATATGGAAGGACGTAGACATAATTACACGGTTTCCTTAGCTTCATTCTTTGATTTACGCTGCAATTCTTTTTCTACCTGCTTTGCCTGCCAGATATTATTCAGGGCGTTGACCATCGCTGTGGCTGAGGACTCAACAATATCCGTCGCCAGGCCGACACCATGGAATTTACGGTGGTTATAGCTAATCACAATATCGACCTGCCCCAGAGCATTCTCACCATGACCTTTGGCGGATAACTGGTATTTCACCAGTTCTGCCTGATAACCGGTAATACGGTTAATTGCCTGATATACCGCATCAACCGGACCATTACCTGTGGCTGCTTCTTCTTTAATATCGTTGCCACAGGCCAGTTTTACTGAGGCCGTAGCCGTAATATTGGACCCTGACTGCACATTAAAATCCTGTAAGCTGAAATGGTCGTGTTCTTCATTCTGCTTATTGATGAACGCCAGTGCTTCCAGGTCGTAGTCGAAGATTTGGCCTTTTTTGTCGGCCAGTTTCAGGAAGGCATCATATAAAGCGGCTGCATCATAATCAGCTTCTGTGTATCCCATCTCTTCCATACGATGCTTCACTGCGGCGCGGCCGGAACGGGAGGTCAGGTTTAACTGTATCTGGTTCAGACCAATCGATTCGGGGGTCATGATTTCGTAGTTTTCACGGTTTTTCAGCACACCGTCCTGGTGAATACCGGAGGAGTGTGCGAAAGCATTGCTCCCGACCACAGCTTTATTGGCTGGAATTGGCATATTACAAATCTGACTGACAATCTGGCTGGTACGGTAAATTTCCTGATGATTGATGCGGGTGCTAACGTTCAGTATTTGCTGGCGGGTTTTGATCGCCATAATGACTTCTTCCAGCGCACAGTTACCGGCACGTTCACCCAGGCCATTCAGGGTTCCTTCCACCTGACGGGCTCCCGCCTGAACGGCAGCGACGGCGTTACCGACTGCCATCCCTAAATCATCATGAGTATGCACGGACAAAATAGCTTTATGAATATTAGGAACACGCTGAGTTAACGCTGAGATAATATTGGCATATTCATGGGGCAGGGTATAACCGACAGTGTCAGGGATATTGATGGTACGGGCTCCGGCATTAATTGCGGCCTCCACAACCCGGCACAAATCATCTATCGGAGTCCGGCCGCCATCTTCGCAGGAAAACTCCACATCATCTGTATAGTTACGGGCATGTTTAATCATATGCACCGCACGTTCGATCACTTCCGGCAGGGTACTGCGCAGCTTGGTGGCAATGTGCATCGGAGAGGTTGCAATAAAGGTGTGGATACGGAAAGCGTCGGCCACCCGCAGGGCTTCAGCGGCCGCGTCAATATCTTTTTCCACACAACGCGCCAGTCCGCAGACGCGGCTGTTTTTAATAGTCCGGGCAATGGTCTGAACCGATTCAAAGTCACCCGGAGAGGAGACGGGAAAGCCGACTTCCATAACATCGACTTTCATCCTTTCCAGTGCCAGAGCAATTTGTAATTTTTCTTTGACACTCAGGCTGGCCTGTAACGCCTGTTCACCGTCACGTAATGTTGTATCAAAAATAATGACTTGCTCGCTCATCAGTAGATTCCTTTAGTATTTTACTGCACCTGGCTGCGGGCATAAAAAAACCCGCGCTGCGGCGCGGGTTTTTCTGTTATCAGGCCCGAATCATTTTTTGATTCCGCCCACAGAACTACCGCGCATATTTAATGCGAGAAGGAGTAGTCCTGGAAGGAGGTTAAAATGAATCATCTGTTCAGACCCCGGAAATTAAGTATGTATATATTGGTACTGGAATCTGTTCTTCATGTCAACCTAAAGTAAAGGGCTATTTAATTCCCCATAACAGAGTAATGTTCTGGATTAACCGGCCCAAAAAGAGGAGTGTCAGGGGACAACAATTTATCTGCCGTCATGGTCCTGTGCTTCGAGACAGTATAAGTCAGGGTTTCTGGTATAATTTATTGATATTTATTGTTTTTTATTGGCGATTTTGTCGAGGTAAATGACGGCTACTAAGCTTTGTACTAGTGAAATATATTGAATTACTATGGTTTATCAGAGAATAAATTTATTACCGTGTAAATATGCGGAGCAGGGCACTGTCATATTTCCGGGGGTAGTATCGGTAAATTTCATTATTATCTGTATCAGGTTATAAAGGCAGAATATTTAACTACTAATAATTATGTCAGTAGCTTTATTCTTTGGCTGTCCGCTGAAATGGCAGTAATTTTTATAAAATAATTACCGCTGTTAATCAGCAGCCGGTTTGCCTGACACCATTTCTGCGGTTATGTTAGCCGGATGAAATGCAGATAATAAATGCTGTCTTCCCCTGAATGAACACTATGCAGCGATAAACTGACAGGCTGACTCCGCTGTAAGTTTCCGATCTTTATTCCGCAGCAAAAGGGTGGAAGGTTACCGTTTGTCAGTTATGCATGTGCGTAATTTGAGTTATCGCCTGGAGGCAAAAATGGAGATGTTGTCAGGAGCCGAAATGGTCGTTCAGTCATTGATTGACCAGGGTATAAAGCAGGTCTTTGGTTATCCCGGAGGCGCGGTGCTGGATATTTACGATGCGTTGCAGACCGTCGGAGGTATTGACCATATTCTGGTGCGCCATGAGCAGGCTGCGGTACATATGGCCGATGGACTGGCGCGGGCCACCGGTGATACGGGCGTGGTTCTGGTCACCTCTGGCCCCGGGGCGACCAATGCCATTACCGGCATAGCTACGGCGTATATGGACTCGATTCCGATGGTGATACTTTCCGGGCAGGTTGCGTCTTCGCTGATCGGCAGCGATGCTTTTCAGGAATGCGATATGGTGGGGATCTCCCGGCCGATAGTGAAGCACAGCTTTCTGGTAAAGCGTACCGAAGATATTCCTGAAGTGATCAAAAAAGCGTTCTGGCTGGCCGCTTCCGGACGCCCGGGACCGGTGGTTATTGATTTACCCAAAGATGTGTTAAACCCCGCAGTAAAACTGCCTTATCACTGGCCGGAACAGGTCTCCATGCGTTCTTATAATCCGACCACACAGGGCCATCGCGGGCAGATTAAGCGCGCATTACAGACCTTGCTGGCTGCCCGGCAGCCGGTTATTTACGCCGGGGGCGGGGTCATTACTTCCGGCTGCGAAACAGCATTACTGACTCTGGCCGAAACACTGAAGATTCCGGTGACCACCACCCTGATGGGGCTGGGGGCATTTCCCGGAACACATCCGCAAAGTGTTGGTATGCTTGGCATGCACGGTACTTATGAAGCCAATATGACGATGCATCATGCGGATGTCATTTTTGCTATTGGCGTTCGTTTCGATGACCGGACGACCAATAATCTGGCGAAATACTGCCCTGATGCGACCATTATCCATATCGATATTGACCCGGCCTCGATTTCTAAAACGGTTGCTGCAGATATTCCGGTGGTCGGTGATGCCGGGCAGGTATTACAGCAGATGCTGGAACTGTTGAATTCAGCGGACGCTGCCGGACCGGAAACTGACGGCTGGTGGCAACAGATTGAAGGCTGGCGTGCACGTGATTGTCTGGCGTTTGATCCTTCAGGCGATACCATCAAACCACAGGCGGCAATTGATGCACTCTGGCGGCTTACGGGCGGAGACGCGTATGTGACCTCTGATGTCGGTCAGCATCAGATGTTTGCTGCGTTGCATTATCGTTTTAACCAGCCACGTCGCTGGATCAACTCCGGCGGGCTGGGCACCATGGGCTTTGGTTTACCTGCGGCGCTGGGTGTTAAAATGGCCGTACCGGAAGCGACTGTGGTATGTGTCACCGGGGATGGCAGTATCCAGATGAATATTCAGGAATTATCTACGGCATTACAGTATAACCTGCCGGTACTGATCCTGAATCTGAATAACGGCTATCTGGGCATGGTTAAGCAATGGCAGGATATGATCTACTCCGGGCGTCATTCTCAGTCATATATGCAGTCTTTACCGGATTTTGTCCGTCTGGCTGAAGCCTACGGACACGTCGGGATGACGATCAGTGATCCGGCGATGCTGGATGAAAAACTGAGCGAAGCGCTGAAAATTGTTGCCAGCGGCCGGTTAGTGTTTGCTGATGTACATGTTGATGGCAGCGAGCACGTATATCCGATGCTGGTGCGTGGCGGTGGAATGAATGAGATGTGGTTAAGTAAAACCGGGAGGACTGAATAATGCGCCGTATTTTATCGGTATTACTTGAGAATGAATCTGGCGCATTATCGCGTGTTATCGGACTGTTTTCACAGCGTGGTTACAACATTGAAAGTCTGACTGTTGCTCCGACGGATGATCCGACCTTATCGCGAATGACTATCCAGACGGTAGGCGATGAGAAGGTACTGGAGCAAATTGAAAAACAGCTGCATAAACTGGTCGATGTTTTACGTGTCAGTGAGCTGGGGCAGACGGCCAGTGTTGAACGTGAAATTATGCTGGTTAAGATCCAGGCCGGAGGAGGGCAGCGAGAGGAAGTAAAACGTTGTGCCGATATTTTCCGCGGACAGATTGTTGATGTCAGTACCTCTTTGTACACGGTACAACTGGCCGGAAGCAGCGATAAACTGGATGCATTTCTGAATGTATTACGCGGAGTGACAGAAATTGTTGAAGTTGTCCGTTCCGGGGTTATCGGGCTGTCGCGTGGTGAGCGTACCATTGGCTAACAGGGGAATGTTTTGTTTGTTGATTGGTTAAGGCCCGAGGGCGCGGGCCTTAACAATCCGTGCCCGGGGCATTACCTTTTACCTCTGAATAGCGGTTCCCCGTGTAAATGTCTGGCTCTGTGCATCTTCCTTCCGCCATCAGTGGCGGAGTTTCAGCAGCTGCGCTGCGGCGGACGGGTTAAGGCCCGGTGGCGCGGGCCTTTACAATCCGTGCCCGGGGCATTACCTTTTACCTCTGAATAGCGGTTCCCCGTGTAAACGTCTGGCTCTGTGCATCTTCCTTCCGCCATCAGTGGCGGAGTTTCAGCAGCCGCGCTGCGGCGGACGGGTTAAGGCCCGGGGGCGCGGG